>CAZNVM010000123.1:0-12905 GCA_964576215.1 uncultured Planctomycetaceae bacterium
TTAAAATGGGCAATTGGGGATAAATACTTGAAATTCCAACGTTTTAATGGTGAAGCAAATGAATTCAACTCAATACACTTGAAAATCAGGAATATCCATAACTCCTTTGATAATAATAGGTTAGCTCACTATACAGTCAAACTACTAAGGGCGCAGAAGATTCGAAATTTCCCAGCCCCGTAAAAGTGACAATTTGATCCCGTTTTCGGTATAGTAGATGATCGGTGCCGTATCAAGGTACACCACATTACTCTTGAGAAAATCTAAGGAACAGTATAAAAATAACAATGGCAGCCGGGAACGGAGCGCAGTGACCGGATCAAACCGCTGGGAAATCCGGTCACTTCACTGCGTTACGTTCCCGGCTGCCATTCACAAAATGCGGTTGTTATTTTTATACTGTTCCTAAATAACGGCAAGCGGCAACAGCGTTCGATTGAATCGTACCCCAAGTGAGCAAGTGAGCATGTTGTATTTTAACGAGTTTTGAGGTCAATGACCCCCATTAACCAAACGGTTCTTCAGAGATTGCCACAAGGTGCGGACCGTCTGCTTCTTGGGGGCGGGATTGAGGTACTGGTTTGCCTCTGTTTCGCTTTTGAGTTCCTTGACCCGAATGCTTCGGAACGCCACGGGATCATTATGACCCAGGAAACCGATAAGCCCGGTTTTATTGAAAACGTGCGGTTTTCCGTCCAACGCTTCCTTCTTTCCTTCCACGAACTCGGTCATGTCGGCGTCCACGATCACCTGGTTGTTGCAGATAACCTTGATCTTATTACCGTAAACGATGATCTCTTCCTGATTCCACTCACCGACCGGACGGAGTGAACCGCGAACTGCCGGGATGAATCGGTACACGCTGCCGTGAGCTTGCCACGGTTCGATGTTTTTATACTGCTCGTGAGTATCGTCAAGTATCTGAATTTCATGGCCGTTGTATGCTGCATTGACACCGAGCCGGGTTCGGATTCCGATCCCGTTGTTTCCCGCCGGAGGAAGTTTGAACTCGAACCGAAATACGAAATTTTCGTACTCTTTTTTCGTAACGAGATTTCCGCCATGATCGCAAACGATGGTGCCGTCCACCGCTTTGTAGCCGTCCACCGCTTGTTGCCAGATTTCCCTGTCGATTTCTTTTCCGTCGAACAGTAGTTCGAATTGGGCGGCTTTCTCCCGGTTCGAAAGGGTATTCGGTTGCGCCGAAGCAAAACCGGTAATGGACGCTACAAACAATAATACAAACAAGTAAATTTTTTTCATGGGTGATTCTTTGTTGGAGTTATGGAGGGCAGTAGAGCATCGGAAATAGGAGGGCGTTTTTCACTTATCACCGATTTTGAGGAGATTCCTGACCCGCAGACCATCATTCTACTCCTGAAGCACACGGAAAACAAGAGACGTTTCCCGCAATTTGCAGCTTTTTGACGATAATGACGCAAAGTTACGGAACTTGAAGCGAAAACGTCGCCGATGTTTTCCCTTTTTTGAACGAGATATACGACGGCAGACCGTTTTTGTCGGTAACGTCCACCGTAAACAGAATCGCCGGGGAAAGCTGCACGATGTTGACGTTGTCGTCTTGCGCCGAACATTCCAGTGCGTTTGACTCAATCCGGACGGTAACAGTGCCGCTTCGCTTGGTCGGGTCGGAGATGGAAACGAAAATTTCCGTATCCGTTTCCCGGATTATTACCGAGGATTTTCGGTCCGCTGTGATCGGACCGACCGTTTTCGCCGCATCCTCCCAGAAATTGACGCCGGTGAGATGCAGGTTCTTTTCATACACGCCGTGTGCCTCGACGGAATTTTCAAGAATGATAATGTCGGGATTGAACGCGTAACTTGCCACTTGTTGCGCTGATTTGTTCGGCAGGATCACGTAGCTGTAGGACGCATCTTTGGGATTGACACCATGATCGAAATAGAGCGTGAGGTAATTGGCCTTTAACTCCCGGTCAAGCGACGCCAATCGAACGTTATTGATCGAACGCCAGTTTCCCGACCGCTCGCCCCGTTCAATCTTCACACCGAGGCCGTTGGGGAAATAGTAGCCGATGTCGCTGTTTGCGTCGCTACCGGACAAGTAGGCCCAGGTTGGTTTTGCGGATTCTTCGAGATCGCGGCTGAAGAGGAACTCGTTGCTATTGTCCGGTTTCAGTTTTCGGTTTTCGATAATCGTTTCAACAATTTTGTTGTCTGTTGCATTGATTCCGCTGCCGAGAGCGACGATTTCGTCGTCGAACATGAACCACGATTTTTTCGCCGCGAGGGTTTGGCCGTGGGGTTTGAGGTGCATTCCGGCAATACCGTACAGGTTGTCGATGGACGTTCCGCCCGCCCAGGAGTCGCCGTTGAGCGTGTGGGCCGCCGTTTCCGACTTTTGGTTGACCGTTGTGCCCGGCAAACGGTAAGGATCCACCGTAGGCCAAAAATCGTCACTGAATTGCCCCAAATCGCCGTTGTACAGATACGTCATACCGGCACCCGTGTTCCAGCCTTTCAGATTTTCGCCGATGATCGCTTCGTAGTTTTTCACGATATGACTGTACATACTGATCGCAAACGTAAAGTCCGGCCTTGAATGGACGACGCTCGCCATCGATGGAAACTGCTTGTGAAAAACGGGCTTGTCGGCAAGTCGTACATTGGCGTCATTCATAAGCCGTTTCAGTTCGTTGATGAAGAACACGTAGTTATTGTTGTTCGAAACCTCTTTACCGTAGTAGATGCTCCTGTGAGTTGCCGCAGTGATCCAGTGTTTTATCAGCTCCTGGATCGCCCGTCCCTCGCTTTCCGGTACGACTAAAGTGAAAAGATACATCGAACGTATAATGACATGACCGATTAAATGGTCGCTTTCGGTTTCGCGCGACATGGAACGTCCACGGACCATATCCATCATCAGACCGTTGTAGATAACCGGTGCATAGGCTTCTTTGATCCACCGGATTGCCAGATTTTTGCTCTCCGGGCTGAGATCGTAGACCGTACCGTTGACGAGATAGGCGAGTTTTGCGGCAGATTCGATGGCCGATGCGCCGTAACTGCCGGTATACGGATGGGTACCGTGCATCAGGTAGGAGCCGTCGGCGTAGAAACCGTTTCCTTCGGTGGAATACTTGAACCAGACAGTATCCATGTCGTCAATGATTGTTTTGAGGGAAGCGTCGTCTTTGCACAGCACGCCGATCAAGAGGCGTATGAACAGGTTCCACATGACGTTTGCGTCGCCCGGGGAGGGTTTGCCTTCCTTGACATGAATGCGCAGAGCTTCAACGCAATGCTCGTATTGTTGCGCCGTCATTTTGTCTTTCATCATCACGAGACAATCGATGAATCGCAATGGAGAGCCGACTTGCCAGTCCCACCAGTTGCCGTAGGTTTTGCCGTCGATCTTGAATTTGTTTTCGTTCATCCAAAGAATCGCGCCGGCAACGTCGCTCCCCAGTTCTTGATTCTCGTAAAGTCTGCCCCCCTTTGTTCTGTACGCCTGGCACATCACGCTCAGCCGCAGGAACGAGTTCGTCATTTCGTAAGACGCGGCCTGGAGGTTCTTGTCCGTGAATTCCATCGGCAAATTTGCCCAAAGAAACGTTCTGTCAGGATTTTTTTCCAGCGTATCCCAATACGTTTGGGCGGAATCGTTGATTTCCTGAATTTTTGCGGCCACATCAGGATCGCTTGGGTCGAGGAACGGTCCTCCGGTCAAAAAGTCGTAGAATTTCTTTTCGATTTGCTCACAAGCGTCTGTCGGAGACGACGCGGCGTTTGACGGACCGATCAGGGCGACAAACAAAAACAGAATGACAAAAAGTTTCACGGAATTTTCCATTCGTTTTCCCATTTCTCTCATTTCTCCGTATACCCATATTTCTTAATATACCCGCCCCAGCGACACTGGATTTGTTCGGCAATCGCAGGTTCGATCTCGAACTTGTTCTTCTTGTACTCTTTTTGCGAATCGGCAAATTGCTCAATGTTCCCTTTGATCCGTTCGAAATCGTCGAGGTTCAAACATTCGTAGATTTTTCGAACCGTTTGTACCGGATCGGACGTGAGTTCCTTGTACGCAATGTCGCAAAACTGATCGCTTTTGAGTAGCGGAACGTCGGCTTCGAACGCGTCGTACATCTCCTCGAACGTGCGGAGAATATACTCTTCCATTCCGTTTCCGGTCGGAACCTGAAGCCCTTCGTCTTTGGCAAGCCGCATCCAGAGATTGTACGTCGACGGGAACAATTTGTACGGGTTCCGGTGAATATGAACGAACTTTGCGTCGGGGTAGCGGCTTAAAATCGTTCGAATTCTTGCCGTGTGCGGCGGCGATTTCAAGAGGACTCGCTTTGGAGTTTGTACCGTCAGGCTACGGAGAAAGAAATCAAGCGAGTCAAGCCAAGCGTTACGTTCTTTTTCGCTGACGTCGCGGAGCGTCAAAAACCGCTGGTATTTCGGCGGGGTATTTGCAAAAAGCAAGTGAAGGTACGGTGAGGGGCAACCGAGCGCACACAGGGCGAACTCGTCTTCCTGCGGTCGGTCAAACCCTGCTGCCATGTTGTCGATGGGCCGTTTTTTCGGCATCAAAAACGAAGCCGCCGGTTTCAGAAAATTTCGTGACACCAAAAAATGCGCCGGTGTGAAGCAGGCGTAAGTGTCCGCAAACGTGAACTCCGGGTCGAGGATCATGTACTCGTGCAAGAGCGTCGTTCCGCTGCGCCAATGTCCGATGATGAACACCGGCGGAGCGACGAGCTGCGTTTTCGCAATTTTGCCGCCGTAAAGGAGCTTTTCAAGCAATGCGAACGAAGAGTTCATGACGCCAAGCCCGGTGACAAACCCGGCCATTGCGTACCGTTTGGGGGAAACGCGATATCCGCCGCGATGAAGCGTCGCAAGCCAGGCACCGAGCGTCATACCGTCCCAAAAACGCGGATACCAAAAACGATCCTGATACCCACCGAGTTCCACTTTTTTGATTGACATGACGGCTCAAAGTGTAAGCGGATTAAATCTTAGGGCACCCGGCTAAGTGATAGGTGATAGGTAATAAGTATTTCCTATGCCCGATGCCCGATTTCCGATGCCCTTCCTTTACTGTCGGCTCACGGCTTTTAGGTCGCTGACACCGAGGGGAACGCCTTTGATGATTCCTTCGCAGACGATTTTGTCGTTAAGAATTCCTTGAAACTGAGCGGAGATGAGTTTTTTGCGAAAATTCAACAATTTCGCCTGGACCACGAATCGGTTGCCCGGGGTGATGATTCCACGAAAGCGGACGTTTTCCAGACCGGCGAAACCCATGATGCAGTTGTCCATCAATTGATGCTTTCCGGCGTAATAGCTTGCCAATTGAGCGGCGGCTTCGCACATGATAACGCCCGGCATGAGGGCAAAGTCCGGCATGTGTCCGCGAACCCAAAATTCCTGCTCCGTCAGATCACGATAGCCCGCACACTCTTTGTTTTCCCAGTCGTCGTACACAATTGCCGTCAACTGTTCCATTTCGAACCGTTGCTGGTTGAAGCGGCGAATTTCCGTCAAGTCGGCAATCGGCTTGTTCAAATCATACAGGGCCGGATCGATGAGAAACGATTTTTTCATGATGGAGCGTTCTGTAAGTGGAAAGATCAGGTCCGCACGATCCGGCGCTTGGCACGCCGGGCTTTCGCACAGGAAGGACGCTTTCCGTGATTGGCTTTTTTGATTTTACGTGTGGTCTTGGACATAAGATTTTGCTGATGGTAAGGGCGGAATTTCCTGAAAAACAACCTTGGATTATAGTGGGAGTGTTTGTTTTGCAAAGGGGGCAAATAACAAATAACGAATAACAGTGACCGGATCGAATGGTTGGGAAATCCGGAGTGATTTGTGATTTTTGACAGAATTTTCCATGCCCTTTACAATTTGCGATTGGAGGAATAAGATGAGAGTTGATGTGAAACGCAAAAAAGAAAAGAAAAAATAAACGGCTTGGTTTTTGTGTTACAGTCATCTATTTTTGGGGTGTAGCCGTGATTTTAGGTCGTTTTTCGTTTCGAAAACTGGGGAAACAACCTTATTTTCACCTTATTTTTCTGACAAAACAACCTCAGTAGCGACGAAAGCCCACAAACCGAAACTGCAAAACAGTCAAGGAAGTGACAAAATCGGATTCTGGCGGATTAACGAATGATTCGCCAAGATAATTTACGGAGCAAGATACACAACTTGTCAGCGTCCCGGACGCTCGGCTAAACAATTTTTCACACCAGCACCATGAAACATCTCTACCTGATTGATTACACTATTATTGCTCTCTATTTTTTGCCGATGATCGTCATTGCTTGGGTGACGATGCGTCGGGCGGGAAAAAGTTCATCGGAGTTTTTTCTTTCCAGTCGAACAATGCCGTGGTGGTTGCTTGGCTTTTCACTCGTCTCGACGACGTTTGCCGCCGATACGCCGTTACTTGTCACCGGTCTGGTTCGTAAATACGGCGTCGCCGGTAACTGGCTCTGGTGGGCGTTCCTATTGACCGGGATGACCACCGTGTTCATTTACGCAAAGCTCTGGCGGCGGATTGGTGTCATGACCGACATTGAGTTTTATGAAGTCCGTTATTCCGGGAAGCCCGCCGCGTTTTTACGGGGATTTCGCACCATTTACATCGGCTTGGTGTTCAACACGATGGTGATGGCGGCGGTGACACTGGCCATGCTCAAAATCGCCGGTACCATGCTGGGAACGCCGCCGATTTACACGCTTATCCTGGGTGGTGCCATCACATTATTGGTAACGATGCTCGGCGGCTTCACCGCGGTGATCTGGGTCGATTTTCTTCTCTTTTTGGTCGCAATGGCAGGTGCCATACTTGCCGCCATTTTCGTGCTTGGAATCCCGGAGGTCGGTGGTTTAAGCGGGCTTTTCGGAAACGAGTGCGTGCGTGGTAAAATGTCAATCTTCCCTGATTTTAGCAACACGGATGCGATCATAACATTGCTTGTGATTCCGCTGGCGGTGCAATGGTGGAGCGTCTGGTATCCCGGTGCCGAGCCGGGCGGCGGCAGTTACGTGGCCCAGCGAATGCTTGCTGCGAAAAACGAAGCCCATTCCGTCGGGGCCGTGCTCTTTTTCAATTTCTGTCACTACGCCGTAAGACCCTGGCCCTGGATTATCGTTGCGCTCGCGTCCTTGATCGTCTTTCCCGATTTGGAATCGTTACAAGAAAGGTTTCCCCACATGGAAAACATGGTGCGGGATGACTTGGCGTATCCTGCCATGTTGACGTTTCTGCCGCCGGGATTGTTCGGCCTGGTGTTTGTTTCGCTTCTCGCCGCTTACATGTCCACCATCGCCACGCAATTGAACTTGGGAGCGTCTTATCTTGTCAACGATTTTTATCATCGCTATATCAACCGTAACGCCAGTGAAAAACAACTCGTCATGGCAGGACGCGTCAGTACGGTTGTCATCATGATTCTCGCCTCACTGATCGCAGTCCACCTTCGAGGGGCGGTCGAGAGTTTCGAGATTCTGCTCATCATCGGGGCCGGGACAGGGTTGCTTTTCATGCTGCGATGGTTTTGGTGGCGGATCAGTGCTTACAGCGAGATTGCCGCCATGGCGATTGCACTCCCGGTGGCGTTGTTTTTCAAAATGGGGGGCGGCGAGCGACTTGGCCTTTCCCCCGGATGGGAACTGGTGATTGCCGTTGCCATCACAACGGTCGGATGGATTATCGCTACTTTACTGACGCCGTCGGACGATCCGAAAGTGTTACGCGAATTTCTCCGCCGCACCCGAGCAAATGGGCCTGGCTGGCAGAAAATCATCGACGAGGCCGCCAGGGATGGGGAACCGATCCCAGACGCTGGTGAACAGTGGTCGGTCCCGATTGGGATTTTCTGCTCGGTGATCGGGTGCATCGCCGTTTATGCGGCACTGTTCGCCGCCGGGGCTTTCCTGTACGGAAACCACACCACAGGGATTGTACTCACGGTGATTGCCGCGATTTCCGGTGCGTCGATTTTACTCCTGTGGAATCGCGTTTCCGGAGAAAGAGAATAAGATTGCAGACAGCAGATGGCAGACGGCAGATTGCAGAACTCTGCCGTCCGCCGTCTGCTGTCTGCCGTCTTATTCTATGCCCGACGCCAGGCGTTTGAATTCAAAAATGAGTAGCAAAACCGCCAGGATGATTGCGCCGAGATCGGAAATCGGGGTGGAGTACCAAATTCCGTCCAGACCCGTTGCGCCGGGGATTCTTTCAAACACGTAAGGCAGAAAGAGAAGGAGCGGCACCAACAGGAGCACCTGGCGGAGCATTGACAAAAAAAGCGACAAAAGCGGTTTGCCGCAGGATTGAAAGTAGGATATTGTTATGATCGCAAGTCCGACGCCCGGCAACATAATGGAAAAAACCCGCACGGCATGGGTGCCCAGTGAGAGAATTTCCGCACGATTCGGCACGTTCGATTTGATGAACGGCAGAATCAACCATTCCGGCCTGAGCATCACCAGAATAAAAGTCAGCGTTGAGAATAAAAACCCGACAAGCAGCGCAAAAGACAGCGTTTGACGCACCCGGTCGAAACGCCGGTTTCCGATATTGTAGCCGACAATCGGTTGCATTCCTTGTCCGAGTCCCAAAAGCGGCATGAGAAACAGCATGAACACGGAAAACAGAATCCCCATGATTGCGATGGAAATTTCCGCTCCGTTCTCCAGACCGTGAATTTTGCCGTAAATCTCGCCGTAATACTTGAGCTGGTGGTTCTGCAAAATCTGCAAAACGCACCCCATGATCTGCATTGCGAACGGCGGAAATCCGTAGGACGCGATTTGAAAAATCCGTCGATAATCGAACCGGATGTACCGGAATCGAATTTTCAAAAGCGTTCGTCCGCTGAAGTAGAGCCAAAGAACCCAAACGGAAGAAAGGGCTTGTGCCAGAATCATTGCCAAAGCGGCTCCCCAGATGCCGGTGCCGAGAACCACGAGAAACAGCCAGTCGAAAAAGATGTTTGACAGTGCTCCGATGAGCATGGAATACATGGCGACTCGCGGCTGTCCTTCGGCGCGGATAAAGCTGTTGACGCCGAACGAAATCGTCTGGAACAGGATTCCGAAAAGAACGAGTCCCAAATACTCTTTGGCAAGCGGCAGAGAAACCGCAGTTGCTCCGAACAAGTAGAGCATCGGTTCGAGAAACAGTGTTCCAATCACGGCAAAGAGCAGCGAAATGAGCGCAAAAAGAAAGAGCGATTGTCCGATAATCTGTTCCGCTTCGCCGTTTTTCTTTTCGCCGAGTTTGATCGAAATGATCGTTGATGTACCGATTCCGATGAGCATTCCGAAAGCGTTGAAAATCATCACTGCCGGAAAGGAAAGCGTCGCGGCAGTGATCCCGATTTCGCCGATGGTTTGTCCGATGAAAATCCGACCGACGATATTGTACGTTGCATTGACGACCATGCCGAGTATGGCCGGAATCGAATACTGCCAAAGCAGAACACGAATCGGAGCATTCTCCAATCGTCGTGTTTGCTCGGAATGGTCCATAGAAGTAAATCGGGAAATCGGGAATCGGGCTTGTTATTTAACGTTACACTGGGTGTCGCCGCGATTTTAGGTTAGGTATTTTTTTAGTTTCGAAAACGTGGAAACAACCTTATTTTCACCTTTTTTTTCCGAACAAAACTATCTTAGTAGCAAGCGGCCCCACACACCACCCCAACCTTATTTACCTTATTTTTTGAGCGAAAAAAGGTCGTTTTTTGGTTACGGTTATCCCACGAATCCTTGCACTTTGCATTTAATTCTCTTGGAAAAATGCACGCCATGACCAATCAATCGGACGCCCTGAATCTTGGGGATGTTCGCACGCGATCGCGTAAAGGTGGGTAATTTGCTCCGGGGTGTATTTTTCACGTTGACCGTTGTAAGGATCGTCGGCAAGGACAAATTCGGTGAGGAATTCTTTCAAGGCTTTTTCATTGCCACTCTACGCCGTTAAGCAATTCTTGCGGTAGAAAAAATATCCAACAACTCCGGAGCATCCTTCGGCAGCTGTTTCCAAAAAATCTTTTCAAAAATATCGAACAACGGGAATCGTCCACTTGGAAAATTTCGGATTCCGCCGTTTTGAGTGGCGGTTAAAACTGGATAAAATGGGGAAATTGGTATTTCCCAAAATGGCAAAAAAGACCATAATCCGCTTTGTTTTAGCGAAACAAGGAGGTGAATCATGGCCCCAGGAACGGCAACAACGCCATCCCCATGCGAAGATCGTACTATAATTTTACCCATCGGACAAGAGGAATACGAAAAAATCGTGCCGTATCCTCAACAATTTCGGGCGCGGATCGACAAGCATTATCGCTGGAACGCCGAACTTTTTCCCAAAACTTTCGAGAAAGGATACAAGTTACACGACAAAAACACTTTGATATTTGAACATCATTCGTAATTCGTAATTCAAAATTCGTAATTCCCAAGTGCCGTGCCGCCACAGAGGAAGTTGTAAGCCATGTTCAAAACGTGATCGGATTCCCTGTAGGGGAGTTTTAGTTTCAGTACGGAAACGCTGTTGATGGCGTCAATGAGTCCGCTTTGGACGACGATCTGGTGAATCAGGGCGAGTCCGCTGTGAGCGACGCCGTGTGTTTTTTTGGACACCTCGAAAACGACGGGGGCCGGGGACAACTGGGGACCGCCGAAGGGGGCTTGAGTTCGATCTGTTCGAAAATCAACGTCCTGCTTGCGACGGGCGAGAGTTACCGTCTTCGGGCCGCGAGAAAGCGCGCCAAGGCCGCTGTGGAGGATGAAATGGAAACCTGAGGAAAATCGTGATGAAATTTTTCGTTTTTGGAAGAGCATGCTCTTCCAAAAACGAAAAATTTCCGCTAAACTAACCCTGCCACGCTGTACGTTTCGCGTGCCACGCGCTGCACGTTTCAATTTCCGCCCGCAACTAATCTTGAAAATTTTAATAAAATTGCGATTCAGACATTCTACATTTTTTTTATGCTTGAGCTTACCGAAAACAATTTTAACGAACTCGTTCTTCAATCTGAAATTCCGGTGTTGGTGGACTTTTGGTCGCCGACCTGCGGGCCGTGTCGGGCACTGGTTCCGATCCTGGAGGCATTGGCCGAAGCGAATGAAGGCGAAGCCCTGATCGCCAAGGTCAACGTGTTCGACTGTCCGAACATCGCCCAAAAATACGGCGTCAGTACGCTTCCGACCCTTACGGTTTTCAACAAGGGGGCTGTCGTCGAGCGAATGATGGGCATACAGTCCCGGGAAAAACTACAGGACGCTTTGGATGAATTGATTTGACACCATTCGGGCAATTACGGCGGTCCGCCGGATTCCGGAAGGCGGGCTTGGAAGTTGTGCACATCCAGCGGCCCTTCGGGAAACGGTTCGCCCGTCAATTCGTAGTACATCGGGCAATTCGACCGCATGGAAATCGGCAGGTCGTCTTCGTTACGCATGACGGTGTGGTCTTCCGGCAGCTTCCAGCCTTGCGAAGCGTAAAAATCGACAAACGGTTCCTTGCAGAAAAGAATCGCGTACACAAATCCCCGCCGCTTCGCTTCGGCAAGGGTTTCGGCAAGCAATCGGTGAGCCAATCCGGAGTGCCGATGTTCCGGGGCAACCGCGACCCCTTGGATACTTGCAACGTAGTAACGAAAATTCCACGTCGTCGTAATCGCCCGAACCACGACCGCAACGTGTCCGACAACTTGATGATCGATCCGGCAAAGCACCGTAAAGACCGGGGCCGTCTTGTGCCATTGCCGGTGTTGACGAAAAATCCCCTTCCAATCGGGAAAATTTTCCCCGAGGAATTCCCTGATGCTCTCGTCCAAGGCGGCATCAATGTCCTGTTCGTCGATGATCTGGATAGACAAATGAGAAATGAGAAAACTTAAGAATCGGACGTGTCCCAGCGAAAACGGACAGTGAAAGCGTCAACAGCACGTTACCGCTGACGGAAAAACAGGTTTTTCAGGTATAGGGAACAGAGAAGTTTTTGTAAGGAACTGCCAAGAATTAAAATACCCGTTACGATTCGGTGGAATTTTCGAGAGGGCTTGCAATGGCGCGCCCTTAGTAGGGTGCTACTAAGGGCGCGACATCTCGAACGGAACATTCCACTGAACCGTTTGAAAAACACTCGTCCCGCAATTTTTGGGCAATTTATTTTTTGACCGTTTCTAAGGAAGCTACTGATCGAAACCAGGCAGACTTCTCCGTTTATTCGAGTATTCCTTGGCACAGTTGCCTCCGCTTCTGCCTCCGCTTCGTCGAACAGTATCATTCTACTCCTCTTACCGGCGGTGTCAACAGCAATTCCTCATGCAAAAGAGTTTGTAGAGACCAAAAAAGAAAGGATCGGTATGCGACCAAAGAACTTACACAAAAGGCATACGTATCGAGTTTGACTTGTAGTTTGTCCTATCGCGGCCCAGCCGCAACCAAAGTTTTCATCAACAGATACAACAGATATTTTTTGAGAAAATTCAAGCTTCCTCTTTCTTATCTGTTGCATCTGTAGCATCTGTTGATCACCATTTTTAGCCCGATCAAACCATAATCGCCGTCAAAAACACACCTCAAAAAAAATTCTGTAACCTGTTGATTTACAATCGTTTAAAGCAAATATAAATATAAAATCCTGAATTTTTTAAATGATTTTAAACATTAGTAGTACAAAGAGCAGAAGAAGTCATAGAATCGTTACTGCCCGAATGTAACCGTTTATCCGGTAATGCTCATAATTTGACTGTATATTTTAAATTCGTCGATGTAAGATGTTTTGTACACGTCGTTTATAGTTTTTTCGATGAAAGTGTTTTGCGGTCATGTTTCGTTGCATCCAACGGGTGGCGGTTTTCGCAACAACTTCCGGAGTGAAG
>CAZNVM010000124.1:0-3562 GCA_964576215.1 uncultured Planctomycetaceae bacterium
GTTCGCAATGTCAGTCCTGGGAAGTTGGTGTTCGTCATTTCGCAGTAGAGGAAACTGCCGTTACGCAATTTTTTGAACGTAAACACACCATTCACCATCGTATAGTGAGTGCCGAGAACAAGTTCACCATCGATATTGCTAAACCACTTGAACACGGTCTTTCCTCCGAGATATTCACTGGAAATATCCACGATGTTATCGGAATCAATCGCAATCGGCACTCGATAGGACGCACTTTGAGGAGCGTAAGTGTAGTCGGTATAGCCGGGCAAGGGGAGCGTGGAGAATTTGAAATGGTTGCTCCCGCAATCCAACATTTGCAGCGCCGTGTTTTTGGATACGTCCAATGCTGCCAGTTGGTTGTCGTTGCAGAACAACACCGACAGTGCTTTGCAACCCAGTCAGACGTTTTTCCTGCTTCGACAGGCGGCATGATAAAACCGGATTCACGCACCACCAGATCAACCGCTTCATTGATGCCGTTTTTTTGGCTGTGTTGTAGCAAATCGAGAATGGTGTATCCCACGTCTGGTTTACATTGTCGGCAAAAGAATCTGTCAGTCTCCTCGTGGTAGCGGAAGCGGTCGTTGCCACCACAAAAAGGGCAGGGTTGATGATGTTCGTGGTCGTTGGGATTGTTGCCTTGTTTTAGTCCGCCAAGCCGCAAGGCAAGCGGAAACGTTTGTTGGGTGCCCCTCATGTGTTGCAAGAGAGCCGTTAGGTCAACCGGGGTGTTCGCATAATTCAATGTTAAATAATAGCCGACTTTTCTATTTTTGGGCACCCTTGCGAATCAATTTTTTTCCAAAATTGTTGCCAACGCTGTGACGTCAATCGCAAAGAACGAATCGACAACACAAACGACGCCCCCCTGTCCTTCCAACGAGCACCACTGCCACAGAACCTCGCCTTAATCAACGTCTTACAAGTCGCCTCCGTAACACCGCTCCCTATCGGATAACCAGACTCCCGGTAACGCCAATACTCCATGCGACCCTTTTGATTCGTAAAATAAGTAATCAATGCCCTGATCGTTGCCAAATCGTCCGCCGTCAATCGCGGCTTGCGAGAAGCATCTTTCAAATATCCTTCCATCTCTTGTCGTAATGTTTCCGAGCCGCCCTGCTCATGCTTCAAAATATGTAAACGATCTTGGAGCCAAGATTTACGCTCGCTCTCTCTTCCCTTGCCTTTGAACAATACCAACGCAACATCGGAAACATACTCGCTTGCATGAAAAAAATCCAATATCTGCTCGTCTGTATGTTGCGTCAAAAATGTCCAGTTGTCTTTCGCACCATCACACAATCCCACATAAGGAATATCACCGCAAACCGATTTCACTCGGTCGAGTTCCCGCAAAAAACGCTCGCGAAACTTTTCCTTACCATACTCCGGTGTCGCTCCAACACAAATCGTGTGAAGTCGCTCACCCGCAAAATTGTAGAGCGAAATCGATCCCGCCATCGCTTCACGCCAACCGTCATCCTTCATCAACATGTAGGCACCATCGATACCAACACCAACGGATGCCACTTTGTCTTCAAATGTCGGAAGCGTATATTCCCAAACTTCTTCCTTCGCTTGAGCCATCATACCAACGCTATCGCCGAGCATTTTGACATAGCGAATGGAGATGTTGCGATGGTTGCATTCGAGCAGATCTTCGACGACTTTTTGTGCGCCGAGTTCGGCATATTTGAACGACACCATTTTGGCATACTTGGGAGTTGCATTGAGCACGAGACGTGCACGATCTTCCAATGGGCAATAGGTTTGACCGCCTTGGTTGCTTTGATAAATGTGTCGTTCCACACCGACAGAACCATATGGCGTTTCATAATCTTGCGTGAATTGTCCTTTCGATGTCAGTTTGGTAGCACCGAAAAACAGAGGCGAGCCATCGGTATCGAAGGAGCGGAGTTTCTGTTCGGTAGCAATGAGTCCTACGGCATTCAACGTCTCTTGAATGGACTCTTCGACGTTGAGCATGGAACCTTCAAGAGAAAAAGTAACTTGAAGGGTAAGTGAGTGATCAGATTGTGAAATGACGGTTACGGACATGATGCCTCCTGCAAGGTTGATGAAAAAATGCCTCTCAAGGCGAGAAACATATCATAACAAAAAATGGAAATCATGTAAACATCGATTTGTGCGAACACCCTCGGTTACACTTACGACACTACTGCTTCGGGCGGCAATTTTACCAAACGCTTGCGACCGGTTACGATGAAGTATCCTTCAGGCAAAACTTTGACTTATGCCTACGGCACGGCGGGATCGAATGACGATCTCCTCGGTCGCGTTGCCGAAATCAAGGAAGGGGCAACGTCGCTGGTGCAATATGCCTATAACGGTCTTGCAACGCCGATAAAAACCACTTATCCGCAGCCGGGCTTGGCTCTGGATTACACGGTTTCAGGAGCGTTGGACAATTTCAACCGAATCATCGATCACGCTTGGAAGAAGAGCACAACTGACGTTGCTCGAATCCAGCATGGCTATGACCGAGTCGGCAACCGGACTTATCGGAAAGACATGGTTTCGGCAACGAACTCGGAACTGTATGGCTACGATGGCATGGATCAAGTGAAATCGCTCAATCGCGGTACATTGAACTCGACCAACAACGGCATCACCGGCTCAAACTTCACGGAAACGTGGAACTACGATGGTACCGGCAACTGGTTGCAGTATGTCCGAGCGGGTGTTACCGAGAACCGGACGCATAACAAGGTAAACGAAATCCAATCGACTTGCACCCACGACCGAAATGGCAACATGACAGTCATGCCGGGATTACAAGGGACTTATGATGCTTGGAATCGCTTGATGACCGTCAAGAATGCCTCGGGTACACTGCTGGCAACTTACGCTTACAATGGTCTCAATCAGCGGATCAAGAAAACGGTGGGCGGTGTTGCTACCACGTCGTTCTTCAACTCGCAATGGCAAGAATTGGAGTCCGTAACCTCCGGTGTAACATCGGTGTGCATCTGGGGTAAGCGGTACATTGACGATCTGATTTTGCGTGAAAAGGGAGCGGAGCGACTCTATTCACTTGCCGATCCGAATTGGAATGTTGTGGCAATTACCAACGCTTCCGGCACGGTACAGGAGCGTATGAAGTACGATGCGTTTGGCAAGACAACGTGGCTTGATGCGGTCTTTGCGACGAAAGTGGGGACAGGTTTTGCGTGGAATCGCACTTTTAGGCTTTCGCCAGAAATTAACCGCCCAGTTTTTCAGGTTTGATTACCAGACTCCATTTTTCAATCAACGGTGTCCGTTGTACTCGCTGTGAATAGGGCTTCATTTCTTTTGCGGTGAGTTTGACTCCCGTATGAAACTCTTTGTCCAAAAAATAGACATTCGGTGCCATGCCGCCCCAACGCATTGTTTGCGTCCATTTACGTACGACATCAATATCTGTTAACAACGCTCCACTCCAATGCGTTTCCAATCCTCCCCAACAATGTTCCACTGGATTATACTTGCTGTGGTACGGGGGATAATAGACCAACTCTATCGGCAACTTTATCTTGTCCACCCAATCGACCAT
>CAZNVM010000125.1:0-1682 GCA_964576215.1 uncultured Planctomycetaceae bacterium
CCCGATGAACGGCATCGGGGGCGTTCACAACGGTATCATTGGCAAGGATTTTTCGACTTTGGTCCATGACGCAGACTTGAATAACGTTCTGGTGATAGTCAAGGCCGACAAAAAGGGGTAAATTAAACATTTCCGGGACTCTTGGGTTGAAGGTGAGATTGTGAAAAAAATTCTGCTAATCACAGTTTAACTCACATTTGACAAGGAGTTACCGGTTTTCATACAAACTTGTAGCGGCCTGCCGACGACAGACTGTCTTTCATCTTGGGTCTTGTCTTGTGTCCAAAAGTAAACTATACTTAGAGTGGTAGGTTTTGTTTTTGACAGGCGTCCGTGGCGCAACTGGATAGCGCATCGGTCTTCGGAACCGAGGGTTGGGAGTTCGAATCTCTCCGGGCGTAGTGTGCGGTGGTACTCAAAGGATACTTGGCCTTTACTACCGTTTTATCAGACCGCACAATGTGTCGTCCGGCACGTCTCTATACGTCCGGACGGCTTTTTCTTTCTTGCCGGTTCTAACGGTTTTCCGAATACTTCATTCCCAGTCCCAGGGGGAACCACGCCCAGCCTGCGCTTGTTGCCCATGCAAGCGCGGCTGGCGGGGAATTTTTTTATCCGTACAACACTTGAGAGAAATCTCTGTTGCCTACACCAAAATCCTGCCACCTGCGTCGGTCACGCGCAGGAAGTTCCGTTAGCCTCGATTGTTTCGTCCGTGTGACCTATAGGGCGAAATGATCGGGGCGTTTTTATTAACCTAACCCCCACAAAAACATGAACGGTCACGACATGTTTGAAGTGTCCATTGCAAGCATGGACAAAGAGATTGAAGAGATTTCCAGGTCGATCCGGCGAAACATCGTTTTTCTCGGCGTTGTCATCGCACTTGGAATTTTTGCCCTGATTGCTGAAGCGATACATACTCTCGGATGAGGCTGAGTTTTTTTATTGTACACGGCGTGGTGAGGCAAGTTTTTTTTGCAAAATATAACCCATGACAGACCGAATTTTGAATTTCCTTTCCGACTGGTGGCCGCCGTTTTTGTGGAAGCGGATCGCGTACATTGAAAACGCGCACGCCGCTGTTATCAGGGCCTACAACGTTGAACTTGACGTGTTTGAACGCAAGATAGAGCGACTGGAAGAAACAAACGACCGCTTGTGGGACAAGACCAAGCGACTGCACGTCGAAAACGACCGTTTGCGGGACAAGATCAAACGGCTGTCCGACTGTTTGGACGGCGACTGTTTGGACAATGAAATCACAAAGAAAGAATTGCCCGGCACGTTTAAGCCGAGGAAGGAATGAACATCACATTGATTCATATTGAAACCGACATGAGCAAAAGACACAGACACAAAAGGAAAAATAATCGTGGTAGATCACATTCACTAATCCGCGTTGAAATCATCGGGTTGGGATGGGTTATGTTTATGCTCGTTTTTATAATTCTGGGCCTTGCTGTGTATCAGTTGTTTTGCTTCCATTAGGTCCCGAAAGTTTTTTGCGCCTGTAAATTCGACTTGTAATCTGAAGTATTCAGAATAATCAAATGACACCTGACCAAAAATACTGGGTATTGGTTTGCTACGCTCCAGAAAACGAAGCCATCAACGGAGCTCCGCTACCGCCAATTGACGCCGAGAGAGGTGTTTGGCATGGAATGCTGGTTTACCCGAAC
>CAZNVM010000126.1:0-3508 GCA_964576215.1 uncultured Planctomycetaceae bacterium
GTGAAAATAGATGTGTTTCGCACGAAGGCACGAAGGACACAAAGAAATCGTTCGGAAATTCAACTCCTTCGTGCCTTTGCGCCTTTGTGCGAGGAAAACCAATGGAACACCGTGCCCCTCGACTGCCGGAATCGATGTTTGCAAAAGATTTTCTTGACGACTGGCCTTTTCACAAGTTCGACTTTATCCGGTTGACACTACTCATGGAGAAGCTGATTGAAAAGGAAACGGAAGAAGGGTTTCAATGCCGCCTGGAAATGGTGGTTTCGGTGATTCGAGAGCTTGCGGCGGTGATTAACGCCATTGTTGCGCGACACCGTGAGCTTGTCAAATTGATCCGGCGGTGCAAGAAGAAGGGTACGCCGGAAGGTGACGCTCTCGCTCTGGATTATGAGCGGCAGCGGCAGGGGGTGCTTTGTGACGCCGCGATATTGTCGGCGGGAATTTCGCGTCATCGCCTTGGAAGTCTTTTTCCAAAAACACGGCGGCGGTTGGCACGGCGGATCAAATGGCTGGTTACGTCGAACCGGCAATCAAACGAAGCATTGAACGCCGCTGACTCGGAAACACTGTCTCGACCCCCTGCCTCTATTGTGAATTCTGTCTCGAAAAAGGAGTGTTTTGCATCACTTGGTAACGATTATGCTTTTTGTATCAGCCGACGTTCTGGTATAATAGACTTTTCTGGCGGCGTCTTGAGGACGCTAAGTGACAAGTATTTGCGAAATTATAACCCAAATTGAAAAATGACACATATTCAAACAGAGCAAAACACTGGAAATTCCGGGGCCTCGCTTGCTTCCAGGTTCCGTTTTCACGCAATTGAAGTTTTGGCCACATTCGCCGAACAGAAAGGTTGGCGGTCCGGTTCGACTTTTGGTGCAAAAATCGCCTTTGAAAATCCTGAGTACCATCGCTTGCCCGGCTGCCCGCATTGTATGGAGGATTTGGAGGTGTATCGGCGACCCAAGGGAGATGAATGGGCCTGTTGCCCCCGGTGCGGTTATGCAGGTGATGTTGTCGATCTGATGGCGTCAAAACTCGCCTGTTCACCGCGAGAGGCGTTGAAGTTCCTGATTTTCCAGCACAACATTCATCACGTAGGCGACACGGAGATTGAGCGTTACCTTGCAGAGCGGGCAAGATATCAGCGGTTCGCCGCGAGAATCAATGAGCGGGTTCATCAGGATTATTCCTTTGCCAACCCTGACCCGGAGCATGAGTTGAATATCGTTTCATTGGATCGGCTGCTTGACACGCTGGATTTGCGACAGTATATTTCCGATTCCGTACCGGCGAATCTTAATGGCGTCAAGCCGAACTCCGCTTTGGCGGCGATGGATTTTTCAGATGCCGATGGTTTGCCTGCGTCGTCTGCCGCCTGGAAATTACCGGCTCAGGTGAACACGAATTTCTTTGGAGTCGCCCATTATCGTATGGTGGAGTCGTGGTTTTTCCCGGAGTTGGTGGACCCTGAAACGCGAGTGATAAGGCCGAACACCTCCCCGAACCGTGTCTTTCACGGGAGCGGCTGGGACTTGGTGCTGGTGATACCACTAATGGATGTGCCAGGTCATTATTGTGGTGTTATTTGTATCGGACGTGAGGGGCGTTACCCTGAAGATTACGTCGTTCGCCTGTTCCGTGAAGGAAATGAGCAGCCGACCAACGCCGGGTTTATCCTGCCTTTTTGGTCCTATCGTGCGATGATTGCGGGAGGGTGTAGCGGCGGCAGAAAATGCCTGATCGCGTACAATAATCCGCTTCATCTGATTAGGACGCTTCTACGTTCGTGTTGGTCGTTTCGGTTTATTCCGCTGATCGGCTGGGTCGATCACTTTGAACGCGAGCCGTACTTGAAGACAAGCGATTGGTCTGCGTTCAAAGAGACCCGGAAAATCTTCTGGTGTCAGACGGACGACCTTCGTGTCATGCGAAAGGCGGTGGAGCAGGACGGTTCTTTGATTGTGTACGATATGCAGCAGGCTTATCCCGACCTGAAAGAACCGTACTTATTCGGCAGTCCTCGCTTCCGCCCGTAGCCGCAAGCACTGATGCAAATGGAACGTGACGCCATTCACTGGCCCCGGTATCTCGACAATCGATTCAAGGGGATGGCACCGGAGGATGCGGTGAAATTATTATCACAAATTACGCTTACGCCTGAACTGTTTGGCACTACGCTTGCACAGTTGCCTTGCTCGCCCCAGACTGAGGCGATGCGCAAAGTTGCCAAGCGACATGTACAACCTTGCAACATAAAAGTCGGTCGTTATGAGGTGTTTGAAGAGGCCGCCGGGCTGTTCCGCAAGGCTCCGAAACAGAAATCACCGACCTTTGTGTGTGATGTCAAGTGCTTTTTGGACGAACTGTTTCATAATTCAAAGCGAACGCGAAAACTCTATCGTGGTCGAATTCTGTACAGGGGAGAAACACTTGGTTTCACGGCCAAAGTCAGGGATTTCGACAAAAATCCGATTGCGGTGATCCGTGCAAACATCGAAGATGCCGGGCTGCCCGATCCGACGTTTCATTGCAAAGATCGCTTTTTGCGGGAGGTCATTTTCAAGATGAGCCGGTTGAAAAAGATCGTCCCTGCTCGTTCCATCGGGTGGAATGACGAGACTCAGGCGTTTGTGTTTCCGCAGTTCCGGGTCAAAGCGAACAAGATCATTCGGACGACGAAACACGCTCTGTGGTCAGGTGTCGGTTTTCCGTGCAAATATGTGGAGCCGCCGGATGAGACGTACAATTTCGGGACGGAGTGGTTGCCCTGCTGTACAGAAATCGCTCCGTTTTTGTCGGCGGCGACGTTGATCGCCATGCGTCCTTGCCTTGGTCTGCCGTCCTTCCCGGTCGTTGTCAGTAGCGATGATCTTTTGTGGCCGCTGGCGGATTCGCTTGGTCTTGTCATTGCGAATTTGTACGAGAAAGATCATCTCAAATCGTTACGTAAATATAACGCTCAGCATCGATGGCCGATCCTGGTGCCTTATGACCTTGAAGCGGATAGGGTGAAGCTGTGCCGTTTGAATTTGGAGGATTTTCGTCACACTTTGTTTCACATACGTAATTCGAGCTTAGCCCACTTGTTTGCAGAGTCTCAAGCGAACATCATCCACATCCCGCTCAAGGAATCAAAGGACGCTCCAGTGTATGACTGGCAGATTCTGTTTCCAACCATCAAGCGGATTTTCTTCAAGCGGTTACAAGAATTACTTCGCAACAAACCCCAAGTCTTGTCCGACAAGGCGTTTCTGGACAGGGAAACGGCATACTGGATCGCCGAGTTCACAAGATCGGTTTCACAGCCTGACCATGATTGATTTTTTCTGCCGATCTGGTATCCTGTTCCGTAGATGTTTGTATTTCAGCCTCCTCACCAAAATCTGTGGGTGGTTTTTTAGTAAAATGAAGCTAACTGCTTTTGTATCAAATACTTACAACTGTTTTTGTGGCCGAGAAAGTGAGGTTCAAATTTGACAGATATTTCCAGATGTACTATTTC
>CAZNVM010000127.1:0-2449 GCA_964576215.1 uncultured Planctomycetaceae bacterium
TTAAAATGGGCAATTGGGGATAAATACTTGAAATTCCAACGTTTTAATGGTGAAGCAAATGAATTCAACTCAATACACTTGAAAATCAGGAATATCCATAACTCCTTTGATAATAATAGGTTAGCTCACTATACAGTCAAATTACAAGCTGTTGGACGCTTGCCCCTGTTTAGACTGGCGGGTGATTATCTCGCTCTGTCGAATAGGTGGGTTGCGATGTCCGTCAGAGGTGATTGCTCTGAAATGGGAGGATATAAACTGGGAAAGTGAAAACTTCACCGTTTCTTCTCCAAAGACCGCGCACCATGATGGTAAGGAAAAACGAATCGTTCCAATTTTTAGCGAATTATACGTTGAACTCAGGCGGCTATTTGAGGACGAATCCAGTGAAGGGACGGAGTACGTGGTCAACAGGTATCGTGATCCGAAACAAAATTTAGGAACGGCGTTTCAAAAGATTGTGAAGCGGGCCGGTTTGCCGGTTATTCCGCGTCCGTTCGATAATATGCGGATGACGAGGAGCAACGAGATTTACAACAAGTTCGGTGCTTTCAAGGAATCCCAGTGGATCGGACACTCCGGACGAGTCAGGCAGGATCATTATTTGATGATTCAAGATTCCGACTATAAAGAGGCCGCCCAGTGGAAAATCCCACCAGTGGATGCAAAGAGAATCGGAGGCGATTTGAATTTAGACCGCCGTAATTCCAGACTGGAAAGGGCAATAGTATGAGGAATTTTCCCACCACTTTTCCCACCAGTAAGACCCGGAATTACGCCGCAAGGAGCCGCAAACGGGATTTTCGAGTCCAAAGAAAAAGGCCCGTAAACACTGGATTTACAAGCCTTTGCGTCATTTACAAGCCTTTGCGTCGATTTGCGAGATTTTGCGATGGTATCAAGAAACACCAAAAACTACCCGGCAAGGACTCGAACCTTGAACGAGGGAACCAAAATCCCTTGTGTTGCCAATTACACCACCAGGTAAACCATTGTATTGACTTTACCGGAAATTCTTAACATTTTTCAGGGTTTCCTGACAGTTGTTTCCCGGAACAACCACTACAACCAGAAGTGGTCCGTCATTATTACGATAGGCGGCGATTTTGTCAAGCCGGTCAATGCTCTCGTCAAAAACCATGTTCTGCCCTGTGACGTGAATTTTCCTACCACCCGTTGCTCAAAAGCGGGAAACATTTTAGAATACTGTCGGTTCGTCGGGCGTTCAGGGAGTTTTTCGGCGGCGAACGGCTTTTCCCTCTTGTCACGTCATTTGATATGGAACCGCTGAAATTTACCGATTCCTTTCGCCAAATTCTTGACGTTGCACTGCGCGCCCGACAGGACATGGACGCTTCCGCAGTCCTGCTACTTGTCGAAGGCCAGGTCGATTGGGGACGGTTACGCAAATGCTGCGGTGAAACAAAAGTCATTATCACGGCGACCCACCCGGAATTTCTCCAGGGAGCCAACCAGCATCGCTTCCACACGGTTACGGTCGATCGTAACGAAACGGAGTCGATCTATGAACGCCTGACTTATGCGGTTCTCGAATCGGTTGCGGCGGAGTTTATTCCGCCGGATACCAAAGTCGTCGCGCTTTACAGCGATTTTGACTCGGCACGCTTCGATTCGATCAGTATCATCGATCTCGACGAACACTTGGACCGCTTGTCCGGCAAGGACTTACGGCTCCTGCAAACGAAAGTTCCGCTCAAAACGCTCAAGCTGGTCATTGATCTCGCTTTGGAAATCGGACGGGAAGGACGCGAAGGACAATCGGTCGGTACTCTTTTCGTCGTCGGCGATACCCGGCGGGTTCTCGCCCAAAGCAAGCCTGCCGGATTTGATCCCGTCCGGGGATACCAGCGTAAGGAACGGTTTCTCGGCGATCCGAAAGTCCGCGAAGGGGTCAAGGAAATCGCCCAGTTGGACGGCGCATTCGTCATCGCTTCCGACGGAACGATTGAAGCGGCCAGCCGGTATCTCGAAACGAGTACGGCCCACATTACCGTTTCAAAAGGACTCGGTGCCCGACATTGGGCTGCCGCCGCAATTTCACGGACAACGAACGCCGTCGCCATTGCCGTAAGCCAATCCGGTGGAACGGTCCGCATTTTCCACAACGGCGAAGTTTTTCTCCGTATCGAATCCCGACATCGCCGCCCGATGGTTTGGAGAGAGACCGAAGAGTAGAATCTCAGTAAAATTTTCCGATTTTTCCAGTTTTACCTCTTGACATACGAAGGTGTTCGTAGTACAATACGAAGAGTCTCGTAGAAAGATCGCCACACAGGGTGCGGCGGCTAAAAAATTCGTAATTCGTAAATTCGTAATTCAAAAAAATGAAACCGAGTGAAGCAGAACTCCGCATATTGCATGTCCTTTGGGATTGCGGCCCGTCGGCGGTTCGGGACGTGTTTGAGCGGCTTGAGAAAACCACCGGCGT
>CAZNVM010000128.1:0-9294 GCA_964576215.1 uncultured Planctomycetaceae bacterium
CAACAATGGGTTACTTCGCTTGACAGTCAAGTCAGACTGCCAAGTTACTTAACGGCGTAGCCTGGCGATGGATCGCCCTGGTGCCAAAGAATTATGCAAAGGACGCGACGTGCTTCGACTGTCGAGTGTGGAACAGATGCAAGGGATTTTGTGCAACATGTTGACTACGGACCGGATCAAATCGTTTTCGGACGGCACCAAGTACAATGGTGTTGCCCGAAAATTGAACGCACTCCTGATTCCCGTCGAGTGATTTTTTTGGTAAAACGCGAGCCGACGGTGAGCGATTCTCAATGAAGGCGTTTACAGTTTGAGATTCGAAAAAGGGTATGAAATGAACGGACATTATCGTTCCAAACGACAAAATATCGTCATCCGGCGAATCGCCCTGAGAAACGGCGAACAATACCAAGTTCGGCCCGCCTTCGTGATGCCCATGATGGTCGCACGTACCGAAGATGTTCAAGCCGGTTTGTTCCTGAGAAAGTTCGGCGTGCCTTATTGGGTCCTCGTTCGATTGTACGGACGAAATGAAACGTTTTCACGCTCTTGGAAAGCTACCGGAGCCAAATTTTACCCACAGATTCTGGTAGAGAGACTTATCTATTCGGGGAATTTGGGCAGGCAGGAGGATTGCAAAGTCGCTTTTTTCCTAGGAACGCAGGCTTCCAGCCTGCCAGTGAGTTCGTAGGCATTCTACCTGTGCAGGGCGGAGACCTCATTCCGCAACCTTCGCGCAGGCTGGAAGCCTGCGTTCCCAGGAACTTTGCAATCCTCCTGATTGGGCAGGCAATTGGGCACTCCCAGTCAGTCCGTCGACAAGTTCCCGACAAACAGAGCCGCAATACAAGATTGTGTGAAAACAAAAAGAGCCGGAAGTGTCGCAGTACTCCGCGCAACTTCCGGGTAACAACGAACACGCATAAAATCCGCAAGTTTCGGCGGAGTACCGTCTACACTTGCGGCTCTTTAATCGTCCAATTACGCCCCCTTGTCAATTTGGGAAAGCGGGGTATCCTTTCCGGTGGTTTCGGCACAAGATGTATCGACTGTAGCTGTTGTATCGACCAGTCTTGGGATTATCGTTGGTTTGATTAAGCGTTTTTTAAGGAACTTGTGGATTATTGGCGTGGGATCGCCGATGTACCACTCTGTGGGTTCCGCTCGGTTGAGGTTTGTGAACCGAACGAGTATTCAGGCGCCGTAGCCAAACGGCTAAGGCAGCGGATTGCAAATCCGCGATTTCCCGGTTCGAATCCGGGCGGCGCCTCTGGCGGGAAAATTCTTTCGTGTTGGAAGGGTTAATTTGTTGTGACCCGCGAAGGGAGAGTTTGACGATTCTCCCTTTTTTTCTGGAAATTTCAACACACGCTCTTGATTCAAATTCTGAATTGTGGTAAAGTCTTGTCTTCACAATAAATTTCCACCCCTTACCCAATCTCTTACTCATGATTTTCCTCTCCGACTTTGTGCGCATGAAATTGACATACAAAAGTACGTTGTGTCGCAAATGATGGTATCTATTAGAACATAGCTACCATGAGGTTGCAAATTCAGAATTTCTCACCTGGCCAGGCCACAAGGAAATTGAAGTCAAAAGAAGCGACAGCCAGAGCGGGACCGCTTTGTCGAGGCGTTCGCAAAATCAAGAGGTGGAACGCAAGCGGAATTTAAGTGAGGCGTTATTTCTGACCGTTTCCTTGCTTGACGATCCAGTGGCCGCCTTTTGCCGGACCGATACGCTCAATGAGGCC
This sequence comes from uncultured Planctomycetaceae bacterium, assembly GCA_964576215.1. Taxonomy (GTDB): domain Bacteria; phylum Planctomycetota; class Planctomycetia; order Pirellulales; family Thermoguttaceae; genus JAVBSX01. The sequence goes on from CAZNVM010000128.1 coordinate 1,755, forward strand.
CTGCTTTTTTAAGGCGTGAATATTTATCTCGACACTTCGCGAAGTCATACCGATTTCTTCCGCGATCGTTTTCGCACTGGCTTTGGAATCATTACGTATCGCTTCCAATATCTGAAGCTGAGTTTTATTTAAGGTGTTTTTTTCACCGATGTTACCACCATTTTCTCCGAAGTTTTCTCCGAAGTTACTACCATTTTCTCCGAAGTTTTCACCATTTTCTCCGATGTTTTCTCCATTTTCACCGATGTTTTCTCCATTTTCACCGATGTTGTCACCGTTTTCACCGAAGTTTTCACCGATGCTATCATCATCCGACGCAGAGCCATCGCCGTAATTGAGATTTTTCAATGTTACGACGAAAGACTGCTCCGTTGAGCGGAAAGAAGGGGAAATATCGTTGGGGTACTCGTCAATGTTTTTATGCAGCCCGCTTCCGCGTCGTTCCATGAGTTTCAAGCGGCTCAATACCTTGCTTGCCGCCCTTGCTCTGATTGAGGACGAAGAAGCGTTGACTCTATTGCGAAGTGCGGGGACTTCTGGTAACGCCGCCGCCGAACTTGGGCTGTATTATTATTATCGCGACAAAAACGATGCAGAGGCCGCTTATCATTGGCTTGAGAAAGCGGCGGACAAAGAAAATGCGACCGCTCTTTGCGAGATGGGGATACGATATGAGAATATCGGCGATGATGTACTGAAACTTCACTATTACCGCCGTGCCGCCGAAAAGGGGGATGCTGCTGCTGGACAAACGTACCTGAGTTTGAACCTTGAGAATTGCAGTAACAGAAAAGCCCCTGAGAATGAAGAGGCGTTTCACTTGATGCAGGCGGCGGCGTTGCAGAATTATTCACCGGCTCATTATTTCATTGGGAATTTCTATCGTGACGGCACCTGGGTGGAGGCGGATGAGCAAAAAGCGTTCGAGCAATATTCTCTGGCCGCCGCGATGGGGAATTCTGATGGGATTGAGCGGCTGGGTGAATGTTACCTTTACGGCGTTGGTGTCACGGTCGATCCTGAATTAGCGTTTCAGTATTTTCAACAGGCTGCCGGGATGCACAATCCGAAAGCGGAGTTACACTTGGGTTTGTGTTACTTAATTGGGAATGGGTGTCAGTAGGACATCGAGACCGCTTTTCAATGGATTTCTTTGGCGGTCGGTTCCGCTCATCCGGCTGTCCTGGGGCACTTGCAACAGTTGGGGCTGAACCTTGAATATCTGGGGCACGGCTGCCAACAGTACCAGCAGCTTCAATCGCGAATGGCCGGGTAAAACGAGTCTGTTTCGCACTAAGGCACGAAGAACACAAAGAAATCGTTCAGAAATTCATCTCCTTCGTGCCTTTGCGCCTTTGTGCGAGAAAACAATGGAACACCATCTCTGTTATTTTTATACTGTTCCCAAGTTCAAACGCTCGCTGTTTTTTGTAGTCTCGCATGTCGTATTTCCCCTGAAGCCTGAAAAAAAGCCGGCCTGTGGAAAAACAGGCCGGCCCGACTTGTGTTCTTCAAAAAACTACCGCATCAATTTTTCCAAATTCTTCAGTCTCGGTTCGCTGGGTAATCGTTTCGTGGCGTAATCGTAAACGGTTTTCGCGTCGTCGATTTGTCCGGCGGAAACAAGTTCCTTGATCCAAGGCGAATAGATATGGTATTGATTCGATTTGAGATCCTTGAAACCGGGGTCTATCAGCTCAATCTGATCCAATAGTCCCGCCGCAATGTCATGCCTTTTTTGTTCCATGGAAAAACTCAGGGCGATGTTATTGATTGCGCCGATCAAATTTCCCCAAGCGTTTTCGTTTTCCGGATCGAGCAGCAAGGCTTTCGCCGTTGCAACGGCCGCTTCCGGAAGCCGGTTCGCTTGCCAATGATCGTAGCCTTGATTGTAATAAATCGCTGCGACGAGCTGTACGTCGGTGATTTCCCGGGTTTTCCGTGAAATCTGAACGAGTTCGTCGGTTTTTCCTGCGGTGAGCGGTTTGGCAACGGTTTGCGTTGTTCCACCACCGATTTTACTTTGCGTTGCAACTTGTCTTTCTTTGGCACTCTTCAAGGAAAACCAATTCGGGCAGGTCGTTTCCAAATCACGGTAAAAACTGTTTCCGTATTTCGCCCGACTGAGCACATGTCCGGACATTTCCAGTCCACAAACATCCAACCCGCTTTTTTGGGCAAGCGAATTGAAAAGCACGGTCGCGCTCACACAGTTGTAATTGCCGGTCTCGAACGAATCCGCCGGATTCGTGTTCTCAATGTTGTACGCTCCGGTCAACAGTTCGGAATGCAACGCCTCAAAAATCAACTTTGTCAACTCTTCTTTGTTTTCCTTGATTTCCGGATTCTTTCGGGCCTTTTCCCGAATCACGTCGGCAATACGGTCGAGTCGTTTTTCGCAACCGGCAATCTTCGCGGAATCGCAACCTTCGACGATCAACGAGGCGTTGAGGAGATCGAAATGATCCCATTTTCCATCAGCGGCGTCGTCGAGGACACGCTTTTCAGCGGGGGTAATCTCTTTGAGGAGAAAGTAATAATACTTCGGCGACGAATCGACCGTCGTATCAACCCTTCTTTTCAAGGGGACCAGATACGAATTTTCATCGACCGTGACCGTTTTCGCCTGTTCCGGGGTCAAAACGCCGAGGAACTCGAGAATATCACGGCTTTGCGATTCCTTCGCGAAGAGTTCTCCTTTTGGCGCAACCGCAAGTGCGACGAAAATGAGGAAGACAAAAATACTGCGCCATCCCGGAGCAGTTCTGTAAAAAAAGGAATAATTCACTACGGCTCTGTTAATAAAACTCGATGTCGTTTTCATGATACGTGCCTCTTGTGTGTTTAGACGTTGTGCTTAGCTAGTAATCTCATTTGACGATCCGCTTTTTTCGCCGAACGGAAAGGTTCGTGGAAATCGCTCGATCGTTCTGCAAAAAGTATAGCATTTCTGAAACATTTTGTCTGTAAGCTGGCTTGAATAAAAGTGGTCAATAATTGCAAAAAATTTCGACGCTGCTCTGGATATGGCAGTCGGGCAATATGTAGGGGATTTTCCGGCGGCGCGACGGAGCCTGCCCGCATCTGTACCTATTACGAGAAAGGGATTCAAGTGTTTCGAAAAAAATGGTTGACCGGCAATTTTTTTCCCAAGAGAACTGCATTGTTCAAAATGGATAGAAATGGAGGGCACCTCTGGGAACGCAGGCATCTTGCCTGCCCCTGGGTTCGCAGGCTTCCAGCCTGCCTCGCGCAGGCAAGATGCCTGCGTTCCCAGGGACTTCGCAGTTCTCTTGATTTTTTCCCACACTCCCTTGTCAATGTTTACTTTTTTAGGATACTGGGTCGTTTGGAAGTCCTTGTGCGCGGAGTACCGGTTAAAAGGGCGGAAAGAAGAACTATTTTGATATATTTACGAAACTTATGTCGCGGAAACTGCTGATTGCCGGGAATTGGAAAATGAATCTTGACCTTTCTTCCGCTCTTTCGCTTGCCGAAGGGGTCAAGAAAGAGTCGCAACAGATCACGGAGGTCGAGATCGCAGTGTGCCCTCCGAGCGTTTACATCCAAGCGGTTGCCGCCGCACTGAAAGGGTCGAATATCGGCGTCGGTGCCCAAAACGCCTATTTTGAAAAGGAAGGCGCGTTCACTGGCGAAATCAGCATGGGAATGCTCAAAGACGTCGGTTGCCAATACGTGATTCTCGGACACAGCGAACGGCGACATACGCTCCACGAATCGAGCGAAATGGTCAATGTCAAGGTTTTGGCCGCCCTCAAAGCCGGACTCGTTCCAATCGTGTGCGTCGGGGAACTCCTGTCGGAACGGGAAGCCGGAACGACGGATTTGGTCGTGCGTCGGCAATTTGAAGGTTCTTTGTCCGGCGTTTCTGCGGAGGAAATGAAAAAAATCGTGATCGCTTACGAGCCTGTTTGGGCAATTGGAACCGGAAAAGTCGCAACTCCGGAACAGGCGGAAGAAGTTCACGTTGCCCTGCGGAAGCTGATTGAGCAACGGTACAACAAGGAAGTCGCCGAAACCGTGCGGATTCAGTACGGTGGAAGCGTCAAGGCGGACAATGCGAAAGACATCTTGTCCAAGCCGAATGTTGATGGGGCGTTGGTCGGTGGGGCGTCGCTGAAGGTCGATTCGTTCATGGGAATCATTAAGGGAGGAATTTAAGGATGCAAGTGCTTTTAATTGTTCTGTTGTTCACGGTCTCTCTCTTTATGATCCTCCTGATTATGATTCAACGAGGCAAAGGAGGAGGTTTGGCTGGCGCGTTCGGTGGGATGGGGGGACAAAGTGCTTTCGGGACCAAGGCGGGGGATACCTTCACAAAAATCACCATCTGGACCGTTTTATTCTGGTTCTCGCTTTGCGTAACAACGCTGATGATTCTCAACGGGAAAGGTTGCTCCACCGGCGGATTGAACGTTGATTCCGGTTCTGGAAGAACGTCCGCTCCGGCAGCACCGCCGTCAACACAAACGGAATAGATGATTTTTTGCGAATTTGCAGCAATTCGTAACTCGTAATTCGTAATTCGTAATTGAATGTTACTTAGCATGACGGGTTTTGGAGCGTCGAGTCTTCGGGCCGAAGCCTTGGCGGTCTCCACCGAAATTAAGACGGTCAACAATCGATACTTGAAGGTTTCTTTTCGGGTTTCGGAGGGGTATGGTTTGTACGAACCGCGAATTGAGAGTCTGATTCGAGAAAAAATTTCCCGTGGATCCGTCAGTATCTCCGTTCGAGTCGTTAAAGAATACAAAACAGGCGACGCTCAGATCAACGAACCGCTACTTTTGGCCTATTTTGAGCAAATTCGTTCAATCGGTCAATCGCTTGGTGTTCACGCTCCCCCATCGCTGGAGCAATTTTTGGAATTGCCCGGCGTCGTGCTGGAAGACAGAAGTCTTTCCGAAGAACACGCAAAAATTGCGGAAGAGGTGATTCTCCGTTCCGTGGAAAAGGCGATTGAGGAACTTCAAAAAATGCGTCAAACGGAAGGGGAGTCCATGCGGAAAGACCTTTCGGCAAACCTGGAGCTTTTGAAGGTCGAAATTGCCGCCGTGGAAAAACTCGCCCCGACCGTTGCGAAACACTACCGCCAAAAGCTGACGGAACGGGTCGGAAAGGTGATGAACGAACACAATTTGATGCTCGACACCTCCGATTTGGTCCGGGAGATCGCGTTGTTCGTCGACAAAAGCGACATTTCCGAGGAAATTGTCCGATTTCGCAGTCATCTCGTCCAGTTCGCCGACGTTCTCGAAAAAGAAGATTGTTGCGGTCGTAAACTCGATTTCCTGACCCAGGAAATGTTCCGGGAAACGAACACGATCGGCTCCAAATCGAACGACGCCGAAATTACCAAACACGTGATCGAAATGAAAACCATCATTGAACGAATTCGGGAAATGTTGCAAAATGTCGAATAAAGGGCGTTTGATTGTCGTTTCGGGGCCATCGGGAGTTGGAAAGGGAACTGTCCTCAAAGAAGTTTTTCGACGATCCGACAGACCGCTGGCGATGAGTGTCTCCGCAACGACGAGACCGCCAAGACCGGATGAAGTGAATGGAGTTCACTATTGGTTTCTCTCGAAAGAAGAATTTCGGGAAAAGATCGACAACGACGAATTCCTTGAGTATTTTGAAGTTTTTAGCGGTGGACATTTCTACGGAACGCTGAAAAACACGGTGTTGGAAAGATTAAACGACGGTTTTTGGGTCGTCCTGGAAATTGATGTTCAGGGTGCCCAAAAGGTTCGTCAACTTTTTCCCGATGCGATTACGGTTTTTATCGAACCGGAGAATATGGACGTCCTCAAAGAGCGTTTGCGAGGACGTGGAACGGAATCGGACGAAATGATACAGGACCGGTTATGCCGCGCGGTTGAAGAGTTGAAACACGCCAGCGAGTACGACTACCGAATCGTCAACGCCGATTTGGAAGTCGCGGTGCAGACATTTATTGACATTTTAGAAAATGAGAAATGATCGGATATTTCTCATTTCTCATTTCCCATTTCTCATTTATTTCATCATGCTTGAAGAACTTAAAGACGAAAGATTGATCGAAAAAGTCGGGGGACGCTTCAAATTGACGGCGTTGATTCAACAACGTTTGGTTTACCTCAACAAAGGGGCCAGATCGTTTGTCGATACCGACAAAAAAGACAAATTACGGGTCGTCCTCCAGGAAATCGAGGAAGGGAAAGTTTATCTCGACATGGACGAAAGCCAAAATGTCAACGCCTCCATTATTCCCGGGGTTCCGTTGGATTTGGATTTCTCCGATTCGGTTTAGCGTGTCCCACTTCTCCCCACTCCCCTCTGGTCATGAGCATTACACTTCGTTTAATGGAACGCAAGGATTGGGACGAAGTTGCCCAATTGATTCACGCTTCGCTCAATACCTGGTACAAAAAGAATCGCGGCTTCGAACTGGTCGGCGGTCCGTGGGAAACCATGCGGGTTTTCCCCCGGGTTTACGAATCGCTTGACCCGAATTGTTGCATTCTCGCCGTTGATTCCGAGAGCAGACGTATTGCCGGGTCCTGTTTTTTTCACCCGCGACCGACCCACGTTTCGTTCGGGATTATGAATGTCCACCCGGACTTTTTCGGACGCAAAGCCGCCGTGCTGATGCTTCAGTACATTCTCGACTTTGCGGCGAAGGAAAACAAGCCGGTCCGAATGGTTTCCAACGCAATGAATCTCGATTCGTTCTCGCTCTACAACAAGGCGGGATTCAAGCCGACCGGAATGTTTCAGGAAATGGTCCTCAAGGTTCCCGAGGAAGGGGTGCCGTGCCATTGCCCAAAAGGTTGCATCATCCGTGACGCCAGAATAGACGACGTCCCGGAAATGGTCGCTTTGGAAATGGAGCTTTACGGAATTCACCGGGAAAAGGATTTCCGTTATTTCATCGAGAACGAGCAAAGAATCTGGCATACTTCGGTTTTGATCGACGAATCGGGCAAGATTGCCGGGTTCCTCAATTCGATCAACGATCTCGGCAGCAACATGCTTGGTCCCGGTATCGCAAGGACCGAAGCACAGGCGACCGGTCTGCTCTGTGCCGAACTGAACCAGCACAAAGGGCGCACTCCCGCTTGGATCGTTCCCTCGTGTGCGAGTGAAACGCTCAAGGCACTCTACTCGCTTGGGGCGAAAAATTTCGAGATCAACGTTTCGCAAGTCTACGGAACGGCACAACCAGCAACCGGAATCGTTATGCCGACGTTTATGCCGGAAACGAGTTGATCGTTGAAAAGCCGGAAAAGTTCAAGAAACGGCGTCTTGTTTTTCGATCCCGGACATTACCCCGTAACGGCAATCGCTCCCAATCTGATCAAATTTGTGAAAATCGTGTTTCCACGGAAGGATTTTTTCACCGAATCGAATGGCGGTGAGAAGCCTTAAAACTTCGGGATGAACCGGCTTACGTCGTTCTGACCGACACTTATCAAGATTCGACGGAACGACAAAATAAGCATAATTCATTGCGAAATCGCTCCAGGTCAAATTAAAG
>CAZNVM010000129.1:0-4482 GCA_964576215.1 uncultured Planctomycetaceae bacterium
CGTAGCGCAATGACGGGAAAACCGTACAAATCACAAACTTGTCGACGGACTGCATAGGGAATAGATGAAGAGATTTTCCACTTACCACTTATTCCTATACTTTCTTATGTCCTAAACGCTAAACTTGAAACCATGAAAAAATACGACGATCTTGCCAAAATCGCGGAACTTCGGGATCGGGGGATTCTCACCGAAGAAGAATTTCAACAAGAAAAGTCCAAAATCCTGCAAGACGAAGCGACTTCATTCTCCCGGTTTTTTCAACCACCGGGAGAAGAGTTGCTGTTCGGACTGAAGGAGGACACCTATTGTATGCTTTTGCACCTTTCGCAATTCTTGATCGTGTTCCCTCCGTTTGGAATTGCGGTTCCGATTGTGCTATGGTTTCTCGGCAAGGAAAAAAGCGAGTGGGTAGACCGACATGGCCGGGTCATTTTCAATTGGTGGATCAGCTTCCTGATTTACTTTGTGATAAGCGGGATTTTGGTCTCCGTGATTATTGGTGTTTACTTGATGCTGGCACTTATGGTCTGCGCGGTCATCTTCCCCATTGTCTGTGCCGTCAAAGCAAGCGAAGGGATCATCTGGACTTACCCGCTGAGTTTCGATTTCTTCGGGGTCAAGAACTTTTCCCCAAGGAAAGCGGAAAATCAAAACACCACGGCGGAACACGCCGCGAATTCAAAAGATGCGGAATCACCGCAACAGACCGGCACCCATTTTAAGGCGGACAAATACCAATCTCCTCCGATTGCGGACAAATATCGATAGCGGTATTTTACTGACCTTATCGAAAATTTTGAACCACGCCGACCAACACTCAACTTTGATACCGCACTAAAACACTAAAGATTCCGGGCGGTTACAACCTCCCAATTTATCGATCTGCACTGTATTTGGGGCAAAATTTTAGAAAAGATCAGTAACATCGTTCCAAAAACTATTCATCTGCCGTTTTTGGCGGCACCTTCGTTTCAAGTAACCAAGCAAAACAATAGCAAAACATGACATGGTGGAAGTGGGAAAAAAAGAAGCGGCGGGGCTTGGCCTATTATCGGCATTCGGCGGAAGGACGGCAGGAAAATTCCATCGAAATCCAACGGGAACAGGTTCGCGTCTTTGCGGAAAAGAATAGTATAGAAATTATCGAGGAATTCGAGGATGCCGGAAAATCAGGTCTTAATGCAGAAGGACGCAAGGGATTTCTCGCTCTCTTGGAACGTGTTAAGCAAGGTGATGTCGGTTATGTGATCTGCTATGACATTACTCGCTGGGGCCGTTTCCAAAACATTAACCACTCAGCGGCTTATGAAGCTAAATGTGATGAGTACGGTGTCAAAGTTATTTATGTCGTACATGGTGATTTAAAGGAAGGAAGTGAGGACCGCGATTCATTTCATGATCTTCAAAAAGCATTTGAACAGAAGATGGCTGGAAAATTCAGCCGTGATTTAAGTCAAAAAGTGTTTGCTGGGGCAGTCAAAGTTTCTCAACAAGGTAACCGTGCCGGAGGACCGGCACCTTACGGTACATTGAGGTTCGAAGTTAACGAGCAAAGAGAGCCGGTTGGAGTGATGAAGCCGAAGCAACACAAGTCGTACCCGAATAATCGGGTACGACTTATCCCTGATGACTCATCCAAAACGGTACTTGACGAAAAATCCAAGGCTGACATCATTCGTGATATTTTCGATTTTTTTGTAACGCACGATTACTCGGAAAGTCGAATTGCCACGATATTTAATGAGCGGAACATTCCCGCTCCAAAGGGCGGAAAATGGCCGGAATCGACGATACGACGCATTTTACAGGACGAACAATACATCGGTAGTGTCGTTTACAACAAGACATCGCAAAAGAAAACGGAACACGAATTCAAATCCAAAAAAACGACCAAGAACCCACGAGAAAAATGGATTATTAAGCCTGGTAGTTATCCTCAGATCGTCACCTCGGAGATTTTCGAGGCGGCACAGGCCAAGATCAATGTTCGGCAATCACGAATGTCGAGAGAAGAGATGCTCGAACGCATCCAGTTTGCTTTTACGAAATACAACATGCTCTCGCACTCACTCCTTCGCTCACTCCCTAACATGCCGACACGAAGTCAAGTGATCAAGGAATTCGGTTCGCTTCCCGAGGCGATTCAATCACTTTATCCCGATGTCTTCAAAAAAACACGAAAAGATGTCAAAAAGAAGATCGAAGCGGAAGCGAACGAAGTTTTCGAGTATGAGGATTTTTTAGTGATCAACCAAACATTCAGCATCAAGATTGAGCCAGCACTTCCGTTTCCGCGAGGCTATGGGCATCAATGGTATTTTCGTATCGACAAACGACCCAATGTTGATATTACACTCGGTGTTCCGCTTCGGGATTCCAAAAACTCACAAATTCTTGGCTATTTTCCGTTTTTGCGAGCTCTTGCTGAAGAACCACTGGTTTGTATCGCGGATTCTTCGAAGTTCAAAATTGAATTGCACGGATATTCCGACTTGCGTCTCATTATTGATCTGATTCACTGGACGAATAGTGTTATAGAGGAGACAACATCATGAACACCGGAAAACTCACCATTCGCCCAATAAAGGAACGCCGTTTTGCACAGGTTCCTGTCGACAAAATCGTTGTCGTCAATTCCAGACAGCGTGATCAGGTACGTTTCCAAGAGAGCATTCGAAGTATCTCAGAACTCGGCTTGTACAAACCGATTTGCGTCAATGAACGGAAACTGAAAAAAACCGGTAAGTATGAACTCGTTTATGGGGAAGGACGCCTTGAGGCATACCGTCAGTTGGGCATGACATACATTGATGCAGAGATCATCAATGCCGATGATGTACTGGCGTTACAGTCCGGCCTGGCGGAAAACATTACCCGATCACCCAAAAGCGTGATTGATTTTGCCAGACGTATTCTACAAATGTATGAACGAGGGATGAGTTATTCCGAGTTGGCAAGGATTACCGGCAAATCGACAACGACAATGAGTTCCTACATTGCGATGATGCAAAAAGGAGAAGAACGCTTGATCCGAGGAGTCGAAGAAGGGCGTTTTTCACTCAGTTTCGCCATGAAGGTTGTGGAAAGTTCACAAAGCGAAATTCAGCATTTCTTGATGGATTCCTATTTGAATGGTGAGATTACACAGAAGGATTTGGATTGCATTACGAAAATCCTCAAGGAACGCGAAGGAAAAGGACTCTCAAATGACGGAATGACGATGAAAAAACTGAAGGGAGAAGTCAAAGTGAAAATCAAGGAATGTAAGATGTTGTACGAGCAAGGGAAAGTCAAGCAAAATGATGTTCTTTTGCTGAACACATGCCTCCGGGAATTGTGGGAGGACGCAAAATTCAATCAATTGCTTACCACTCTCAAGGATTTGAAAAAACCTGAACTGAAAGGGAAATATTAAACTCAATCAGTATTTTGTACACTCACGAAAAATTTACTATGGAAAAGAAATCGACGATACTTGTAAAGGATATTCCATTGAGTCGTTTGGTACCGACCAACTCGAAAAAATTTACGAAGCCGGAACTTGCCAGAGTCCGAACAAGCATGGAAGCCATTGGAATGACAGAACCGCTTTGTGTTTATGAGAAGGGGGAAGAAGCACTGATCAGTGATGGAAATAAACGTTACTTTATCTTACTTGAAGCAGGGATGGCATCGGCTCCTTGTGTCTTGTTGAAGTTACCGGACACCTATACGGCGTCGTACCAAGTCATTGGTGTTTCGCCTGCGGAACAGAGAAAAATGATTAAAAAAGTCCAGGAAAAAGTATCTGATGACAAGATCGCCGCCGCAATTGGTGTGCCATCACTTACTCCCGGTATCGATAAAAATCTCGCAGACAAACTGAATCCCGTTCTCATCCTTGCCTTCAACCAAGGGTTGCTCTCAAAAGCCGCTCTTCAAGAATTGAAAAACGTCACGCCAAAACGACAAGCAGAAATTTTGAAGGAACTCAAACAAGCAAAAAATTACAGCCTCGATGTGATTAAGGGGCTTGTGCTGGCGACTCCACCATCAGAACAGGTTCCCCAAAAAAAGAAATCGCCGTGGAAAAATAGTGAGGAAAAACGGAATTCAATCACCAAGCAATTGCAGGAACTTGAAAAACAAAGTGATCTGATGTCACACTTGTTTCATACGTATGTAAGCGATGTATCAAGCCAGTTGATTTATATTCGTGGTTTTTTAAAAAACCAGAAAGTCGAACAATACGTCATGGCGAAATACCCTCAAATGCTCAAAACGTTTCGTGCCATCATGGAAAGGGAATGATGACTTGAAATGCTCCCTCTTTTTGGGCATTACAGCTATTTGGAAATTAGGGTGCGGCAAGATTAAGCCCGCAGAGAGGAGTAGAGTCATGTAAAAGTCAGCATGTTAAAGCCTTTCATGAGAACCTTGCAGGTTGAGCCTGCGCGGTAAGGTTTGACCAACCGCCGGAAGCGAGTTTTGCATCGTGAG
>CAZNVM010000130.1:0-10408 GCA_964576215.1 uncultured Planctomycetaceae bacterium
CCGGGAACGGAGCGCAGCGCAGTGACCGGATCAAACGGCAAATCCGGTCACTTCACTGCGCTCCGTTCCCGGCTGCCATTGTTATTTTTATACTGTTCCTTATCTTCCTGATTCTCGCTTTCAAAAACCTACCTGAAAAAACCACATAAAATCACGGCTACGCCCATTTTATCAAGAGCGTCTTTTTTCGCAAGGACTAAAAAAAGGACTTTTGAAACAAGCATTGCCAAATCCGGGAGAACGGAATAAAATGATTCCATGTTGTATCTTTTGAGCCACTATCCCGTAACGCTTTTCATCATGTTGCTTTTGATGATTGCGTCCGTGTTTTTTTCGATGTCGGAGAGTGCGTTTTTTTCGCTCGGACATGCGGACCGGAAAAAATTGTCCGAAGGAAACGCGTTCTCGCAGGCCGCTTATTCGCTTCTGCAAAACTCGGAACAGTTGTTGACGTCGATTCTGCTGGGCAATCTGATCGTCAACTTTTTGTACTTCACCCTTTCGACCGTCCTGGTTCTCCAACTTCAGCAAGCGGAACAGTATGCACTGGCCGGAACCTGCGGCGTCGGGACTCTTTTCATCCTGATCGTTTTCTGCGAAATCCTTCCCAAAAACACAGCGGTTCTTGCGTCGCAACCCATTGCGGTTTTCTGTGCGTTCCCCTTGCGGTTTTTGGTGAATCTGCTGCAACCGCTTCTCGTGTTTTTCAACGTCGTTAATCGCCTCTCGACACGGCTTCTCTTCCCCAATATTCAAAAGGAACCGTATCTCCGGATCGATGATCTGGAACAGGCGATTGAACTTTCCAAAGAAGAAGCGACCCTTCTGCGTCAGGAAGAGAAAGTGTTACAAAATATCGTGCAACTCTCGAAGATGCGGGTCGAGGAATTGATGTGTCCCCGGTCGCACCTGCATTTTTTCACTCCGCCGACAACGTTTGCGCAGGTGATGGAGGAATTCCAGGACGAACTGCCCCGAACCGGATACATTCTGATTTCCGAAAAGGAAAACGAAGAACTCGCCAGTGCCGTTTCGTTACGAAAAATCGGGCAAACAAACACAACGCCAATCGGGAACGCCGTTTGGGACGAAAACAGTGCTCCGGTCGTTTACGTTCCCTGGACGCTTTCCGTTGCCGACGCGCTCGACATTTTGAAATCGCAGGACAAAGAGGTCGCCGCCGTTCTCAATGAATACGGTGCAACAATCGGAGTGTTGACGCGGGAAGACATTTTTGATTCGATTTTCGGACATCAATCGAGCCGCAGTCGCCGGTTGTTGAACCGCTTGCCGATCACCAAAGTCGCGCCCGACGTCTGGCATGTGACCGGCCTGACGAATTTGAGGCGTTTGGAACAAACGTTTCAGGTGAAACTTCCTTCGCTGTCGAACGTAACGATTGCCGGTTTCCTCCAGGAACACTTGGAGCGGCTCCCGAATCCCGGAGACGAACTTCTCTTCGGCAACCTGAATTTTCGTGTTCTGAACGTATCGGAAACCGACGGAATGATGGTGGAAATCACAAGGAGAAACTGAGCGGCACCTCCGACCACTCAGATTCTTTCGCCGAAAAGTTCAACTGCAGGAAATCCGGGAGGAAAAGGGCTGGCTTCCAAGCGGGTATCCTCTTCGGTAATGGAAACAATTGCGATTTTATGAAGGTCGGCAAAATCAACCACCTCTTTCTTGTCGAGAAGAATTGTTTTGTCCGCTTCAATCGCAAAGATGCGAGCCCCCGCTTGTAACATCGTTTGTATTGTTTTCAGCCCGAACGTCGGAACATCGAATCGCATATCCTGTTGCGGCTTGGCGGCTTTTACGACCGTAAACCCGCCGGACGTGCACAAAGAACCGGCGCGGCGGATACATTCGTCGGTTCCTTCAATCGCTTCCACGGCGAGCACCGCTTGATTTTTGACGCAAACGCTCTGGCCAATGTCGAGCCGTCCCATTTCTTTGGCGAGTTGCCAACCGAAACAGACATCTTTCCATTGGGCGGAAGTCGGGCCGAGTCGGGTCAATTTTTGTCGTTTCACGAGAAGCTCCGGGGCAAAATGGGTTCCCGGAAGAAAGGTGATACCGTTTTTGGCAAACGCATCAACGATTGCCAACATGAGCGTATCGTCTTTGCAATCTTTCTTCCGGGTCAGAAACATCGGCAAAAACAAACGAAACGTCTGCCAGTCGGGAAGCTGACTCCACAAAAACCACGGATTGAACAGCAGTTTTTTATCGATTTTCCCGGCCATCGTTGCATGAGCAATCTGATGCTTCCGAAAAAAGCGAAGGGCGGCCCCCAATCGCCCCAAGCCGATTGTTTTGTAAGCTTCGCAGTATTGCTTCAATTCCAAATCGACGTGGTTCAATATCCCGAGACCGTAAACCTGGTGTCCCGAATTTTTGAGTGTCCGGGCCAAGTACAACGGATACTTGCCCCGACCGGCAATAAGACCAATTTTCATTTGCAAACGGTTTTAAGTTTTTGACCGATACCTCGTCGCTTTATCGACAATTATCCGTGCAACAAGGCATTTTTTCCTTTGGAACCGCTATACTTTGTCTAATGCGAAAACCTTACCTTGTAAAAATACTTTCACTTGACAAAAACTCCAGGAGGATTGCAAAGTCCCTGGGAACGCAGGCTTCCAGCCTGCGCGAAGGTTGCCAGCCCTGCGAGGCAGGCAGGCAGGTAGGATGCCTACGAACTCACTGGCAGGCTGGAAGCCTGCGTTCCCAGGAAAAAAGCGACTTTGCAATCCTCCTGACAAAAACTCAACCCCCAACTGGAAACATCTTCCAAAAAATGGTATAAACACGGCGTAATTGTCTTTTTTGGAACAGTATAAAAATGGCAACCGCACTTTGTGAATGGCAGCCGGGAACGTAACGCAGTGAAGTGACCGGATTTCCCAGCTGTTTGATCCGGTCACTGTGCTACCATTGTTATTTTTATACTGTTCCTTAGTCGGTACTCTGCGTTTTAGGAATTTCTCGAATGAAAAAAAAACAAGCTCGGTACGGAAAATCGGGCGGACAGCAATCCTCCACTCAATCGTCTCCCCATTCGGACAAAGCTACGGCAAGTACGCCCAAACCTTCCCGACCAAGACGGCATCGTAACTCCATTCACGAAGATTTCGAATGGGGATTTGTTTCAGGCGGCAACGAGTCCAAATTCGATAAGGAATCGTCTTGGAAAGGTTCCGATGCTTCCGTAGCCTCGAAAAAACCGGTCGCCAAAAAGACCGCCAAAGCGGCTCCGCCTCAAAAACCGGAGCAAGGCAAAAACAAGGGCTCCACCCCTCCGCAAAACAGAGTGGAATCCCGGAAAGGGGCCGCTCCCAAAAAATCCGAGGCGGTGCCCGTTCGTAAAGCCTTACCGTCAACCCTGTTTCATTCCGACGATTGGGATGACGACTTGACCCTGCCGAGTTACGGGCGAACACCGCTTCGCACTGCGGAGTCGCCAGGCACACCGTCCGTAGCGATTCAACCGAAAGAAAAAATCGAACCCAAACGGGACTACGTCAAGCGGCCCGTTAAGGAACCATCCGCTCCGCCCAAAAAAATCGTCGTCAAATTCACGGAACCGAAAAAAGAGGCCGCTCAAAACAAAGTCGTCGAGAAAACGGTAGCCGTGAAGCCCAAAGCGGATGCCCCCCCTTCTTTCCAAAGGGATCATAAAAAAAAGAAACAGGTCGATCCGCAGTACGCGATTCCACCGCTTCCGCCGCGTGAAAGATTACGCTGGGATCCCGAAAAAAGGGAATACGTTCAGGACAAAAAGCCAAACGCGGAAGAAAAAAGCAGACCGGTCGTTGTACCGAAAAATAAGCAGGAAAACAAGCAGGAAAACAAGCGGGAGAATAAGCAGGAGAATAAAAAAGCGGTCCCGCCGACGGTCAAAAAAGTTGTTTCTGATCCTCCAAAAGAACCGCAACAACCTGCCGTCAAAAAAGAGAAACCCGTCCCGCAAACGAAAAAGCCGGATTCGCGGCCTTCCGATTCCAAAGTTTCGCAACTTCCGGCCAAGCGGTCTCCGCAGAGGGAACATCCACCTTCAAAGCCGGGGCGTTATGCCGACCCTGCCGACATGGAATTTGCCCCAACGGGGTTCCAGAAGTTGCCGATTTCCGAAACGATGCTCGATGCTCTCAAGGTCGCTCGCTACCTTGAGCCGACGCCGATCCAAGCTGGGGTGATCCCACCGGTGATGAAGGGGGTTGACGTGCTCGGCCAAGCGCAGACCGGGACCGGAAAAACGGCGGCCTTCCTGATTCCGCTCATTGAAGGGGTTGAGGAATGTGAACCGGGCAATTCTCCGGTCGCTCTGATTTTGGTTCCGACCCGGGAACTGGCGGTACAAGTCCGGGACGAAGCGGTCAAACTGACGTACGGTCGGGACATTCGTGTTACGGCGTGTTACGGCGGAAAACCGATTGCGAAAAATCTCCATCGGCTCCGCGAAGGGGTTGACATTATCATCGGTACGCCGGGACGCTTGCTCGACTTGATGAAACGAGGTGCTCTTTCGTGCAATCTGCTCCGCTGGGTCGTTCTTGACGAAGCGGACCGAATGCTCGACATCGGATTTCGTCCGGACATCGAAAAGATTTTGGCGAGAACCCCGGCGAACCGGCAAACGCTTTTGTTTAGCGCAACGCTTCCGCCGCAGGTGATAAAACTGGCGAAGAAGTACATGATTGATCCGGAAATTCTCGATTTTTCCGCCAAAATCGCGGTGGAAACAATTGAGCAGTATTACATCACCGTTGATCAGATGCGGAAATACGACGCTCTCGTTCAATTGCTCAAACAGGAAGAGCCGAACCAGGCGATTATTTTCTGCCGCACGAAACGGGGAGCGGACCGCGTCGGACGGATGCTCGAATCGCAGTTCACCAGCCTCGCAACGATTCACGGCGATCTTGCCCAGCCGATCCGCGACAAAGTGATGGCCCAATTTCGTTCCGGGACGCTCCGTTATTTGGTCGCAACCGACGTGGTCGGACGGGGAATCGACGTGTCCGGGATTTCGCACATTATCAATTACGACATTCCGACGTTTTGCGACGACTACGTTCACCGGGTCGGACGGACCGGGCGAATGGGACGCGACGGGGTTGCCTATACGTTCGTAACTGCCGAGGAAGGTTCCGAGTTGACACGCATTGAGATGCGGATTGACCGACTTCTCAAACGGGCGGAACTCAGAGATTTTGAAGCGTTTGCCAAACCGACCGATTCAACGATTGTCGATCCTTTTGGTCCGCCGCAGGGAAAACCGATCTTCGGCAAACCGACCCGAAAAGTCCGGCGGGCCTTGTAATTTTCCCGCACACCCCTTTTCAAGGCCCCGGTTGAAAGAACAAATAAAAAAAAGTATAATCCCCAGTTCGTTGTTTTTGGTGTTTTAAGAGCCGTGTAGAGTCGTTTGTCGAATCGGGTTGCCAATGTTTTTTTCGCTCATCGATCGCATCGAATCGTTAGTCCCCGGGAATTCCGTGGTCGCAACGAAATCTTTGACGTTGGCAGAGGAATACCTGAAGGACCATTTTCCCAAATTCCCGGTCATGCCCGGCGTTTTGATGCTTGAGGCGTTGACTCAGGCGTCTGCGTGGCTGGTAAGAGTAACGGACGGCTTTGCTCACAGCATCGTCGTCCTCAAAGAAGCTAAAAACGTCAAATACGGGAAATTCGTCAAGCCAGGCCAAACGATTCGGATTACGGCGAACATTGTCGAGTGGACCGATACGACGGTTACATTGAAAGCGGAAGGGGTCGTTGACGACCAAACGACTTTGCGGGCACAGTTGACGCTGATCCGTTATAATCTCGGCGAACATCGTCAAGAAACAAACCGGCGGGTTGTGAATACGCTCCAAGGCCAATTGGCCCTGCTTTGGAGTGAATGGACGCCGGAAGAAACCGGATAATGGTTCGCAGGCATCTTGTCTGCGGTGCCGGAATTTTTTACCTTTAACACTACCTAATTTGATTGGAGAATCGTTCATGCCGACGAAAGAAGAAGTTTTCACGGGCGTTCGGGAAGCGTTAGTCGAAGCCTTGGCCGTTGATGAAGAGGAAGTAACAATGGAAGCAACGTTGGTTGACGACCTCGGAGCCGAGTCCATCGATTTGCTTGACATCGTTTTTCGACTTGAAAAAATATTCTCCATCAAAATCGACCGTAGTGAATTGATTCCGGAGGACCTGTTGTCCGACGCCCGGTACGTTGTCGATGGTAAACTGACCGCAAACGGTCTTGAAGAGTTGAAAAAACGGATGCCCGACAAAGATTTTGGGGATTTCGAAAAGAACCCGATGGTCCAGAATATCTCAAAAATTCTCACCGTTGCGGACATGTGTGTTTTGGTCGAAAATAAAATTTAGGCGTCTGGCAACTGCCCTCTCAATTCGTAATTCGTAATTCATAATGCACTGGTATTGGATCGATCGGTTTACGGTTTTTGAAAGCCATAAACGAGCGGAAGCGGTTAAAGCGATTTCGCTTGCCGAAGATCACATGCACGATCATTTCAAGCACCATCCCGTCATGCCGGGTTCGCTCATCATCGAAGGTTTGGCGCAAACCGGCGGCCTGCTCGTCTGCGAAGCGACTGGCTACCAGGCGAAAGTCGTGTTGGCCAAGATTCCCAAAATTCTCTTTCACGAGACGGAAACCGTTCCGGGCGATCTTTTGGTTTATCGTGCGACAATCGAATCTCTGCGGGACGGCGGTGCCGTCGTAAGCGTAACGGCTCATCGCCGGGACGAACTGCTCGTCGAGGGGGAATTTGTCTTCGCCCATCTTTCGACGGAGAATTTTAAAGAAACCACTCTGTTTCACGACGGCGACCTGATCGATATGATGCGGGTATTCGGAGCCTACGACGTCGGCATCGCCGAAGACGGTTCCAAACTCCGGGAACCCTAATCCAACGGATGAGACCCCGCACAGACCGCCAACAAGAAGTTTGTATGAAATGGCAGCCGGGAGCGCAACGGAGTGAAGCGACCGGACCGAATCGCGGGGAAATCCGGTCACTGCGCTGCGCTCCCTTCCCGACTGCCATTATTATTATTGGCGAACTTGTTGACGGACCGTATCCGGTACTTGACGAATTGCGTTTGGAGTTTATAGTACATATAAATAAATTTTTACTTAATAGAATGGGCAAATTTTGATTTTATGCCTCATTTTTACACACTATCCGGACCTGCTCCCATGAAACAAGATCAACCTCACAATACGGGTACAGAGATTCAAGCCAACGAAGCCGGGGTTTCCCGTCGGTCGTTTATGCAAATCGCCGGAGTCGGCTTGGCGGCCAGTGCCGCCGCTTACGCCGGTGGCTGCAGCGGAAAACCAATCGGCGGCGGCGGTTGGATGCCGGAACAGTACGAAGGCACCGGGAATTTTCCGGTCCAGCTTCGCGGTCGTGTTCCGATTGATCCGCAAAACGTGTCAATCATGCGGAACGACTCGAAGTGCATCCTGTGTGGTCAATGTGCCGAAGTCTGCAATCGAGCCGAGGCGATCATGGGACATTATGAACTCCCCCTGATCGACGACATTCCTTGCATTGGTTGCGGCCAATGCACGCTTTGGTGTCCCACCGGGGCGATTACGGAGCGGGACGACACGCTTGCCTTCCTCAAGGCACTGGACGATCCCGACCTTCATGTGGTGGTTCAGACTGCCCCGTCCACCCGGGTCGCTCTTGGCGAAGAGTTCGGAATGATCCCCGGCACCAACGTCGAAGGGAAACAGGTCGCCGCGTTGAAGGCACTTGGATGCAATCAGGTGTTCGACACGAATTTCTCCGCCGACCTGACCATTGTGGAAGAAGCGACGGAATTGGTCAAGCGAATCAAAGGGGAACTCAATGCCCCAATCCCGATGTTCACCTCCTGCTGTCCCGGCTGGATCAAGTTTTGCGAGTATTTTTACCCGGAATTTTTGCCGAACCTTTCGACGGCCCTGTCGCCGATGAGTATGCTTTCGCCGCTGGTGAAAACCTACTATGCCGGGAAAAACAACCTGGACCCGAGCAAGATTTTCTCCGTCGCGATTATGCCGTGTACCGCGAAAAAGTTCGAGGCGAGTCGACCGGAAATGAACAACGCCGGGGCCAACAAGCTCGGCGATCCTTCGATGCGTGACACCGATTTGGTTCTCACTACCCGGGAACTGGCGAAGGCGTTGAAGATCAGGGGAATCAACCTTCCGGCTCTGGAAGACGCCCCTTATGACAAACTGATGAGCGAATATTCCGGTGCCGGGGCGATTTTCGGAGCGACCGGCGGCGTCATGGAAGCGGCGGTGCGAACGGCGTACCATTACATCACCGGCGAAAAGGAAATCCCGGCGTTGCTTTACGAGTTGGAACCGATTCGCGGCCTGACCGGGATCAAAAGTGCCAAACTGGACGTGCCGGGTGTTGGCGAAGTGCGTGTCGGCGTCGTTTCCGGCATGGCGAACGCCAAAAAGGTTCTGGAGCAGATTAAAAGCGGTGCCGAAAGCTGGCATTTCATCGAATTCATGGCCTGCCCTGGCGGTTGCATTAGCGGCGGCGGCCAGCCGAAAACCTCGCTCCCCCCTTCGGATTATGTACGAAAAGACCGAACGAACGCCATTTACAGCATTGACGAAAGAATGACGCTTCGCTTGAGCCATGAAAACCAGGAAATCAAGACGCTGTACGAAAACTACATCGACCAAGACCCGAACGAACACCTGGCCCATAAGCTGTTACACACCTCGGGTTACACAGATCGGAGTATGAATTTAACGGCGAAGAAATAGATAGCAGACAGCAGGTTTTAAAAAGTTACGACGAAAAACAACAATTCTTTTACATATCCGGGAGACAAATATGAACGGCGTATTAGTAGACTTGACCAAGTGCATCGGTTGCGGCAGTTGTACCGTTGCTTGTAAGATGTACAACAATAACAGATGGGTTGACCGATCTCCCACCGACGGCGAAGGAGCGGTGCTGGCGGACGAAAACTGGACCGTCGTTCGGACCTGCAACGTCAACGACGCCGACGGTAAGGAGGTGGTGCGGTTCGTCAAACAGCAGTGCCTTCATTGCAAAGACCCTGCCTGTGTCTCGGCCTGCCCTTCGAGAGCGTTTCAAAAATCGGAAAGCGGAGCGGTCCTCTACTTCCCGCAAAACTGCATCGGCTGCCGGTACTGCATGATCGGTTGCCCGTTCAATATCCCGAAGTTCGAATGGGACCAGACGTTCGCCAAAATGACCAAGTGCATGATGTGCAGCGGCCGTGTCGCCACGGGGGAAGCTCCCGCTTGTGTGACCGTCTGCCCGACCAACGTGATGAAATTCGGCGACAGCGACAAACTCCTGGAAGAGGCGAAAGAGATCATCGCCAACAACCCGAAATACGTCCAGCACATTTTCGGCGAAAAAGAAGCGGGCGGAACGAACTGGATTTACATTTCCGACGTGCCGTTCAAGGAACTCGGCTTCCGAACGCACGTTCCAAAGCAGTCGGTGCCGCACTATACGGAAAAATTCATGCACCTTAGCCCGATCCTCGGCGGTATCTGGGGTCTGATCCTCGCCGGTTTGTATTTTATTACACGGCGCAACGACGTGAAAGCGGCGGAAAAGAAAGAGAAGAAAACCGAATCATGAGCACCGTTTTAGCCGGACCAAGACAGCGAAAACAGAGTTTGTCCCATACGCCGAACTACATCACCATCCGTTCGCCCGGCAACATTTTGCGGGAGAAAATCGACGAAATGGGCTTGGAAACCGTTCAACTGGCAGAACGAATGAAAACTTCTGTTGAAACTATTGAGAGACTGTTGCGGGCGGAGATTTCCCTTACCGAAGAGCTGGCGGCAAGGATCGAAGACGTAACCAAAATGCCTGCATCGGTGATGATGCGGGCAGAGGAGCGATACCAGGAGAGACTTGCCTATGCGATAGAACACCCTGAAATCCCGGCCTACCTCGATGACGAAATCATTAACCAGCCGCTAAAAGAGCCTGTGTCAGCACTTTACGAAAAAATCGCCAAGTTGCCCCCATCGTTGCTACCAAAGGTGGAGCGTTTTGTGGATTCGCTTCCGAAGGCAAATGAAAATTGGGACGACTCGAATGATGCCGATCCCGATTGGAGCAAGCCGCTTTACGATGAAAACGGCAAGAAGGTTCATCCCCAACCGGGATGTATGAAAGGCATGATTATTATGAAGGACAATTTTTTTGAACCCGACGATGATTGGGAGGAGTATATTTTGACTGTATAATAAAATTTTGTTTGTAACCCATTGTGGTACAATAAGTTATGGAATCTCCTGTTTTTTTGCTGTTGACCGTGATTTCGCGTGTTAAAATGGGCAATTGGGGATAAATACTTGAAATTCCAACGT
>CAZNVM010000131.1:0-1624 GCA_964576215.1 uncultured Planctomycetaceae bacterium
AAGCAGGGAAAAATCCCTTCCATCAAGATAGGACGGCGGGTTCTCTATTCCCGCGAGGTGCTCCGAAAATTTGTTGCGGGAGAAACACTGCAATAAAGGGAAAAATATCATCCTCTCAGTTTAATTTTTTTTGGCCCCCTATTGAAATTTACTTTCATTTGAGCGATAACCCTTGTAGGAATACCGCAAGGGAGCCAAACAGAAAGGAGAATACTTTATGGCTACACTTGCGAAACGGGAAGGCAAAACACCTTCCTATGAAATCCAATTTTATCCGAACGGTCAGTCGTCCGAAAGAAAAACCATTTACCTCGGCGGTCGTCGGTACAGCGAAAAGACGGCGAATGATTTGAAGGTGATCGTCGAAAAGTTGGTTTATTGTCGAGACAATGACAATGATCCCGACAAAAAGACGCTTGCCTGGCTGGAAGCCGCCACGCCGGAAATTCGAGAAAAGCTGGCGAAGGCCGGTTTGGTCAAAGTACCGAAAACATACACGCTCAGGGAACTTTGGGATTCGTTTCTGAAGCAGAAAACCGGTATTAAAGATTCGACACGTGACGGTTACGATTATGTCGAGCAGCGGTTTTTCGCTTTTTTCGACGGGGCAACCACCTTGAGCGAGTTGACGTCAGACCAGATCGAAGACTGGAAGTTTTTTTTGCAGACAGAGTACCGTAGTCCGCGAACCGGCAAGCCGCTTGTCGAATCCTCGACGGCGGGAACGATCACGAAGACCAAAGCGATTTTCAATTGGGCAAAGACGAAAAAATGGCTTGTTGAAAGTCCTTTGGACGGCGTAGGCCGGGGCAGTTTCGTCGATCGGGAAAATGACCGATTTATCACGAGGGACGAATACGACCGGCTGTTGGACGCTTGCCCGTGCCAGGATTGGCGTGCGATTATCGCCCTTGCAAGGTACGGCGGCCTGCGTTGCCCAAGCGAAGTTCTGCGGTTGCGGTGGTCGGATGTGAATTGGGAGAAAGACCGGTTTTACGTCCGAAGCCCAAAGACGGAGCACCATGCAGGGAAAGAGGGCCGACTGGTTCCGTTATTTTCGGAACTCCGAATCGAACTTGAAAAACTTTTTGAGTCCGATTCCAGTGACGGAGCGGAATTTGTGATAACCAGGTATCGTGACCCGGAACGAACGAATTTGGGAACCCAGTTCGGGCGGATCGTCCAACTGGCCGGGATCGAACCGGTTCCTCGCCCGTTCGATAATATGAGAGCAAGCCGGAGCACGGAGATTTACGCCGAGTACGGGTCGTTCCTGGAATCGCAATGGATCGGGCACAGTTCCAAGATTGCGAAAGATCATTACCTGCAAGTCCGAGAGGAAGATTTCGAGAGAGCGGTAAAACCGTGCAGGGAAAAAGGCCCAAAAAACGATTTCCCTGCACTGGAAAAAATTTTCCCTGCGAAAACCCCTGCAGCAAGGAGCGGAATTACGTCGCACGGAATGGAAAACAAGAAAAACAGTAACTGTTCAGCCGAATTTTTAAATTTAAATTGGGCAATTTTACAAAGTGCCCAATTGCCGCACAACCGCCATTTTTCGCTACCTATATTGCACAATTTGTGTAAATTAGTGTAAAAAATGCGAGTAAATATTCGGCTGAAA
>CAZNVM010000132.1:0-2802 GCA_964576215.1 uncultured Planctomycetaceae bacterium
AGAGCGGTAACTCTAAAAATTTCTCATTGTCGCGAGTTTTTGGCGATCAACCCGGCAACGTAACCCGCTTTGAACCCGGCATCGATATTGACGACGGTGACATTGGATGCACAACTATTGAGCATCCCAAGCAAAGCGGCAAGTCCGCCGAAACTGGCCCCATACCCGACGCTGGTGGGGACCGCGATGATTGGGCAGGAGACGTACCCGCCAACGACGCTTGGAAGGGCGGCCTCCATTCCGGCAACGACGATTACCACGACGGCCCCTTCCAAAAGCGGCAACGCTTCACGGAAGCGGTGTGGTCCGGCGACACCGACATCCTGTACGTAAATAACCTCCGCTCCGGTCCAGTCAGCGGTTTCTTTCGCTTCCTCGGCCACCGGCATATCGCTTGTCCCGGCGGTCACAATGGCGATTTTGGCCGTCTTTTGTTTGGGCAAACCGTTCGGAATCCGAAAGGTGCGACCAATCGGGTTATACCGGGCCGAAGGGAAATGTTGCAAAAGTTGCTCCGCTTTCGCCTCATCCACCCGGGTGGCGAACACTTCGATCTTTTGTTCGATCTGCTTTTCAAAAATCCCCTTAAGCGTCGATACAGATTTCCCTTCGCCATAAACGACTTCAGGAAACCCGCAACGCCGGGCACGATCCATGTCGAGATTATATTCCATAGAATAAAAAAAAAGAAACATGAAAAACTTCAAGGTCGTATTTTATACTGATGAAGAATTCAAAACAAGAGCGAGGAGCAGATCAAAGTGGAAATAATGAAAAACTGGTAATCTCGATGAGTGACTTATGAATTTTTTGTCCTTAGAAAATCAATAGTGGAGGTTGCTCACTGCTCACTTGGCATTATCATTATGCTTTCTGCCTTTCTCATTTCTCATTTTTTTATTTTTCATTTATGCAAGACTTTTTCCGCAGTTCCACTGATTTGAACCGGGTTTTTCCGACCGGGGTGAAGGTCGGGAAGACCAAGTACGGGCTTGGGGTTTTTTCTTACGCGTTTATTCCGGCGGGGACGCCGATCGGGCGAGCACGCGGCACGGTGATCCACGACGGAGAATACAGCAGCGATTACTGTATCGCGGCGGGGGACGGAATGGTGTTGGAACCGGCACCACCGTTTTGCTACCTGAACCATTCCTGCGAACCGAACTGCTCCCTGATGCATTACGTCACCGAAGACGAATTCGACGGGACCGAAATTGAAGGTAATCTGGCCAACGACGAATTACATTCGTACAGTAGCATCACGACCGGCGATTTTTACGGCGAAGACGCGGATCCCTTCGGCGAATTGACCGAGGACGACGAATGTTGTTTCGGCGATGGCGGTGTCGCACAAATTGACGGTGGGGAATCCGGGGATTTCGGTGATTCGTTTGAAAACGAAGAGGAAGTGGAGGAACCGGAATACAACGACGACGAAAACGGCATTGAAATTTGGGTCGAGACAACCCGGGACATTTTGCCGGGGGAAGAGTTGACGATTGATTACGCCTGGCCCGCCGACCGCGCAATGAAGTGTCTCTGTGGTGCCAAAACCTGCCGCGGCTGGATCGTCGATCCGGAAGCTCTGGACGAACTCGTTTTTCAGGAAACTTGAAGCACCCCCGTACGGAGCCGCAATCGTGATTGCGAGAAAACCAACACAGTCATTCACGATTGCGGCTCTGTTTGTCGAAAACTTGTCGACGGACGTGATGAAAACCTAACGCCTTGTGCCGTATGAAAAAACATGGTACACTCCGAGGGATGGGGTCTATCGGTCACCACGAAAACGGAGAACGTCTCATGCAAAAAAGAATACCGCTTATACTGTTTTGTACGTTTATTGCTCTGGCACCGGGCAACCGCCTCGTTGCCCAAGAGATAAAATTCGATCCGAAAACGACCGTGTTTGTCGAAGCCGAGTCGTTCGACGAAAAAGGGGGCTGGGTCGTGGACCAGCAATTTACCGACATCATGGGCTCGTCCATGCTGCTTGCTCACGGTCTGGGCAAGCCGGTTGCCGACGCCAGGACAACGGTAAAATTTCCCCAGGCAGGAACGTATCGCGTTTTCGTACGTACCCGAAATTGGGCGGCCGTCTGGACGCCGCAACACGCACCGGGACGGTTTCAACTTGTTGTCAACGGAAAAACGCTGAACACGACTTTCGGTACCGAAGAGAAAGAGTGGCATTGGCAACGGGGGGACGATATTACCGTTACGGAGAATCAATGGAACGCTGCGGTTGCGTTGCACGATCTGACCGGGTTCAATGGACGGGTTGACGCAATCTGTTTCACGCTTGACCCGAATTTTACGCCGCCGAACGATCTTGAAACACTCAACGCCTACCGCCGGACGGCACTCGGTTTGCCGGATGTCGCTCCCGACGCAGAAGGCGGACCGTTCGATCTGGTGGTCGTCGGAGGCGGTATTGCCGGAACCTGCACCGCAATCTCGGCGGCAAGGCTCGGACTCAACGTTGCACTCGTTCAGGACCGTCCGCTTGTTGGCGGAAACAACAGTTCCGAAGTGCGAGTCCACTTGCAGGGGCGAATCAACCTGCCGCCTTACCCGAACCTTGGGAACCTCGTTGCACAAATGAATCACCGCCGGGTCGGGAATGCGATGCCCGCCGATTATTACGAGGATGAGAGAAAAATGAACCTGCTTGCCGCCGAAACCGGGGTCAAGACGTTTTTCTGTACACGGGCCATCGGCGTGGAAATGGACGGCCCCAAGCGAATCAAGGCGGTCATTGGCAAGCACACCGAAACCGGCAGGGAATTGCGTTTTGCCGCT
>CAZNVM010000133.1:0-12507 GCA_964576215.1 uncultured Planctomycetaceae bacterium
ATACATCGTGCGAATTCGATGAGGTCTTTTTCGAGGAAATTTCGTAGGCGTCCCAGCAAGTCCTTGAAGCTGAAATAGGTTTCTCGCTCTTGGTGACTTCGACGACCACTGTTCATGATGTATGTTCGCTCAAACCAAATCCAACAGTTCCGCATGATCATCGACAACGCGAAATACAAAAATCGTAACTGCGGCTTGCGAGTGCTCGTTCGGATTCGACACTCGTTCGACTGCCGGTAACTCGTTTCAATCCCGAACCGTTTCCGGTACGTTTCAAAAAACCACTTTGCCCGTTGCGATGTTGTGCCGTAATACGTAAAGGTGTACGATTTTCGGCCTCGCTTGCCACGTTGACCATTTTGATTTTTGCAACAAACGCAAACATGGAACCATGTCTTCATTTCTTTTCCCTTGACCTTTGTTTTCAATTCGTAGTGATCAAAGCCGCTTTTCTTCCAGACACGATATTTTCGTGTGCCGCCAGCCGGTTGCTCTTTTGTTTTTTTCCGACCGCGAATGATGACCGGCATCACAAATGGCACCTGGGCATGTTTCAGGTACGAAATCACGCTGACGCTGTAAAATCCGCGGTCCAGGAGCAGTAACTTGCATTTCAAACCGATCTTGCGACATTGGTCCAGCAGACGTTTGATGACTGATTTCATCTCTTCACCTTTGACGACCGGTGTGACGGCGACCGTATTGTTTCTCGAACAGCCCGGCGACGGAATGTTGAAAATCATTCTTGACAATTTGGTAGCCTTTACTAAAATTTTTCCTTGACGATTTCATGTTTTTTTCTCCTGAAAAAAGTTGGTTTGGTTGAACGCAACCTTTTTAACAGAAAGGAGTTGGGATCGTCAATAGCAATTTTTTAAAGTGAACCCTTTTCTACGAACTACTGAAAATATCTGAAATCACGACCACACCCAAATTTTACACACCCTTTGTCTATTGGCAAATAACGCGGTATACTGATTCACTGATCTCGTTATCGTGTTTTCTGGAAAGAACAGCTCCCTATCATCATCAAACATCATGAAACGCCTGGTAATCTCTCTCCTCGTAACTCTCTTTCCCGTATCAATGCTGTCGGCGCAGGGCTTGTGCCCTTCGGGCGAACCCAGTGTCGAGCTGGCAAAACTCTGGTGGCCCGAACAGTTCAACATTTACACGCCTATTGGGTGGAAAGACCACAGCTTTAAATTCACCGTGCTCTATAACGGCATGTTGATTTGCGAACCGGCCCATCACATGAATTCGCGGACGGCACCCTGGAGAGGCCAAAACTTTTTGCTGACCTTTCGTGCCTCGGCGGACGGGCTTCCGTTTCCTCTCCCGACAACCGCCGCCTCAACCTGGAGCAGGGACGGCGGACAGGGCGTACAGGGCTGGACCAAGGGGCATGAGACGCCGGTGCTGTGGACCGAATATCGTAACCAGGCCGGTGTTGTCCTGAAGTCGGAAGTGTTTGCTCACATTACAAGCAATGAAGATGTCGTTACCTCTCTCGAACCAACGTATGCCTGGGTCCGGCTTTCGGTGGCACACGTCGATCCGTTTCGTCATCCCGAAACGTTTTCGATGTCGGTTCAACTTACCAAAAGTCCGCTCGGCATCGGCAATTATGGCGCAGCGACCGTGGGAATTATCATCTATCCCGAACTGATACCTTATCCCAACAAGCTGACCGCTGAGGCTTACACCGATAACAATCGCACGGGCTACCGGATCACCGAACCCGACCAAAAGGTGCGTTTGATCGCGTTGCCCGCCGAAGAGGGGCGTCTCTCTTTCAGTGAAATCTCTCAAGGCGTTTCCAATTTGAAAGTTACCTTCAATGCCGTAGAGGGGGAGTACGTGGACCTTCTCGTGCCGATGCTTCCGCAGCCGCGTGAAGAGATCGACCGGGAACTGGCGTTAGGCTACGACGGTGCGTTGGCCATGAGCGACCGGTATTGGAGTTCCAAGTCCGACACGGTCGCCACGATCCATGTTCCCGAACCTTTCTTCAATGAAGCGTTGGAGCAGAACATGAAATTCGCGTCTGTCGTTGCCGAACGGGATCATAACACGAAGGAATATTCGTACCTTACCGGCGTATGGGGATACGACGCACTCTGGGCGACGCCCACTTCGATGGTGAGTCACATGTTCATCGACCAGATGGGAGATTTTGAGAAGACGAAGAAGTATTCCGAAATATTCTACAAAAACCAGGGGACGGTAAAGGCACCGGGAAGTGCCTATCAACTCCACGACGGCTATTTTAGCACCCCCAAGACACTCACGTCGATTGACTGGCTGACGGACCATGGCGCGGTGATGTACCAATTGGCGACACACGGCCTGCTAACGGGCGACAAGGAATTTATCGACCACTGGACCGGGCCGCTCGAAAAAGCGTGCGATTTCATCATGGAGTATTCGGCGGCGACCGGTCACGGAGGGGTGGAAGGATTGCTGCCTCCGGCGGTGGCAACCGATGAGAGTGTTCCGTTACAGGCGGTTTGGAACCTGGCTTGGAACTACAAAGGGATGCTGACAACGGTGCGGTTGTTCGAAAAAATAAAACACCCGAAAGCTGCCGAGTACAGGGAGTTCCTGAAAAAATACAAGGAAACCTTCGTTCGGGAGTACCGCAAAATCGCCGAAGAAGGACCACACTGGATCGATTCGCAAGGGAGAGAGCGGTACAAACCCTCGACCTTCATGTCCAATGCGCCGATCTTTTCGTTCGAACCTTTTTACCTGGACACCGGTCCTATGGTGCTCGTGTGGGCTGAACTGATGGAAGCCGACGATCCCATCATGGTGGACGTGGTCGATTTCTTCCGTGAAGGCCCCAACTGGAAACTTTGGATTGGCGATGGTAAGTTGCACCACGCCGCCTGTGACCGTCCGTTGCTTATCCACGAGATGTCCACCTGCGAACCGTGCTACAGTTGGAACGTCTTTCACAGTTGGCAACTGGGGGACCGCCAAAAATTCCTTGAAGGGATGTACAGTATCATGGTTGGAGCGATTTCACAGAATACGTACATTTCTTGTGAACACCGCCACGCCATCCAGGGTACCATGTGTGCTTTCCCGCTCGCGTTTTACTTTGCCAAACTGTCGGTGATCGACGACCAGTTGTCTCACGGCGATCTGCACCTGATGCGGCTTTGCCCTCACGCCTGGATAAGCTCGGAAGAGGAGACCCGGTTTGAGAAAATGCCCACGGAGTTTGGACCGGTGAACCTCAAGTTCCGCCGTAGTGCCGACGGGAAAACGCTTAACGTTTCCTTCACCGCAAACTGGCGGGAAAAGCCGAACAAAATCATCCTCCATGTCCCGCAAATGCCGGGTTTGGAAAAAATCATCGTCAACGGAAAATCCTACAACGGGGTGAAGGAGATTGACCTTGGTTTTTAACTTAAAATGACGGAAATCGCCGCACAGGGTGCGGCGGTTAAATGATTTCTCATTTCTCATTTCCCATTTCTCATTTAACATGAGCGATCCTTATTTTCAAGAATTGTTTGCCGACCGGATCGGCGGAGCGAATTACGGTAAAGGAACCGATATTTACAAGTTCGAAAAGATCAAGCGAGCCAAGCGTAAAGCACTCGCCGACTTTCCGGACCGACCGCTTCTGGACTTCGGGATCGGTGAAAACGATTCCATGGCCGATCCCGTTGTCAGGCATGCACTTACGACCGAAGCGAATCTGCTCGTCAATCGCGGTTACGCCGACAACGGTTGCCTCGAATTCAAAGAGGCTGCGGCGAGGTTCATGCAGCGGCGTTTGAACGTTACGCTTGATCCTGTAACGGAAATCAACCATTGCATCGGCTCCAAGTCGGCCCTTTCGATTTTTCCGAAAGTGTTCATCAATCCCGGCGATGTAACGCTGATGACCGTGCCCGGCTACCCGGTTGCCGGTACGCATACGAAATACCTCGGCGGAATCGTTCACCCGCTTTCGCTCAACGCGGACAATGGTTTTTATCCTGATCTGGACGGTATTCCGGACGACGTGAGACAAAGGGCGAAGCTGCTTGTCATCAATTACCCGAACAGCCCGACCGGACAAGTTGCAACGGCTGAGTTTTTTGAAAAGGTAATCGGGTTCGCAAAGAAACACAACATCGTCGTCGTCCAGGACGCCGCTCATTTGCCGTTCCAGTTTCGTGGTGAACCGCTCAGTTTTCTTTCTGTTCCCGGTGCGAAGGAGGTGGGCGTCGAGATTCATTCGCTTTCCAAAGGCTGGGACATGATCGGCTGGCGTATCGGCTGGGTCTGCGGCAATCCGCTCATTGTTCGGGCGTTTTCCGACGTGAAAGACAACACGGACAGCGGCCAATTTCTTGCGGTCCAGAAAGCGGCGGTTGTCGCTTTGGACAACGACGAGATTCTCAACGAAACCCGTCGCAAGTACCGGCGTCGTCTGGAGAAGCTGGTCGACACGCTCAACGAACTCGGCTTTCAGTGTGAGATGCCTGGCGGAACGTATTTTTTGTACGTCAAAGCACCGCAAGGTGTGGAAAACGGTCCAACGTTTCAGAATGCCGAAGCAGCAAGTCAGTTTTTGATTACGCAACACTCCATTTGCACGGTCCCCTGGGACGACGCCGGAGCGTTTTTGCGGTTTTCCGTAACGTACCAGGCGGAAACGGAAACCGCCGAAGATGAACTCATGGACAAGCTGGCCGAACGAATCAATTCGATTGATTTTGTGTTTTAGGGAGTACGTTTGCACCGTTCTTTTCGGTGGACTGCAATTTCCGGCAACCGTTTGGCCGATCCTCGATCCTCTATTCCATGTCTGAACCCTGGTATAAATCCGGTCTGCAATTTCAGTGTAAACAGTGTGGCCGTTGCTGCACCGGTGAGCCGGGGTATGTTTGGGTTTCGGAAACAGAAATCAAACAAATCGCCGCCGAACTCGGATTCGACCGTTTCCGATTCGAATCGACGTTCGTTCGCACGGTCCCCGGTCTCGGTAAATCGCTCGCCGAATTCGAAGAAGGCGATTGTTGCCTTTTCGACCCGGCGAAAAAAACGTGCCGGGTCTACGAATCCCGACCGGTGCAATGTCGAACCTGGCCGTTCTGGAAACGCAACCTCGAAACGGCGAACAGTTGGAAAAAAACGGCGAAATTTTGTCCCGGCTGTAACCGTGGTCCGCTTTTCTCGCAAGAACAAATCGATGCCCAAGAGAGGAAGATCGAAATATGAGTCAGGCCGTACTCTGCAAAAACAAACGGGGACCAATGGCAGCCGGGAACGATGCGGATCGTATTGAACATCGGTTTACCACTTTTCACCTACCGCTTATCACTTGCGTTTTGTTCCTCTTCACGACCATTTCAGAAGGTGGCGTCAAGGTGGTTGACATTGACGGCAAAGCGTCAAGCGGAACCTTGTTGCAGCTGACAGCGGAAAAAGTGGTGCTTTCGTCCGGGACCGAAACGCAGGAGTTTTCGCCGGGCCAAATACTGAAACTCCATTCGGAAGAGACCGCCGGGACGCCGAACGCTCCGGAATTATTCCTCGTCGTCCATTTGCGGGACGGTTCCCGGATCGTCGCTTCCGATTTGAGCGTTGCGAATCAAACGCTTCATTTGACTCGGGCAAGCGGAGCAAAATTTTCGTTCCGGCTTGAGCTTGTCGAAGGGGTTCTCTTTTCCATCCCTTTCGGAAAAATCGCCGACGGAATGCCGGAGGAAATTCAAAAAATCCGACAAACGCGGTCCGCTGAAGATCGATTGCTTATCACCGTAGGCAACGCCTGGGACTATTACGGCGGAATTGTCCGTGAAATCGGTCCGGAGACGGTTCAATTCGAATTGGACGACGAGGTTCTTGCGATTCCACGTAAAAAGATCGTCGGCCTGCTTTTTCACCAAAACGATTCGCCGGAAACGGCGTTGCCGTTTTGCCGGACAACGGAGCGGGACGGAACCTCGTGGGAGTTGGCCGAACTGACGTTTGACCGGGATCAAGAGCGTTTCCGTTGGAAAACCGTCTTGGGAATTGAGGGAACAACGCCGTTTTCCGACTGGGAGTCGACGGATTTCACGAAAACGAACACCCTTCCGCTTCTTCAATCGACGCCGGTTTCCGTGCAGTATACCCCGGCGGTTGTCTGGACGGAGCAAAGAGAACAAGAACCGCTTCTTCTTTGGCAACAGTTTGCAAAATCCATTCTGGAACGTACCGAGGCGACAACGAACGACGAATCATTGCAGGGCGATTCCGGGTCGGGACGGTTGAAAAAACCAAGACAATTTCCCTTACAAACGCTTCGGGGAATACAACTTGACAGAAAGGTTTACCCGGTTGGCTATACGCTTTCGGCCAGGACGGTCTTGGAGTTTTCCTGGACGGACGATTACAAAACGCTTCGGGGCCTTGCCGGGATCGACGACCGAACCCGTCCGAACGGTCGTGTGAAACTCACGTTTTTGAGCGGCGACACGATTTTGTACGAAGCGACGATTCGCGGTGATTCTTCAGCGGTTCCGCTGAACGTCAATCTCACTGGTGTTAAAAAACTGACGATTGTCGTCGATTTTCCCAATGGAATCGACGATGGTACCCGGTTGAACCTTGTCGAAATGCAATTGGTGAAGTAAGCGAAAGTGTTCAGCAGGATTGGATTTTTTGGATTTCCAAAATCGTTTTCAGAAGTGTTTCCAAACCATCGAGGGGAATCATGTTTGGACCATCGCTGGGCGATTCGTCCGGATTCGGATGCGTTTCGATAAACAGTGCGTCGATTCCAACGGCGGCGGCTCCCCGGGCGAGAGGAAGAACCATCTCGCGGTTTCCTCCGGTCGCATGTCCAAGTCCGCCCGGCCGCTGAACACTGTGCGTCGCATCGAAAACGACCGGCGTTCCGAGATTTCGCATCTCGACCAACGCACTCATATCATTCACCAGGCGACCGTAACCGAAAAACGTTCCCCGTTCGGTGAGTAAAATGTTCGGGCAACCGCTTGCTTCGAGTTTGGAAACAACGTGTTTCATGTCAGACGGTGCAAGATACTGCCCTTTTTTCACGTTGACCGCTTTGCCTGTTTGCGCGGCGGCAATGAGCAGGTCGGTCTGCCGGGCCAAAAACGCCGGAATCTGGATCAGGTCGCAAATCTGCCCAACCGGTTCCGCCTGATACGATTCGTGAATGTCGGTCGTCGTCGGCAAACCGTATTTGTGATGTACATAAGCAAGCATTTCCAAGCCTTTTTCGAGGCCGGGACCGCGAAAACCGTGGATGCTCGTCCGGTTCGCTTTGTCGAACGAACCTTTGAACACAACGTTGACCGGAAATTCCCTTGAAAGCGAAACGAGTTTTTCCGCAATCGGATCAAGGACCTGTTCCTGCAAGACGCAAGGACCGGCGATGAGCAACAAACGTTCACCGCGACCGCATTGGTAAGGGCCGATAATTGCCGGGTTGTTCATGGGGAGTGGAGGGTTTGCCGCCGCACCCTGTGCGGCGATCATCAAAAAAAGGTTATTCCGTTTTCGGTTCCCGGCCTTTGCGATAAAAACCAAGTTTTTCGAGTGCTTTGTACACTTCTTCAAGCGTTTTGCCTCCAAAATTCGGGACCGACAACAGTTTTTCCGGTGAACATTCGAGCAGCTCGCGGATCGTCGTGACTCCCAGTTCGTCGAAACAGTTGGTCGTTCGAATCGGCAAACCAAGCTCCGATGTGCTCAATTGCAGTTTCTTCTCAAGCTCCATTTCTTTCAAACGAGCTGCATTCAGTTTGATTCGGGTTGTCATATTATGAATTACGAATTACGAATTATGAATCAAGTTTTACAATTTCTCATTTCTTATTTAATTTTCTTCCGTTTTCGGTTGTTGGTACGGAAAACAGGGGATTCTCTGTGCCGGTAAGCGGATCGCCAACGGAGATATTATCCAAACGATTTCGAATTTGGTCAAGGTAATCGCCGGATAATTCGAAGCCGAGATACCGCCGGTCCAATTTTTTCGCAACACAGGCCGTCGAACCGCTTCCGAGAAACGGGTCAAGCACCACTTCGCCCGGGTTTGACGAGACTTTGATGATTCGACCGAGAACCTGCTCCGGCATCTGGCAGGAATGCCAACCGGTTCGTTCCTTGAACGTTCCGCAAACACGAGGATAAAACCAAACGTCCTTGTCGTCGGAAAAACTTTCGGCAACGTCGTGCGGACGGAGAATCCAAGTGTCGTCCGGAACCCGTCCTTTGGGATTGGCCCGCTTGTCGGCGTAGACCAATTGCCGTGCACTGGGAACGCGAATCTCCTCGTCGTTAAACGTGAAAGAGTTTGCGTTTTTGACGAAATGAAAAAGATGGGTGTGCGACCGGGTAAACTTTCTGGAACAGTGAACGCCGAACGTGTAGTACCAGATCACCCAACTGCGGCAGGTGAAACCGAGTTCCCGAGTCGCAAGGACTTTCAATTCGGCGGCGTAATCGTCGCCGATGGCCAGCCAAAACGTCCCATTCGCTTTCAAAACACGGTAAACTTCGGTCATCCAGGTTTTCGACCAGTCCAGATATTCGTCCGTCTCAAGTTTGTCGGAATACTTGTCGTAATCGTACCCGATGTTGAACGGCGGGTCTGCAAACACCAAGTCGACGCAACCCGGTGGCAATTTCTTCATTCGTTCCACACAGTCGCCGTGTTCCACCCGGTCAAACGTTGGAAAAAGCTGGGGTTGAGATTCTCTTTTCATCAAATTCCGTCAGAGGTTTAGTAAACGAAAAGGGGGAAACGCTGAGTCGAACGCAACATGCAGCGATGGTTGAAACAACCGTGTACCGTTTCCGTTTTAGGAAAATGAGGAGAGGAAAGCAAGAGGGCCGGAAAAAAAGCACACCGACCGGAAAACTCGTCGACGGACCGTTTTTTCTTCGGAAAGGGGTGTTTTTTTGGAAGAATGTTTGCTATACTCCCGGGATTGTCGTTTTTCGTGGATTCTGACTTACGATTAACCCCTTACTTTTTCGAGGAGAATATTATGGAAAAAAATGTTCAGTGTCATTGTTGTCCACCGTCGAAACCGAGCGTTCCGGAATCGGTATTTCAACTCAACCGCCGCACGTTTATTGCCGGAACGACCGCTGCCGCCGGCGTCCTGGGCGGTCTGTCCTGGAATTCGGTTCTCATGGGGGCCGCGTCTGCAGAAATCCCAATGCCTGCCGAACGTGTGCCGCTCGTCGTTAAGCCGATTCTTTTGCACAGCTTGCCGCAACGCCGTGATCGCGGGTCTTGGCGCAACTGGGGGGGAATTCATACCGAAGAAGCCGCCAAAGAAGAGATCGCAAGAATTAACACTGAGCTGGCCGGTATCAAAAAGTCGGCGGATTTCCCGGTCGAGTTCATGGAAGTAAGCGTCGCAAACGACAACATCGGCAGCATGGTCGATCATCCCGACGTGGCCAAGGCGGATTTGCTCCTCATCTACGGTGCCGGTCATGGAATGGATGCGATCAAAAGCGTCGAAAAAGATACCATTATCTTCCAACGCTGGAGAAGCGGACCGGTTTACCTGCAATACGAGATCGTGTCCCCCCGCTTTTTGCGGCAGCATACCGACGGGCAACGGGTGCCGCACATCTTGCCGGAAGACATCGTTACCGACTCGCTCGACGAACTGACCTGGCGGCTTCGGTCGTTGTGCGGTTTGAAAAACGCGAAAAACTCGAAAATCATCACCATCGGCGGGGCCGGGGCTTGGGCACAGCCGGCGGGTGTGGTTCCCAAAAAGGCGGAAGAAATCTGGGGATACCAATACCTTGACATTTCCTATCCGGAACTCGCCAAGCTGATCGAAGCGGCCAAAGCCGATTCCGCCGCAATGGCACTGGCGACCAAACGTGCCGAGGCGTACATGAAAATCCCGGGAACGAAATGGGAACCGAACACGCCGTTCAGCACGAAAGTGGACTGGGATTTCATCGTCAACTGTTTCCTGCTCGACAAGGTGTTCCGCCAAATCATGGCCGAAGCCGGTTGCCGGAATCTCACGATTCACGGCTGTATGGGAACGGTCATGGAAGTGGCCCGCACCGCCGCTTGCTTGACGCTGTCCACGCTCAACGACGACGGCTACCTGGCGTTTTGCGAATCGGACTTCGTGGTCATTCCTTCGGGCGTGTTGTTGGGGAATATCACGGGAAAACCGGTGTTCCTTTGCAATCCGTGCTTTCCGCATGAACAGTTCCTCACGTTTGCGCACTGCACGGCACCTCGAAAGATGGACGGCAAAAAGCTCGAACCGACCCGTATTGTTACGCACTACGAATCGGATTACGGTGCCGCGCCCAAAGTGGATTTCCCCAAGGGAACACGTTTCACGGCGATTTCGCCCGACTTCGAGTCGAAAAGCTGGTTCGGTATGACCGGCGAGGTCATTGATGCGCCGCACCGGCCGATCTGCACCACGCAAATCGACCTCAAGTACAAGTATCCGTCGGAGGCTCTGGCGGAGCGGATGCACGGCTTCCACTGGATGCTCGGCTACGGCGATTACCTCAAAGAAATGGGCTACGCTCTGCGACGAGTCGGTATCGAATGGGATAATTTGGACAAGTAAGGAGTAGACGGCAGACGGCAGATAGCAGACGGCAGATTCTGCTGTCTGCCACCTGCCACCTGCCGTCTGCCCCCTGCCGTCTGCCGTCTGCCGTCTGCCGTCTGCCCCCTGTCCGCAAGGTCCGGTTGTAGCGTTTGTGCCTCAAAACCTCAAAATTCTTGATATTTCGATACTGTGCATCGTATCGTTGCCCTAAAAATTCTTGAGTTTTTCACTCCCCTTGGTTCGATGATTCGTGAGCGTTGGGAATCTCAACTCCAATGCGGTTTCAATGCGTTTCATGGAAACTAACCATTTCAAGGGAGAAAAAAATTATGACAAAGATGTTAAAAACTTGCATTGGGGTCGGTGCGTTACTGTTGGCTGCCCTCACTGCGTCCGCACAGGCGAACCAGTGCGACAATCCTTGCGACCCCTCGGGTTGCGACCTCGGATGTGGAAAAGTGTCTTCCCTCTGGTTCTACGGCGGACATTTTGAAGCCGGACTCTACGGAAACAACCACGGACAAAAGAATTGGTATGACGGCTCGAAACCGGCGGGCGAAGGCTGGGCCTCAATTTCCGGTAACACCGCACTTCTCGGCCCGGCTCGGATGGCGGACCTCCAGATGAATCAATTGTACGGTTATTTCGGCAAAAAGCTGAATGCTCGGTGCGGTTGGGACGTCGGCGGACGGATCGATTTCATGTACGGTACCGATGCGTTTTTCACGCAGTCCAACGGCTTGGAGTACTTCAGGCGTGACCCCGCTTCTTTCACGCTCGTTAATGAACGTTGGGGCAAAGGGGATTACCTCGCTTCGCTTCCGCAAGCTTATGGAGAAGTCGGCTATCGGAACTTGAGCGTAAAACTCGGTAAGTTCTACACGCCGCTCGAAGGTGGTGCGATCATGTCACCGAATCGCTTTTTCTACAGCACCTCCTACGTGCATGGGCTTCTCCCGATCACACAGACCGGTGCGGTAGCGACTTGGGATGTCAATTCGCGGCTCACCGCCTACGGTGGTTGGACCTGTGGCGAAGATTTCACGGTAAGTTCTCATGATTGTTCCACGTTTGCCAACGCCGACAATAACGCCGCCCTGTTCGGGTTCGATTACAAAGTCACTCGCAAAGTCAATTTCGGATACGGCGTCTTGATGGGCAAATACAACGATCGGGGAGGACCAAGCCTGGACAAGGACTATTTCGTTCAATCGTTCGTGATTGGCATTAAACCGAATCGTTGCTGGGATTACACCTTCGAATGGGTTCTCAGTAATACCAATAGTGATAGATTCAGTGTCCCACAAGACCGTTTTGCCGGTTACGGGATCAACCAGGAATTGATTTACAAGCTGAACCGTTGCTGGGCGTTTGGTCTCCGCGGCGAGTGGGCGCATGCGTCTGATGCAAGACTTTGGGGAAATAGTACTAGTGGCGACGTGAACCTTTACGAATTCACGCTTGGCACGAACTGGACGCCAAACAACTGGCTTGTCGTTCGCCCGGAAATCCGGTATGATTACTGCGACGCGAAAGTGTTCAACGCGCTAAAATATCCTAATAGTAAGAACGACCAACTCGGCTTTGGAGTTTCGACGATCGTGAAGTTCTAAGAGTAGTTTTTCAGAGTCGCAATCGTAAGATTGCAGAAAGCATCCCGTTCGCAATTCCCTGCGAGCGGGATGTTTCCGTTGAAACGCAATCAGAGCCGCGCACGGAGTAAGCGGTTTTCACGTTACCACCGGGGTTACCGCTTAGAAACTGTCAAAAAATAAGATGTCCAAAAAATGCGGGCCGAGTGTTTTTCAAACGGTTCAGTGGAATGTTCCGTTCGAGATTTCGCGCCCTTAGTAGCACCGGTGGCACCATCAATACGGCGCCCTTATTTCCATACCGATTGGAAAATAAGGGCGCAGTATCGTGGATTACCCTTGGC
>CAZNVM010000134.1:0-1505 GCA_964576215.1 uncultured Planctomycetaceae bacterium
GGCGGCGAAGAAATTTCGCCCTGCAAACAAGACGGATACCCAAGAGAACTGCAAAGTCCCTGGGAACGCAGGCATCTTGCCTGCGCGAAGGTTGCGGAATGGAGTCTCCGCTCTGCGCAGGTAGGATGCCTACGAACTCACCGGCAGGCTGGAAGCCTGCGTTCCCAGGAAAAAAGCAATCCTCTTGTATTTTTTCTCCCATCGTTTGAAATTCGAAGTCAAACCGGTTACAATACCGGTTTGTATCGGTGAACGTCTGCGTTTCACCGTCGATTATTTTACGTAGTCTCTACTTTAACACTTGATGAAGGAGAATTATTTATGGCAAGACCAGTCACTCTTACGTCTGGACAATGGGCGGACCTGAAACTTTCCGAGCTGGCCCCTAAAGTAAAATCATTCGGGTACGACGGCCTCGAACTCGCCTGTTGGGGTGAATTGTTCGAAGTGCAACGGGCACTCAAAGAAAGCGACTACTGCGCCGGTCGCCGCGAAATTTTAAAAGCAAACGGCCTGGATTGCTGGGCCATTCAGACCCATTTGGTCGGACAAGGCGTTTTGGACGTCATTGATGCAC
Organism: uncultured Planctomycetaceae bacterium; assembly: GCA_964576215.1. Taxonomy (GTDB): domain Bacteria; phylum Planctomycetota; class Planctomycetia; order Pirellulales; family Thermoguttaceae; genus JAVBSX01. The sequence continues at coordinate 578 of CAZNVM010000134.1, forward strand.
GCCACAAAGCGATTTTGCCCGATTACGTTTGGGGAAACGGGAACCCAAAGGAAGTCAACGAACGTTGTGCCAAAGAATTGATGGACACCGCCCGCGCCGCACAGAAAATGGGGGTCAAAGTCGTCAACGGTTTCACCGGTTCGAGCATTTGGCCGTACCTGTATTCGTTCCCGCCGGTTCCGCAAAGCTGGATCGACGACGGCTTCAAACTTTTGGCTGAACGCTTCAACCCGATCCTCGACGTGTTCGGCGAATGCGGCGTAAAGTTCGCACTCGAAGTCCACCCGACGGAAATCGCGTTCGACATTTACACGGCGGAAATGGCTTTGAAGGCGTTGAATTACAGACCGGAATTCGGTTTCAACTTTGACCCATCGCACCTGATTTGGCAAGGTGTTGATCCGGTCGAGTTTATCCGGGCTTTCCCGGACCGGATTTACCACGTTCACATGAAAGACGCGATTGTTACGCTCAACGGCAAGACCGGTATCCTGTCGTCGCACCTGAATTTCGGCGATCCGCGTCGCGGCTGGGATTTCCGTTCGCTCGGACACGGCGGCGTCAACTTCGAGGAAATCATCCGTGCGCTCAACCACATCAACTACCAGGGACCGCTTTCGGTCGAATGGGAGGATATGGGAATGGAACGCGAATACGGTGCCACCGAAGCGTGCGCCTTCGTTCGCAAGTGCAACTTCTCGCCGAGCAGCATCGCGTTCGACGGAGCGTTCGACAAGGAAAATCAGTAACGGTTATTTTTCGTTTCGAAAACTGGGGAAACAAGGTAAGAAACTGTCAAAAAATAAGATGTCCAAAAAATGCGGGACGAGTGTTTTTCAAACGGTTCCGTGGAATGTTCCGTTCGAGATTTCGCGCCCTTAGTAGCACCGGTGGCACCATCAATACGGCGCCCTTATTTCCATACCGA
>CAZNVM010000135.1:0-7886 GCA_964576215.1 uncultured Planctomycetaceae bacterium
AAATAGTACATCTGGAAATATCTGTCAAATTTGAACCTCACTTTCTCGGCCACAAAAACAGTTGTAAGTATTTGATACAAAAGCAGTTAGCTTCATTTTACTAAAAAACCACCCACAGATTTTGGTGAGGAGGCGAAAAATAGTTGTTTACGGTTTAAGTACAGAAATACAAGAATTTATGAACGTTTTAGTAACAGGCGGGGCGGGTTATATCGGGTCCCATGCGGTCAAACAGCTTCGCGAGGCCGGATATTCGCCGGTCGTTTTGGACAATCTTTCCAACGGACATCGCCGCGCCGTTCCGGAATCGGTTCCGTTTTATCAGACGGACCTCGCGGAAACGGACAAGATCGTCGAAATTCTGCGTAAACACGAAATCGGCGTCGTGATGCACTTTGCCGCATTGATTGCGGTCGGCGAATCGGTTGCGAAACCGTTGCTCTATTATCGTAACAACACCGCCGGAGCGATCAGCCTGCTCGACGCGATGGACACCGCCAACGTCAAAAAGTTCATCTTCAGTTCGACCGCCGCAGCTTACGGCGAACCGGAGGAAACGCCGATTTTCGAAACGACCCGACAGTTGCCGATCAATCCCTATGGGCGGTCGAAATGGTTCGTCGAACAGATTCTCAAGGACAAACTCGCCGCCGATCCGGCGTTTGGGTTCACGATTTTCCGGTACTTCAACGTCGCCGGAGCCGCTGCGGACGGTTCACTCGGCGAAAACCATGAGCCGGAAACGCATTTGATACCACTCGTGCTTTTCGCGGCTCTCGGCAAGCGGGACGCGATCACCGTGTTCGGGACCGATTATCCGACGCCGGACGGAACCTGTATCCGCGATTACGTGCATGTCGAGGATTTGGTCAATGCGCATGTTTTGGCCGTCGAAGCGATCAAGCCGGGCGACGGACGCTGTTACAACCTCGGAATCGGACGAGGATACTCCGTTCGGGAAATTCTTGACGCCGCGAAAAAAGTGACCGGACGGGACATCCCGACGATTTACGGTCCCCGACGCGACGGAGACCCCGCCAAGCTGTACGCAAATTCCGACAAAGTCCAAAAGGAACTCGGATGGAAACCGAAATTTCTGGAACCCGCCGAAATGATCGAAACCGCGTGGAATTGGACGAAAAACAACGGCAACCGGGAACGGAGCGCAGCGCAGTAACCGGATTGAACGCAGGGCAACCCGGTCATTTCAAATCTTCGAGTGCTTTGACCAAATCCGCCGTACCTGTGATGTTTTGCCTGACGACTTTCCCTTCGGCGTCGATCAAAACCATCATCGGAGGAATCTGCAAGCCCCAGGATTGACCGGGCAGGCTAATGCCGCCGGTGCTGTCGAAAACCTGAATGAACGACGCCGGCATCGGGTTCTGTTCCAGATATTGTTTCATCATCTCAGGACGGTCGTCGACATTGATCGAAACAATTTTGAGCTCCTTGTTGCTATTGGCAACTTGTCGGAGTGAAGCGGTTTCCGTTGCCGTATAACTGTCCCAAAAATACAACACGACCGGATTCCCTTTGAGCGAAGCAAGATCAAACGCGGCACCGCTCGCCGTTTTGCTCTTAAACGGAACGACTTTTCCGACGGACGTAATCCGGCGAACCGCTCCGGCTGCCCGCTTGCCGTGATCGGACTGTGGCATCTCCGATGCGAGCTGCTTGTACCACTTTACGGCCTCGTTCTCCTTTTGCATCATCTCGTAATAGTTGGCCAATTCGAGCATTGCACGGGCAGCACCATCCGTTTTACCGTATTCCTCGATGAACTTTTCGAGATTCTGTCTCCATTGGAGTTGTACTTCCAGGTCATCTTCGCCGTCATGCAGCCGTTGATAATACGCGGCCATGATCTGTTTGTATTTCACGTAAGCCGCCAACTCGACCCCCTCAAATTGCGTCTTGACTTTACCGAACAATATTTCCAGTTTTTGGGGACCAAGCGGGTACTCGTTGGCCCGAACTCCGCCGTCAATCCAGTCCGCCGCCGCACGAATCCATTGGTCCTGATCTTCCAACGTCGGTTGGAGATTGACGCTTTTGAGCATTAATTCCAAAATTTCCTCATGGATCGCTTCCCGGTCTTTTAGCGGAGCCGCCTGAAGCGAACCCTGTTTTTCAATGATCTTTTCGATGAGCTTGCTGATCTCGTCTCCGTCGGACGCCGCAACCTGTGCGTTTTGTGCAACATCGGCAAGTGCGCTCGGAGCAAAAAACGTATAGTCAGCGACAATCTGCGGCGAGTTCGGATCGTCCAAATGCGGTACGCCGATCAAACGCCAATTGTTTTCGCCGACCTTGACGATTGTTCCCAAAATCACCTGTTTGATTTCATCAAGATTTTCTCCGTCCCGAACGATTGCGGAAACGTTTTCGTAAGCGATGATATCCGACGAATTTCCCTCCTTGCTTGCAGGAACGATGCCCGGCTGTCCACCGTTGAATTGAAGCCATTCCGCTTTTGGGGAAAGGCGAAGTCCCTGGACGGCTTTCGCAAACTCGCTCCCCATTTTTCCGACCTTTTGGCGGACTTGCGATTCGAGTTCTTTTCCCAAACCGAGAGCCGTCAGTTCTGTCGGATTGGGAGTCAGCCGCAGGAATTGTTGTGTGTCTTTCGAGACGAAAGCGGCAACCGCCTCCATGGAAACTTCCTCGGCGGAGATGATTTTCCAGCGGTCAACGGCCGAGTCGAGGTCTTCGTCGATTCCCCAACGGGTTCCGGCGTGGTTCATCCAGCGGAATTCGTTCGGTTGTTTCGAATCACGCGGACCGATCACTTGCCGAAACACTTCGATACCGTTTTTGTAAAAATGGATTTGAAGACGCTTTTCGGGAAGAGACAATAACGTTCGCAGAACGGTACCGTCGGGGGCTTTGACGACCCATCCTCCGGGAAAGCCGGAAGCGGTACATTTTTCGATCTCTTCCGGCGTGGGATAGTCGCAGTCGATATTTTTCACTCGCGGTTTTTGGTTCAACAGGTCCGCCGCAGTATATTGGGGCGAAGCCGATTCCGTAGCCGTTTGTGCCACCGATTCACGAATAAAGAAAACAAATGAAAGAACGAATAGGAAAGCGAGGTGTTTTTTCATCGGATTAGTAGAAAAAGTAAGTGATAGACTTGAAATGAATAGCAAGCGTTCTTTCTTATGGGATGATTTTTTGTCGAGTGTCGCGTCCTTGGTAGCATCTATTCAACGCCAATCAGAGCCTCGCACAATCAGAGCCGTGCCCAATCAGAGCCGCGCACGCAGTAAGCGGTAACCCCGGTGGTAACGTGAAAACCGCTTACTCCGTGCGCGGCTCCGATTGAGTCTGGTTCGTTGACGAGCCTCACTCTTTTTTCCGATGCCCGATGCCCGATCAACGTACCGGCAAATGAACCTTATTGGCGACAGAGGCCGAGGGTTTGGCAGTGCGATAACTTGCCGACGTGATGTTTGAAGACGCATTTCCGTAGTAGTAAGGCTGTTGACGCGGCGGGGCGTAACCGGGACTGATCCTGGCACCGTTTTCATTGATGTATCCGCTATCGCAACCGGTATCGCAGGTACTGCAACCGGTACTGCATCCGGTATCACAACCGGTACTGCATCCCGTCGAGCAGGAACCGGTGTAACAAGTATTGCAACCACACGGCTCGCATCCACAGGAATCATAGCCGCGTAAACCGTAATCGAGCGGCGTTTTGGCGTGAGTCGCCGCGATTTTATCCTGGAAAACCGGAGCGTACATTTGGTTCATGTAAGTTCCTACAGCAGGATAACGGTAGGAAATTCCTTGCTGGCAAACGGTGCAATCACCGCAACCGCCGCAACTTCCGTAAGCCTGATCGTTTCCGGCCCATTGTCCGTCGTAGGTGCAGGGACTGCAAAAATCGCCGGGAACATAACCGTAATCGCCCCAATAGCGTTCGTCGCCGCAACCGTTGCATGGATAACACGTTCCCCGCAGAATTTGTGCCAACCAGGAAACCGGCGTTGCCGCAATCTGGGCGGCTCCGCAACCGATTGTCCGAATTGGAGCACCCGGCAGACCGCAATAGGGGGTTCCGCAACCGGTCCCACAACCGGTTCCGTAAGCGTAACTCATCGGGGAACAAGCGGGGGTTCCGCACGGATCGCAGGAGTTGCATTCATTGACGCACGCTCCAAACTGGTTCGGATAACAATTGTAGGGTCCGCAAGGGCCGCAGGGGGACCCGACGCATCCGCAGAGCGAAACGCTCAGAATTAACAGGCTTCCGAAAAAGAGTGTCCGCTTCATGGTTAATTCCGTCAAGTATTTGAGGGGAGGGAATTGGGGGGAAGGGTGGACAAAATCCACCTCTAAGACCAATATCGGACGGAATAATCAGAATAATCAGAAAAAATCTCCTAATCGGCAAATTTTAACATTTCCGTAAAAGCGAGCGGCAGGACTGGCCCAGTCCGTTGACGAAGTTTGCAACCGATTATTCTCCCGATCTACTGGTCAAACGGCGGAAAATATTGTAAACTCCCGATTCACCGAGTGATTTTCCCCATTCCTCCCCCCGGTTAAACCATGAACATCCTTTTTGCCGCGACGGAAGCCGCCCCTGTGTCCGGGCTGGGTTTTTACGATTGGATCACCATCGGCCTCTACTTCGCCATCCTCTTCGGAATCACCTGGTGGGTGATGCTCCAAAAAAATGACAGCTCCAAGGATTATTTCCTTGCCGGAAAACATGCCGGTTGGTTTGTCATCGGTTGCTCGCTTTTCGCCTCAAATATCGGGTCGGAACACCTCGTCGGGCTGGCCGGAACCGGGGCGAAGGAGGGAATGGCAATGGCCCATTACGAACTTCATGCCTGGTGCTTGCTCGTGCTCGGCTGGGTGATGGTCCCGTTCTACCTGCGAAGCGGCGTGTTCACCATGCCGGAATTCCTCGAACGCCGCTATTCCCCCAGTGCGAGAACCTTCTTGAGTGTCGTTAGCCTGATCGCTTACGTATTCACGAAAATCTCCGTCGCCCTTTTCGCCGGCGGGATCGTGTTTAAGGCAATCTTTCCGGCCCCGATTCTCTTCGGAATCAACAATTTCTGGGTCGGAGCGGTCGGCATGGTTGTCGTTACCGGTATTTACACGATTCTCGGCGGACTCCGGGCCGTGCTTTATACGGAGGCGATGCAAACAATCGTGCTACTCCTTGGAGCACTTTGCGTTCTGGTCATCGGGTTACAACAGGTCGGCGGTTGGTCCGAACTGAAAAAGGTCTGCCAGGACGCGCCCCGGAAGATCGTCGTAACCGAAACGGTCGATGGGGTGGAGCAACAGGTTCTCAAAGATTCCGAGGAAAAACTCGACCATTTCAATCTCTGGAAGCCGCTTTCGCACAAGGATTTCCCTTGGTTCGGCCTGCTTTTCGGTGCCCCGATTGTCGGGATGTGGTACTGGTGTACCGACCAATACATCGTCCAACGGGCACTGGCCGCGAAAAACCAGCGGGCGGCCCGGCGAGGGACGATTTTCGGGGCGTACCTGAAATTGACACCGGTGTTTTTGTTTATCGTGCCGGGCATGATCGCTTACACTTTGGCCGCCAGAGGGGATTTAAGCAGTGAAATCCTTGTTGATTCCAGTAGTGCGTTTCCCCTTTTGGTGAAAGAGGTTCTCCCCATCGGACTCAAAGGGATCGTGATCGGCGGACTCATGGCCGCACTGATGAGTTCGCTTGCGTCGGTTTACAATTCGAGTTCGACGCTCTTTACGATGGATATTTACAAAAAATATAACCCCGAAGCCTCGGAAGCGACGCTTGTGTGGATGGGACGTTTGACGACGGCGGTCATGGTTCTCCTGGGACTACTCTGGATTCCGATCATTTCGTTTATGGGAACCTCACTGTACGGATATTTACAGAGCGTCCAGGCGTACATTGCCCCGCCGATTTTCGCAGTCTTTTTCCTCGGCGTGTTTATCAAGCGGATCAACGCTTACGGCTGTATGTGCGGCCTGGTTTCCGGTTTCTGTCTCGGGATGCTCCGTATGGTGATGGAACTTGTCGCCAAAAGCGTCGAGGCCGGCGGAACCTTTTCCCAAGTCCCCTGGTTGATGGCCATGTTCGACCCGCAATTGGACAAAACGCTGGAATACGGTAAACTCTTTTCCAGTGTCCCCTATTTTATGAACTACGCTCCGTACCTGTTTTCGACGGCGAGCTTCACTTACATTGCCATTTTCCTGACGCTTGTGTGTTCGCTCATCATCGTCGGCGTCAGCTTGATAACACCGCGCCCGAAACCGGAACAGGTTGTCGGTCTGACCTACGCCACCTCGACGGACGAGCAACGCAAAGAAACCCGCGAAAGCTGGAACTCGACCGACGTGACTCTCACGGTCGGCCTGCTGGTGGTTATCATCGCGATTTACATTTATTTTACCGGTTAGATGGAAATAGGAAATAGGAAATCGGAAATCGAGAAAAAATAGTACCCGATTCCCTATTCCCTATTCCCTATTTCCTATTCCCTATTCCCTATTTCCTATTTCCAATTTCCAATTTCCAATTTCCAATTTCCAATTTCCAATTTCCTATGAAACGCAAAGAATTTTTGAAGACAATGGTTGCTACCGGCGCGTCTGCCGCAGTTTTGAATACAAATGGCCTGAAAGTCCTCGCTCAGGAAGCCGCTGCCGGAACACCGGACCTCGTGGCTGTGCTTGGCGGTGAACCGGAGGTCATGTTTCGCAAAGCGATTGCCGAACTCGGTGGAATGGGTCGGTTTGTCAAAAAAGGACAAAAGGTCGTCATCAAACCGAATATCGGGTGGGATAAGACGCCGGAAATGGGGGCCAATACGCATCCGATGCTCGTAAAGGAAATGGTCAAACAGGCTTTGGACGCCGGTGCCGCAGAGGTCGTTGTTTTTGATCACACCTGCGATGAGTGGCGGAATGCCTACAAAAACAGTGGCATCGAAGACGCCGTGAATGAAGCGGGCGGAAAAATGATGCCTGCCGACCTGGAAACGTATTACCGTGAAGTCACGCTAAGCGAAGGGAAAAAACTCACCAAAACGAAAATTCATACCGCGATTCTTGATTGCGACGTTTGGTTCAATGTTCCCGTCTTGAAAGTCCATCGGGGAACGCACATGACGTTGGCGTTGAAAAATTACATGGGAATCGTATGGGATCGCCAGTTTTTCCACGGTAACGATCTCCAACAGTGCATTGCCGATTGTGCCACTTACGTCAAACGGCCCGTCTTGAACGTCATTGACGCCTATCGGGTGATGAAATCGAACGGTCCCCGCGGTCTTTCAGCGGCGGACGCCGTCGTTATGAAAGGTCTTTTCGCATCCACAGACATCGTCGCCGTCGATACCGCCGCCGTGAAGTTCGCGCAGCGGGTTACGGAAAAAGACCTCGAAGCCGTAACGCATATCGGAAAGGCGATGGAATTCAAACTCGGAACGACGGACCTCGCATCGCTTCAGGTAAAGCGGATCAGTTTGTAAATTCAAACCGTAAACAAATGGTGACTCAAAACAGTAGAGGAAATCGGAAATCGGAAATAGGAAATCGGGTCTGAAATATCCTCTCCAATTTCCGATTTCCAATTTCCGATTTCCTTAAATTTCATACTTTTTCCGATTTCATAACCAATTCGTTTATGCTTTGAGTTCGTTAAATCGCATGAAAGCAACCGAAAACAAGAATACCGCAAGGAAAACAATGAAAACGTTGATGATTTTTCTTTGTTTAGAAACTGTCAAAAAATAAGATGTCCAAAAAATGCGGGACGAGTGTTTTTCAAACGGTTCCGTGGAATGTTCCGTTCGAGATTTCGCGCCCTTAGTAGCACCGGTGGCACCATCAATACGGCGCCCTTATTTCCATACCGA
>CAZNVM010000136.1:0-4939 GCA_964576215.1 uncultured Planctomycetaceae bacterium
AGTCCGTCGACAAGTTTACGATTTTTACTGATTTTACCGTCATTTCGCTTCGCTTCATTCCGGCTTTTATTGGGGGAGATGAATAAAAGCCGGAATGGAGCATCGCGAAATGACGGTCTCGATACAAACTTGTCGACGGACTGTGTAGAGTAGGTAAAATTTGTGATTGCGAATAATTAAGCTATGCAACTGAAAGAATACCAAAAGGAATCGCTGGAAACGCTGGCCCAATTTTGTGATCTTGTTCGCAAAGGTGTCATTGCCGGTGCCGCGTATCCGATCCATGACGCTTATCGGGAAATTTGCGGGCGCGATTATCTGTCCACGCCGCAGTTTCCGAACACGCCGTACATCTGCCTGCGCGTGCCGACCGGCGGCGGAAAAACGCTCATCGCCGCCCATGCCGTCGGCACCATCGCCAAGCGGCTTGGCCATCAGGATCGCCCGCTTTGCCTCTGGGTAACGCCTTCAACGACAATTCGTGATCAGACGCTTCAGGGACTGAAAGACCATAATCACCCCCTTCGGGTAGCGTTGCGGCAAAGCCTCGGCAACGAAGCTCTCGAAGTGCTGACCATCGAAGACGCTCTCTGCGCAAGCAAGGCGATTCTCTCTTCGGCTGCCGTCGTTGTTGTAACGACCATCCAGAGTTATCGTAAAGACGATACCACCGGGCGAAAAGTTTACGAAGACAACGGCTATCTGATGGATCATTTTCGTGAACTGCCCCCGTGGTTGCGCGAACAACTCGCCGAACCGGACGACGGATTGGTACGTCTTTCGCTCGCCAACGTGATGAAGATGCGCGGCCCGGTCGTCATCATGGACGAGGCCCACAATGCTCGCACGAAAATATCGCTGGAAAGCCTTGCCCGGTTTTCGCCGCTTGCCGTACTGGAATTGACTGCCACGCCGCAGAAGGTTCACAATCCCGACCGTGAGCAATACGCAAGCAATGTGCTCCATGCCGTTTCCGCCCTGCAACTGAAGCAAGAGGGAATGATAAAACTGCCCGTCGAACTGGAATCCCGCAACGACTGGCTCGAAGTGTTGGCACTGACCGCCCAGCGTCGCAATGAACTCGAACAACGGGCCATCCAGTTTCGCACGGAAACAGGTCGATACATCCGCCCGGTGGCGTTGCTTCAAGCGCAACCGAAAAGCAAGACGCAGGCAACGCATACCGTCGACGAACTCAAGAAGGCACTCGTCGAACGCCTGAAAGTTCCTGCCGAACATATCCGCATTGCAACCGGCGAACACGACGACCTTGGTGTCGAAAACCTGCGCAACGAAAAATGTGCCGTCCGTTATGTCATTACCGTCGACAAGTTGCGTGAAGGTTGGGACTGCCCGTTTGCTTACATTCTCGGTTCCGTCGGCAATGTTGCCACGGAAACCGCCGTCGAACAATTGCTGGGGCGCGTAATGCGTATGCCCCACGCAACGCCGACCGGTGTTATGGAATTGGACCGCGCCTACGCCGTTGTTCGGAGTGAGAACGTGATTGAAACGGCACAAAAACTTTGTGACTCGCTGGTCAGGCGTTGCGGTTTCGACGCCGATACGATCAATGACGCCATGCGGGTTCATCGGCAGGACGATCCGCAAGGGCATCTGCCGCTTGACGCCATTCCTGTCTCTGCACCACTTAATGTTAACGACCTGCCGTCGAATATTCGCTCGAAAATCGAATATGACGCAAGATCAGCGGCGATTCTTGTACGCTCTCCGCTGACTCAACAGGAAGCATTGGTGTTGCGAGACACTCTGCCGGAAGCGGATCGTCTCGCCGTTGAAGAATACTGGCAGACGGAACGGAACGTCGGAACAATATCGAAACCGTTGGACCGATACGCGGAACCGTTATGCATTCCGCGTCTGGTCGTCCGGGAAGGAAAAACTTGTACACTTTTTGAACCGGAGGAACTGAAAGAGTTTGACTGGAACCTCGACAGTTGCAGTACGATCATCAACGAGCGAGAATTTTCGACCGAGTTGACTTTGGGACGGCGCGTTGAAGTCGGCGTCGACCAAACCGGCGGCATCGGAATCGGTGGTATTCAAGAGGTGGTGGGCCGCCAGTTGCTGTTTTGGTCGGAAGGTGACGCATGGAGCAAGGGCGAACTGGTCAGCTGGCTCGACCGGGCGATTCATCACGGCGGCGCGATGATCGGTCTACCGACAAGCCAAAGTCAGGCGTGGCTGTTACGTTTGATCGACTCACTCATTGCCAAGCGGCAATGCGATGTCAACGTTCTTGTTCGGAAACGGCATCAACTGGCGCAAACGGTTAAGACGATCATCACCGATCACGGACGTGAACAAGTACGATTGGCGGCCAGGAGTTTGATCGATATGCGAAACAAAAACAGGAGGCTGGAAACGTCAATGGACCTTGCTGTTGTTCTAGGCGAACAATGTTATTCGCCGTATCAGCAATATAAAGGGCAATATAGGTTCAAACGCCACGCTTTTGACTTGATTGGTGGCATGGGCAACGAGGAAATGTTGTGTGCCGCCGAAATCGACGGCCATCCCAACGTCAGGCGTTGGATGCGGAATCTGGAACATGAAAGCGCAGGCGGTTTCAGTCTGCCGCTGTCGCCGGGGCGGTTCTTCCCAGACTTCCTTGCGGAACTCAATGACGGCCGGATTGCCATGATTGAGTACAAGGGGGGCTACCTCGCCGAATTGTCGACGGAGCGGTTCAAAATGGAAATCGGCAATCTCTGGGCAGATCGTTCCAACGGCCAATGCGTCTTCGTTTGGGTCGTCGATCAGGATTGGATAACTCTGAAAAATTTACTGAATGTCGTTGGATAGTCGCACGCCAAATCTACGGAATCCGCCAATTTGACAACATTCCGTCCATCGCTTATACTATCCTATACTATCCGGCTGTCGTTTGCCGCCGTTCGCCCTCTGCCCTCTGCCCTCTGTCGTCTCCCATGAAACTTTCCATTGTTATTCCGGTTTACAACGAAGCGGACAGTTTGTTTCAGCTTCATCAGGAAATCGACGCGGTTCTCCAAGCCAACCAGTACGAGGCGGAAATCCTGTTTATCGACGACGGGTCGAAAGACGATTCCTGGAAAATCATCACGCAACTGGCGGAAAAAGACTCGCAGGTCGGAGCAATCCGGTTTCGCCGCAATTTCGGCAAAGCGGCGGCCCTGAACGCCGGATTCAAAGCGGCAACCGGCGATATTGTCATTACGATGGACGCCGACCTTCAGGACGATCCCAAAGAGATACCCGGCTTTCTGGAAATGATGGAAACCGATCTCGATGTCATCAGCGGCTGGAAAAAAATCCGGCATGATCCCTGGCACAAAACGTTTCCGTCGAAATTTTTCAACGCCATGGTCAGTTGGGTTTCCGGTACAAAATTAAACGATCACAACTGCGGGATGAAGTGTTACCGTCGTGAAATCTTCGACGAAGTCACGCTCTACGGCGAATTGCACCGCTTCGTTCCGGTCCTGGCTGCCGCACGCGGATACAAGGTCGGCGAAAAGGTCATCCAGCACAGAGCACGGCAATACGGACATTCGAAATACGGTTTCGAGCGATTCATCAAAGGATTTCTCGATGTTTTGACCGTCAAATTTGTTACGGGTTACGGTCAACGTCCGCAACACCTGCTCGGCAGCATCGGTTTGACGTCGTTTGTGATCGGCGTGCTGACACTCCTTTATTTGGCGTTTCGCTGGAGTCTGTTTCACCTGTTCGGTCTTGGGCCGGAATACGTCCTCCACAATCGTCCCGCCGTGCTTTACGCCGTCGCCCTGATGCTGCTCGGTGCCCAACTGATCTCAACCGGAATCATTGCGGAGCTGTTTATTGCGTACCAAAATCGAATTTCGAACGATTATTCGATCAAAGAATGGATCAGAGCAAATAATGATTAATGATTAGTGATTAGTGGCCAAGTGATCAGTGAAATTTCTTCCCTATGCCCTATGCCCGATTCCCGATTCCCGATTTCCGATTTCCGATTCGTAACCAATCCGTTTACACTTTGAGCCATTTAATAATATGTCGATTCGAGTCACTTGCAAGAATTGCCGAAGCAAAATCGACGCCAGGGACGAGCTTCTTGGTCAAACGCGACGTTGTCCGAAGTGTCAAGTGCCGATCCTGATTCAACCGGACCCGGTGCCGGTCAGTGCCGTGGTCGTCAATGACGCTCCCGCTTTGGGAACGGTTGTCGAGCCGAACCATTTGGATCAAACGGTTCTTTTGCCGGCCAAATTGAATTATGATTACAAATACATTATTTTGACCCAGGATCGGGTTCTTGCGACGTGGGAAGTTGCCCAAGGTTGGCTTTTGAATGTCGGGGCCGGGTTCGTTCCGGCGAAAAGAAATCCGGCGTCGATTCCGGATCAGGGAACTTTTGCGTTTGTCGAGTTGGTCCTCACTCGCACGGAACAAGGCTTGCGGTTGTCCGGATTGAACGCCTATAAGATATCAGCGCGAGCGGCACTGATGGCTTTGACGCGAACCGACGATGAAATTTGCTCAAAAATTGACGGACCGGAACCGCTTAATCGTTCGCAAAAAGCAAGCCTGATTACTTACATGAGAAAACACTTCATGTTCGAGTTTCTTTCCCGAGCGGAACCGGTCATGGATTATCTTTCCAACAACGACTGGAGTTCGACACGCATCCAATGTGACCTGTAACCGCGATTCGGTCCGGTCGCTTCACTCCGTTGCGCTCCCGGCTACCATTCATCGTCAACTTGTTAGCGGCCTGACCGAACTTACTCGATGGAGGGTGCGTAAATCCCCGGTTGCGCGATTGGGGGGATTAGGTAAAATTGGCAATTTACCTTTTCCATTCCTTTTTTCCAAAACCGCCATGAGCCGTAAAATCCGCCATCACAATGTTCCCGCCGACTTTCACGCCGAGTCCGAAACCGAAGCCCTG
>CAZNVM010000137.1:0-15233 GCA_964576215.1 uncultured Planctomycetaceae bacterium
AAATTCTACAAATATTAAGCGTAACAATATTCATCAAAACACCACTTTTGACGCTTTTTTCACAGGATTTTACACTTTTTAATAACTACTATAACCCTAAACAGTTGCTATTGTTCGACTTATGATCGGACGCTAGTGGAATTTTCTCAAGTCTTGATAGTGCTGTTGCCAAAACCGAAATTTTTTGTTAAGATGGGAACCGCTCCAAGAGATGTTGCGCTAAGTACGGATTTTTTATCGGGGAGTCGATATTTTAGCCCGATGGGTTCCTGTTCATAAAGAAAAGCAGACGCGTATAGCCGAGTCCGACCATTTTCAGTGGGGATTCGGATCATGCAACTGTTTCTCCAGGCACCCCCTTAAAAACTTCGGGCTCCCAAAAAGTTCGTATGCAATATCTTTCGGGGCTTTTTTAATTTCACAAACGCGGCGTACAAACCGCAACGCCGCTGTCAAGCGCGTACTCAAACTTCTTGGCGGTGCAAATGTCCATCCTTCCCGAACGCAATCCTTACAGTCACAAAGGCGACTACGGACATGTCCTCTGCATCGGCGGCTGCCGGGGCATGAGCGGCGCGATTGCGCTGGCAGGCCGAGCCGCTTTGACAACCGGGGCGGGTTTGGTCAAGTGTGCCGTTCCGGGCACGGTTTTACCGACCGTTGCAGCGTTGAGCATGGAAATGATGACCGCTCCGCTTCCTGAAGATCGGTTCGGTCGTATTTCGCTCGATGCTTATCGGGAAATTCTGCGACTGGGCGAAGCGGCAACCGTTGTCGCACTCGGTCCCGGTTTGGGGCGTTCGCTCGGATTGACCGCGTTGGTCGCAAAACTGTACCGGGAAATCGCCAAGCCGATGATTGTCGACGCCGACGCTTTGAACGCTTTGGCCGAGCGAAAATTCGATAAAACGGCTTTTCCGCGAATTCTTACGCCCCATTCCGGAGAGTTCGCCCGGCTGTTGGGGCGACCGATTCCCAAAGAAAGCCCGTCCACTCAACAAGAGCGGATCGAATTGGCTTGCGATTTCGCAAAAAGAACCGACACGATCACGCTTCTGAAAGGACACGAGACGATTATCACAGACGGCAAAACCGCCGAGATCAATCAAACGGGAAATCCCGGCATGGCAACCGGCGGAAGCGGCGACGTCCTGACGGGAATCATCGCCGGTTTGGTTGCACAACGCCTTTCCCCCTGGGAAGCGGCGGTCTCAGGAGCGTACCTCCACGGCAGGGCCGGCGATCTTGCCGCCGAAAAACTCGGCCAGGAATCGCTCACCGCCGGAGCGATGATTGACTCGTTGCACTACGTCGAGATCGGCATGACGATATATTCGTAACCGTCGTCGGTTTTCCAGTAAACCGGCTCTTCGAGCTTCAGGTAGGTCGTAATGCTCTTCTCTGCTTCAAAAACACGCAGAAATTCGGTTACGAATTTCGGATCGAGCCGCAAGGAAATTTTTTCACCTGTGTAGGAGACGGGAATTTCCACCGAAGATTCGCCCACTTCGGCACCGGAACCGGAAAGCTCCAGTTTTCCTTCGCTGAACGTGAAATCAACTCCCGGTTCTCGTTCCAGAGTTACAATTTGCGCCTGCTTGACACCGGACAACAGTGCTCCGGCAACGACCTCCACCTCTTTGTGTCCTTCGATATTCGGAATAATACTTTTCCAACGGGGAAATTTTCCTTCAATCAACCGAGTGAAAAGGACCGTTTTTTCGGTCTCAAAAATACCGCGATGCGTGGAAACGGCGATCTTGACCGGTTCGTCTTCCGCCGCCGCCCGCTCAATCAGGGTCAACGCTTTCACCGGGAAAATCGACGATCCTTCCGGTTTGTGATCGTTGACGGTCTCGGCAACGCCGGGTTGGTGTGCCAAACGCCGACCATCGGTTGCAACGCAACCAATTTGATCCGGCCCGAAATCGAGATGAACGCCGCCGAGCGAATATCGGGCACTGTCTTCGTCGGTCGCAAAGGCTGTCCGTTTGATCATTTCCCGGAAAGTCTTCGAGGAAATCACATGGTACGCAGTCTCCTCGAACGGCTCGACTTCCGGAAATTCGTCGGTCGACTGGGTCGGAAGCTGCCAACGACTCTTCGTTCCCTGGATCAGCGTTTTGTCGCCGTCCGTCGTGATGGTCAGCGTTTTATCACTGCTTTCCTGGAGGATTTGTTTGACGAGTTTCGTCGGAAGAATTGCATCGCCAGGTTTGTGAATCTCGCAACCGTCTACCACGGTGCGAATCCCAATTTCGGTGTCGGTCGCCATGAGTATCACAGCGTCCTTTTCCACTTTGAGCAACACATTTTGCAATACCGGCTTAACGTCCCGAACCGCCGCAACCGACGCCGCCAGTTGAAATGCGTGGGAAAACTTATCTCGTTCGCAACTGATTTTCATCTTGATTTTGATCTCTGAAAGGAATTGGGGGGAAAGAATAAGACACACGGCAGTATACCAAAGAAGTGAAAAAAGGGAAGAGGGAAAAAAGAAAAGAAGAAAAAAGAAATGTGTCGGCGAAACCTCCCCTCCTCGGAAATCACGCCGCCTTTTTGATGTGTCGTGGCTTCAAATTGAACAGACCGAAAATTTCGTCCAGACTCATACCGCCGGACTGATTCAGTCCCCCTCGAACGCCGGAAAGAATCTCGTCGGAAAGATCTCGCTTGCGCCGTAGAATTTGGTCGATTTTTTCCTCTATCGTGTCCACGGAAACGAATCGGGAGACGATAACCGGTCCTGTGGTTCCGATGCGGTGCGCCCGATTGATTGCCTGATCTTCGACCGCCGGGTTCCACCATCGGTCAAAAAGAAAAACGTAACCGGCAAATTGAAGGTTCAGACCGACGCTCCCCGCTCCGTAACTCATCAGGATCACATGCGCATTTTTATCCTCCCGAAACTGCTTGATGACACCATCCCGCCGGGCCGACGGAATTTTTCCGTGATATTCCAACGGTCCGAATGGTGCTAAATGAGATTTCAGCTTCTCAAGCGTTTCGACCCACTGGCTGAAAATGATCGCTTTATGACCACTCTGGGCGATTTCGTCCAGGTCGGCACCGATTCGCTCCAATTTTGCGCTTTCCCCGGAAATCGGATCAAAATTGCAGATTTGTTTCAAACGGAGAATTCTTTCAAACACGTTTTTGACCGAAAGAACGCCTTCCCGGTCCATCTCATGGAGTTCATTTTTTGTGGCGGTCTCAACCCGAACGTAGGTTTCTTTTTGTTGCGACGTCAACTCAATGAAGCTGTCCAGCATCCTTTTCGGCGGCAGGTCTTCCTGAACTTCATCTTTCGTCCGCCGAAGAATATGATCCTTGACAATGGGACGGATTTCCGATGGTTTCAACCCGGATTTCAACAGGCCCCGTGCGAGAAACTCGAATATTCCGACCAAATCTTCGGACGAGTTTTCAACCGGCGTTCCGGTTAAGGCCCAACTTCGGCGTCGCGGTATTGTCCGAGCCGCTTTGGCGGTTGCTCCGCTCTGATTTTTGATACGCTGCGATTCGTCGAGGACCACCAGATCGAACGTAACACCACCCCGGATTTGCGGGGAATCGTAATACTCCTTATCCCGATGGAGTAATTCGTAATTTGCGATTCGGACCGGCGTTTTTCTATCTTCCCGTTGCCAGTGCCATTTGCGTTGTTCCGCATTTCCTTCAATGATTTGAACGGGAATTTCCCGTGCCCAATGTTCAAATTCCCGTTTCCAATTGGAAACAAGCGGCTTAGGGCAAACGATCAGGACGTTTTTCAGTTCACCGATTCTCAAAAGCAGCCGAATGGTTAAAATCGCCTGCATCGTTTTTCCGAGTCCCATTTCGTCTGCCAGAATTGCAAAATGAGCACCGTAGAGAAACGCGATTCCTTCCCGTTGGTACGGAAACGGATCGCCCGGTAAATCGAACATTTCCTGCGAAAAAATCGTTTCCAGCGGCGGCTGAAGAATGTATTGAAGCCGATCCTTGATTTTGATTGCGTCCGGCGGAATCCGGAATCTCGTGGTCGTCTGCGGCTCACCGGGTGCAGGACCGGGAAATTGAAGGATTGCCGGATTTTCACTTGTTTGTTCCGCTTTCGGAGGCACTTCGTTCGACGGCAGAGCAAAACGGTAACTTTTCGTTTCGACGGCATTACGAACCATCGGAACGGTAATCACTCGAATGCCCCCCGATTTCGGAAGCGCAAGCGTCTTGGTTTCAATGTCCCGCCCCCGGTGCATCGAACGATTCCAGCCGGTAATAAAAATTTCCGGCTGAAGCGTAAAATCGTATTGGGAATGAACGTCCATTTTTTAATTACGAATTACGAATTACGAATTACGAATTACGAATCATACCCCAATTCGTAATTCGTAATTCGTAATCAATTCTTTTGGGCTTCCTCCAGAGCGAGACGGACACGGTCGAAGGGTTCGGAAAAGTTGATGAAACTGATACAATCGGTCAACCTTGCCGAGATTGCGGAAACTTCCATGTTCCGGTCGTTGGGAATCCATAAGGGAAAATCGGCAATTTGCGTTTCTTTCCAGCGTGTCATACTTAAACCGGGAACGCTACGGAGCGGTTGATACTGTTTTGGGGGTGCTTCGGCCCGCGAAAATAAGTGTTGATGCTCTCCGGAACCCATGCGGCCTGAAGCCGAATCCAAATGCGGAACGTAAATGATCGGTTGTTCTACGAAATCCTGAAGCGCAAGAACGCCGGGCAAATCGGTGAAAAGGAAATCAATATTCGCCTGCGATTTGCGGACCAGCGTTTGAGCGATCTGTTCTCCGAACAAATACGGTTCCAGGGCGTTTCCAAAGAGAATTTCCTGAGCACGATTCGGTTTGAGCGACGTGGTGCAGTGAAATTCGACCGGTCGGCCCACTGGATTGAGTACGAGAAATCCCCCAACGAATCCCGCAGAGGGATGGTTGATCACCGTAAGAAATCCAAGTAGCGGCGTTGTTTCCATATTTGGCCGTCGCACCCCGTGCGACACGAAACGAAATTGACGTAAGAAGAGCGCAGACTTTCGTATGGTTCAAGAATCGGGTATCGCCTCCAGGAATCTTGAGTTTGACTAAAAAGAGTCAAGTCGCAATACGAATCAGAACTGCGCACAAGACAAGCGGTAAACCCAACGTAATCGTTAAAGTCACCCGTTTCAAACGAAATGGCTTAAATGAACCGAACCCGTTTGCCCAGGGAATCGATTTGCTTATCAAGCTCTTTGCGGGAAAGGCGGATTTGCTGAAAATTGGGGGCCGGATTGAAAGCGTCATTCTCCGAATCGCCGTCTTTGGAATCAATCCGCGTCGTCATCACTTCTTCTTGGAGCGACGACAACCACTCGGGAATTTCGTATCCGACGCCGAGTGGTTCCCGTGCAAAGATTTCGATCTGCCGCTCCAACTCCGGAAAGGTCGTTTTCGGTCCGTCTTCCCTGGCTTCCCGAATCGCGGCACCGACAAGGCCGCACATGCGGTCAATCTGGAGCGGACGTACAAATCGCTCCTGCAACCGTTCGTGGACGCTCGGCAACCACATTCCGTACTTTTCGCTGAGTCGGGTGTAGTGCCGTAAATGCTCTTCGGCGGCGTTATAACTTCGTTTGGCGACGGCCCGTTCCCAGAGATTGGCCGCTTCACTGCATTTCGAGCGGATCATACTGTCGTGAACCCAATAGACCGGCTTGAGATTCCAGGAAATCCGCTCGTACTCGGTAAGAACCCGTAACATGTCCAACAGCATGAACAATTTTTCCCCTTTGTCGGAATGGGTCGTCGTGCTGTTGTAATCGATATATTCGGAATAGTTTTCTGCGACCGATTCAAAGATAATTTCCAAACTGAAGATCGCTTCTTCCATCGAGATTCGGGCCGTTTCCAGGTCTTCAATCAGTTGAACGGCGGTGTCGAGGTCTTCGTCTTCGTTCTTCATTTTGATGAGCGAACGGAGATAGTTTTCCACCCCTTGGTGCAAAACGGCTCTTAAATTACCGAACCCCATGAACTGTTGCGTGAAAATATCGTGCCCATAACGTTGGATAAACGCTTTAATGTCGTTCCAGACATTGCGATCCATCAGGGATTCAATGGGAGAGATGCGAATTTGCCGGCTATGCGAAAGCCAGCTGGCCAAAAGCAATTCAATTAACCGTTCGAGGTAATCGACCAAAGCGTGATTGGCGGACGCAAACTGTTCGTCGTCTCTGGAAATACGCCAGGTTTTTGAGGATTCGGCAACGCAGTTGGCAATCGCCCGGGTCGCCGTCTCGACGAGGCGGTCGAACTCGGTAATCGCTCCCGGCTGCATCGTTTTCGCTTGCTCCATCGTTTGAATCGTTTCGAGCAATTGGTACGTTTCCGTAATAAGTCCGAGCCGTGGAACGTATTCCAAAAGTCGCAGGATCACCTGTTGCAAACAACGGCATTTGACAATATCGGCAGCACTTCCTCCCCGGGAGGTCGGGATATAAAGAAGCGTCTCTTTGGACAATTGCCGGAGCATGATCGACCAGTGGTCTTTGACACTTTTGACATCACTGCGAAAGATTGCGGAAAAAACCAATTTCACGGGGAGTTGCCATGGGGCGGTGCCGGGTATCGCACGGTTGTCTCCGAGCAACGATTGGATAAACAAAATGGTGTCCGCCGCTTCTACGCCGGTCCAGACGATCCGGTCGAGAAGAATTTCCTTCGTTCCCCGATGATGGTCGTACTCCATGAGCGATTCCTGAGTTCCACGCGGCGACGGAACCTTGTACTGGGAGACGCGGTTGAGCAGTTGCAGCAATTTTTGGTGCATCAATTGGGCCTGTTCCAACCACATTTCCAGCCGTTGCCGCGCATCTTCGAGTTCTTCCGGTGTTCCCTGGAGTATCGGTGACCTGCCGGCAGCGTATTTCCAAAGTTTGAAAACCGTAACGAGGAAGGCAAGCCGGTCGCTGATTCGTTCCGTTTCGTCGGCCAACTCGAAATCATCGGGATCGCTGTAAAGCGGTTTCCTTTCGATAGTATCGTCGTCGATCCCGTCGTTCGCGGTGTCTTTGTAAACGACATTTTCATAAGCCGCGCTGAAAAGCGGATCGATTGCACCTCTTCGATCCTCTTCGTCGCCGGCGGGGAATTCCTTGTAAAGGGAATCGAAATAATTGTCCGGCGAGTCGTCGAAAGCCGTTTCTCCACCCCCGTCGAAAAAAACGGAATCGTCCAACTCGTTCGGATTTTCTTTTTTCCCTTTCTTCTTTTTCTTTTTACGGCGAGCGGATCGGGGATAAAATTCCTCCTCCCCGGCTCCGGATTCGAACATGCTTGCGTCCAGCTCCAAGTGCGGCACACTCCAATATTCGTCTGCGTTCACTTCGATAAAATCGAAGAATTTTTTCGTCAGCTCCCACCGCTTGGCCGAATCAATCGGAGCAAATGTTTTTTGATCGGACGGCTGGTCCTCCTTTTTCGCATTTTCGTCTTCTTTGGCTTTCCAAAGCGATTCCATCCACCGTAAAGCGATGGAGTGGAACGAATAATCCCCTTCGGTGAGCGGGATTTCCAGCATTTGACTGAGCCAGTGCATCATCAGGGCCATCGAGGCGACGGGATCCCGTTGATCGAGCAATGCTTCCCCCAAAAGGACATAGGCTTTCGGCGATTTGAAGCGGTCCACATGTCGGCTCCAGAATGCAACGTCTCCGGCGGCGGTCCCCGCCTTGTGCCAGGCGGCAAGAGCCGTGGAAACAATTGCGGCGGACTCCCACGCGGCGATTCCGGAAAAACTTTCGACGCTGGAAACGTCGGTACTGCCGAACTGGTCCCACCAGCCTGCCAAATCGCTCATCTTGTCGGAAAGGTCCGCTTGAAGCTCCCCGTTTCCGCTTGCCGCCGCTTCTTTCTGGAGCCGGCTGTACAGGTCGAAAATGTCGTCGAGCAAATGAATCAAATCGTCGACCCGGTGATCGTGAACGCTGTTATCAATCGCCGGGAACAGACTGTATTGAGCACCAAAACCGAGGATCGTCCAGGGATCGACCAGCGCACCGCACGCGATTCCCCGTTTGAGCAAGTTTTCCATTTGCGGAATCAGTTCCGCCGCTTCGCCGATTTTGCCGCGATCCGCCAGGAAATGGGCTTGCGTGATCCAGCAGTCAACCTGACATAAAATCCGGGCCGAGGCGACGGAAATGATGTCCGTTTGACGTTTGGCGGCGTCAAAATATCCCATCCGGGCAAAGGTTCTCGCCAAATGAAGCCGTTGCAACTGATCGGCCCGCCTTTTGGCCAAACGCTTGTTCAAATCCTGCCGTGCTCCGCCAAACGGCTGATAGAGTCGTGCCCGTTCCTGTTCCAAACGGGGTTTCATTGCCTCGGGAACCTTCTTAATCAGCGATTCGTAAAACCGGTCGCGGTATTCGGCGATTTGCGGCATGAGTTCGGTAAGCGTCACCGACGAATCATGGGCTTGGGGACCGTCGCCGCAGACGCCGGACCCCATGAGCATTGTTCCGGCAAGGACGGCTCCGGCTTCGTAAATGATTTCCTCTTGGGGAACGTGGGAAACCTCGGATTCTCCGGTGTACGCCGTTTCGTACCGTTGTAAAATCCCGTTAATCGTAACCTGGTGAACGACGAATCGGGTGTAGTACCCGCTTTTGTCAATCGTGTTCATATCCCAAGTGCCGAAATGATAATTCGGACGCCGATTGACTGGGTGGTCGAAATCATAAGCACGGGAATCAAGTACGATTTCCTCCAGTCTTTCGGGATCGAACCAGGCGTCGTGCAAAATATCCGGGTCCGCTTCGAAGAGGATTTGGATAGCTTTCTCGACCATTCCCTGGTATTTTCCGAAAGCGGCCCCCGCTCCCTTGATGTAAATCGGAATCGGAGCAACCCACTCATGCTGGTTCGGCTGATGCTTTTCCTCCCCTTCAAGAATGGGGATCGGACGGTATCCGAGCAAGTCGTTCAATTGGTCGATTGCCAAGTCCGTCAATTCGTCGAGGTCGTCCCAGGGACCGTCCAACGCAAGGAGAATTTCGAACACTCGAGCGAGAAAGAACGAGTTGACCAGTGTGTCGTCGGTGTGGTGAAAGAGGAGATCGGCGTGGAACGAGCGAAAATCCCGGATAAAACGCTCCTGAACGAACTCCAAAACACGTTTGGCCTGTTCGGAATGTTTGAAGGCCTCGCTGGAACCGGAAATCGCCGCAAGATGTGTCCGCAACTGTTCGACAACGGACAACCAAATCGGCTTGGGCGGTTGCGGCGAGGTCTGTTCAAAAGCCCGATTCATCGCGGTGAAGAAACGGACATCCCGAGCACCGGAAGAGAAGTTGAGATACCCCAGAATCTCCTGAATCGTTTGTTCATCCATATCCGTTTTTTGCTTTTGTTTCATTTTCGTCGCTCTTTCAAAAAATCGACTATACCGCACTCTCCTCCCCAGAGTTTAGCCAAATTTTCAGATTCGGTCCAGTGGGGGCCGTGAGTCGCTATAGGGAAATTGTCCTGCTTTCACAAAAAACAGATGGCAACGCTGGTGTAAAACGGAAAAAGAGGTTAGAATGTTCGCTTCTCAACACACCGCACAGGGTGCGGTGGCTAAATGAACCTTGAGTCTCGACCATGCGATCCATTGCAATCATGAACCAAAAAGGGGGCGTCGGAAAAACGACGACCGCCGTGAATCTCTGCGCAGCCCTTGCGGAAACCGGAGCCAGGGTCTGCCTGATCGACCTTGATCCGCAAGCGCATGCAACTCTCCACTTCGGAATCGAACCACAAGTCGAATTCGATTCCATTTACGACGTGCTCGTGGAAGACAAAAGTTTGGCCGACGTTCGCAAGCAGGTCGCCAAAAATCTTTGGCTCGTTCCGTCGCACTTGGACCTTGCGTCCGCCGAAATGGAATTGGCCGGAATCGTTGGACGGGAAATGATTTTACGGGACAAATTGACGGCGGACAACACGAAATTCGATTACGTCTTCATGGATTGCCCTCCGTCGCTCGGTGTGTTGACTATTAACGCACTCACGGCGGTCGATGAAGTGTTCATCCCGTTGCAACCGCATTACTTTGCGTTGCACGGTCTCATCAAACTGTCGCAAACGATTGAGTTGGTCGCCAAACGACTCAACAATCAGCTCAAATTGAGCGGCGTCGTTTTTTGCCTGTTCGAACAGACCCGATTGGCCGCAGAGGTTGCACAAGAAGTGGAAACATTTCTCAAACAGTATTGGCCGAATGCCAGGATATTTCAAACGAAAATCCGCCGAAACATCCGACTGGCGGAAGCACCAAGTTTCGGGCAACCGATTTTTCAATACGACCCCGGCTCGAACGGTGCTGAAGATTACCGCCTGCTTGCGGAAGAGATTACAGACGGCAGACGGCAGACGGCAGAATAAACCTGCCGTCTGCCGTCTGCAATCTGCCGTCTATTACTCCACTTCCGGTCCGACCCGGTGGAGGTGATCCAAATCGATGTAGATCACTTCTTGCGCTTCTTCGTCGACGAGCGTTTGCGGAATGGGCCAACCGCAGTTGACGGTTTCCGTGAAGTACACGGTGCATTTCCAATGAGAGTGGTGAACCTGCGCCGGACCGACAAGCGGAACCATTGTCGTCGAATCAAGATAATCGGCCAAAAGCTCTTTCGTAATTCTGATATTGGTACGATGCGTTGTTTCCAGGAATGGAACTGCGCCGGAAACCGGACGTGCTTTCTCGAGAGCTCGCATCACCTGATCGTCCGACGGGGCGTCCAGGGCGACCGCCTGTCCGTTACACACCGGCCCCATGATGGCAACTTTGTTGTAACGCAGGTTTTCCCAATGAAGGTCTTCATAACCCTGCTGAAAATAGGGACTGACCGGAACGGGAACACTTGCAACCCCGATCGACCAAGCCGGAGAGGTTACACCGACGCAGCCGGTCGAAACCAACGCAAGAAGTAACGAAAGGGCCGAAGCCGCCAGAATCATTTGCTTTTTCATTTTTCTCATGTTTTTTGGCTGTAGGGCCAATGTTTTCCCAGGATCAGTCGTTTACGGAAAAATTACGTTCCAAGGACATCCAGCCCGATTCTACCCTTCATTATCGGAGAACAATTATTCCGAACTTGCGGATATTTTCGATTATCTGGAATAAAACGAAAAAACGGAAGGTGGAAAAAGCAAAAACAGCCCTCCCAAGTTTCTTATTTTACCGAAATTGCCGGCGAGTGATTTCAGAGTGCCCCTTGTCTTTCATTCGGATAAATCCATAATGACACGGTCTTCTTTTCATCTTTTACCTTGTCGTGTCTCATGGACCACGAAATTCAAATCCGGGTTCGCTATCAGGAAACCGACCAAATGGGGGTCGTGTACCATGGGAATTATTTCCAGTATTTCGAGATGGGACGAACCGAAATGCTCCGTGCCCAAGGAATACGGTACAAGGACATGGAGACCGCCGGGGAATTTTGCGTGGTCGTCAACGTCGAATGTTCCTACAAAAAACCGGCGATGTATGACGATCTTTTGACGCTGAAAACCCGTGTCAAAAAGGTATCCCGTGTCAAAATTGAGCATGAGCACCATGTTTACCGCGACGACGAGTTGCTTGCCGTCGGACACATCACGCTCGCCGTCGTCGACCGCAACGGAAATATCCAGCGAGTTCCCGATTGGATGAAACCAACGGATTGAACGTGGAACGCAGGCGTCTCGTTTTCGGTACAATCACCCTTGTTTTTTCCTGACCGACTATGAAACTTCCCATTCCGGCTTGGGTAGGGTCCGTGATCTTCCATTTGGTCGGACTTTTACTGTTATTATCGGTTGCTCGCACCTCATCGAACACTCGCGGAGCACCGGGAATCGAGCGGGCCGATCACGTCGGAATCGTTCTTAAATCGCAGTCGGAAACCGGTTCCGTTTACCATAGCGCAACGGAAACGTTTTTCGGGGCAAACTCGCAAGCGGCGGAATCGGCGGTGTTTTCGGAACCGCTGGCGACAATTCCAACGAATTTCCACCCGGACCGGATTTTGCCGAAATCACTACCCAACGTGATCGGACCGGCTGCGGTGGAGTCCGGCGGAACCTCCGGGCAAACGGAGTCTGTTGGATCAGTAACCGGGTGGGGCGGAGGAAGCGGAGGAACCGGATTCGGGAGAAGAGGGGGAGGAACCGGTTCTGAAGCGACCGTTGGTGTTTTCAACTTGACGGGGACCGGACACAAATTCGCATTTGTGTTTGATCGTTCCGAAAGCATGAAGGAACAGGACAACGGGCCGATTCGGGAAGCGAAAGCGGAATTGATCCGGGCAGTGGATTCGCTTCAAAGCACCCATCAGCTTTTGATCGTGTTCTACAATGAAGAACCTTCGCCTTATCCCTCTTCGGCCAGTTTGATTGACGTAACGGACGGCAACAAGGAAGCGGCAAAGCGGTTTATCCAATCGATTGTTCCCGCCGGGGGGACGGACCATGAAAAAGCGTTGACGATTGCCGCCCGACAGAACCCGGACGTGATTTTTCTGCTCACCGACGGACAGACCAAAGACGATCTCGGCCCGGCCCAGTTGGACCGAATCACCCGCATTGTCGGCAAAACGCAAATCAACGTTATCCAATTCGGTTTCGGACCGGAACCGAAAAGCCGTAATCACTTAAAACTTCTCGCAACCCAAAACGCGGGACAGTACACCTACGTCAATCTACGCCGTTAAGCAACCTGTCGCAAAACATACAATTGAAAATCGGTACAACTTATCACTTATCACTTATCACTCATCACTTCCCCCGTCCGTTTACACTTTGAGTTGTTTCCATGTCCTATTTTCACGTTACGACATCAGAACAGTTACACCACCTCTTGGAGCAAATGTATCCGAGTGCCTGGGTGGGATTTGATACGGAGTTTATCTCGGAGGGCCGCTATCAATCCCAACTGTGTCTTGTCCAGGTCGCTTACGATCAAGGACTTGCAATCATTGATCCGACGACGGTTTCCGACTTGAAACCGTTTTGGAGTCTTTTGTGCGATGGTCGCCGGGAGGTCATCGTTCACGCCGGACGAAGTGAATTGGAATTTTGCTATCGGGCGATTCAAAAACTGCCGGAGTGGTTCTTCGACGTTCAGGTCGCGGCGGGATTTGTCGGAACGGAATATCCGCTCGGATTTCGTGACCTCGTGGAAAAATATCTCGGCGTCAAAGTTTCCAAAGGGGAAACGCGAACCGACTGGCTCAAACGTCCTTTAAGCCCCCGGCAGATTGATTACGCTTTGAACGATGTCCGCTATCTTTTCGACCTGACGAAAATCCTGCGAAAAAAACTGAAAGAAAGGGATCGATTCGTTTGGTATCACGGGGAATCCACGCAAACAACGTATCGACTTCAACGGGAGATGGAGATTCCCAAATGGCGGAGTACGGCCAAATGTTCGGCACTTCCGCCGCGACAGCAGGCGATTGTCCGGGAATTGTGGTTTTGGAGAGATCGCGTTGCCAAGAAACAGAATCAAATTTCCGCACGAATTTTGCGGGACGACCTGATCGTGGAAATCGCCAAGCTGGAATCGTCGGAGATTGCCCGATTCGAATCCATCCGGGGATTAAACCGACCCGATCTGGTACGGCAATACGGCGACATCAAGAGAACCATTGACCGTGCTCTTACACTGGATCGCAGTGAACTTCCCGAACTTGGGGAGAAGCAATTGTATCCGCAGTACACCGTTATGGTCCAATTTCTTTATACGGCATTTAACATGACCTGCAAGAAATACGGATTTTCGACGCAACTCGTCGGAACCCAGGTGGATATTCGGGAAATGATCGCTCACCTTTATCAAACGCTTCCTGAAGGAATCATTCCACGCTTGACCCGCGGCTGGAGATTGCAACTGGTCGGTTGCCTGCTTGAAGATTTGATCAACGGAAAACTCAGCATGAAATTGAATCGAAATCATCCCGAGGAACCGATTGAGTTCATCGAGAACGGTGAACCGTAAAATAATGTCGGTCGATGTTTTGCTGAGCATTCGCTCTTGAAACAGCCGCATTTTGGGGTACAATCAGGTTGTGTGGCGACGGTTGCCTGTCGTCTGCCGGTTTCACGTTCTGCCCAAATCGTTTTATGGTTGCGAAATACAAGCCTCTCAGCTGGACCGAAATCAAAGCCCGTGCTCTCGATTTTTCCGAAGCATGGGGCGGAGAACATCGGGCAGGCACGCATCGGGAGAATGCCGAATCGCAAACCTTTTGGAATGAATTTTTCGAGGTTTTCGGGGTTCGCCGTCGCACCGTTGCGACCTTTGAGGAAAAAGTTCGTAACATCAAAGGGCAGTTCGGATTCATCGACCTGTTTTGGCGGGGAAAATTGCTGACGGAACATAAATCTCACGGCAAATCTTTGGAAAAAGCCGCTTCTCAAGCGTTTGAATATATCCAGTGTCTTAAAGACGAAAACCGCGACGATGAAATTCCCCGCTATGTAATCGTCTCAGATTTCGCCAAAATCGTTCTCTATGACCTCGAACCGGAAGAAGGCAATCCGCCAGCCCTGACTTTTCCCGTCAAAGACCTGCATAAGCACGTTCATGCCTTTGCCTTCATACCCGGTTACAAAATTCACCGATCCCACAAGGAAGACGAAGCCAATATCAAAGCCGCCGAGTTAATGGGGCGGGTTCACGACGCCCTGGCGGCAAGCGGATACTCCGGTCACGCCCTCGAACGCTTTTTGGTACGTGTTCTCTTTTGTCTCTTTGCCGAAGACACCGGAATTTTTGAACCGAACGCTTTTACGACCTTCCTTGAGCAAAATACCCACGAGGACGGTCACGATCTTGGCCTGCATCTCGGTCAACTGTTCGACGTTCTCGATACGCCGGAAGACAAGCGGCAAAAGAATCTCGACGATCTGCTCGCCTCATTTCGTTATGTCAACGGCGGTCTGTTTGAGGAAACGCTTCGGATTTCAGCTTGCAATCGGTCAATCCGTAACGCAATCCTGACGGCGGCCCGGTTTGATTGGAGCCGCATTTCCCCGGCGGTGTTCGGTTCGCTGTTTCAATCGGTTATGGACCCAAAAGCGCGGCGGCATTGCGGAGCGCATTACACGACGGAAGAAAACATTATGAAGGTTATTCGTCCGTTGTTTTTGGAGGATTTGCGTGCGGAGTTTGAAAAATGCAAGTCGAACAAAAACAAACTCCAGGAATTTCACAAGAAACTT
>CAZNVM010000138.1:0-3784 GCA_964576215.1 uncultured Planctomycetaceae bacterium
GCTCGGCAGCTTTCCCCGTCCCATTTACGTTGCCGCCACGCCCGTCGATATGCGAAAATCGTTCGACGGTCTCGCCGCTCTGGTCAAAAATTCGTTTCAGAAAAATCCGCTTGACGGAACCTTTTTCGTTTTCATCAATCGTAGTGCAGACCACGAAAGAGTCGCTTTCCCTGTCATTCAGCCACGAGAGCAGCGTCCCGAATATACGTGCAGAAACTCCGCCGTCATTGCCGCCGGTCGTGATCGCCTTCTCCACCTCGTCGATCATCACCAGGCAGGGACTCATCGCGTCGATCTGTTTGAGTGATTTTCGTAACGCCGCCTCCGTCTGCCCGACAAGCGATCCCATCAAGGCACCAATGTCCAAAACAAGCGTCGGGCGATGAACGTTGTAGCCGAGTCGCTTGCAAAACGCCGACTTCCCGCTCCCACTGACTCCAAGGAGCATCACCCCCTTCGCTCGCTCGTTTTGACCTTGTCCATTTTTGGACAAGATTCGATTACAGAACAGCGTCAAGTTATCCAGACCGCCCAGGCAGGGAATCTCGCCCCGGTACAGTCGCAAGGCAGACGATTGACGGAGCATGTTCGCCTTCAGCTTCCAGATTGGTTCCGGCAGAAGGGCGTCATGCTCGACAATCGACAATGAAAACGCCCCTTCCGCTTCAAGCCGCGTCATCCCAGCGGCGGCGTCAAGTACGCGGTGGGTGTTCGGCTCATCAGGTAGTTCCCCGGCAATTTCCGTTGCAATTTGTCGAAGCTGCTCCCGGTCAGGAAGCGGATGCTCCAATATCTGAAACAGTTTTTCCAACTCCGGCGGCACTTGAATTACCGGGGCGAGAACGATAATGAACGCTCGTCGGGTTTTTCCCTGGGTGATCTGCCGTTCGACCGCCTGGACAATCTCGATACTGCCAAGGAACCGGTGAAAATTTCGTAACACCAGCAGGAACGGCGTCTCACCAGGTGCCAGCGAACCCAAGTTCTGAACCACACTGAGCGGGTCCATGCTCTGAACTTCGCTACCTTGCTTCAGTCCCTGCTCGATGTCCCACACGTCGTAACACCACTTTTCGTCACGGCAAAGCGTATCGATCTCTCTGATCGCCTCTTCCGGTTCATACGTCTCAATCCAAAGGCCGGAGAAAGCGGCGTCGATATAGTTGCGCAAATTGTTTATCAACATTGAATAGTTTCCTTGTGTTGGAGGTTGTGGTTGTCTTCAAGAAAATACTCGTCCTTGAGACGCTCGACGGTGCCGAATCCAAGGGCATCTTCCAAAAACCGTGATGCGTCCCTACAAGGTGATCCAGTGTACCCGTGCGTCTCGATTTTTGTCTTGCCGTCGGGTGTAACAATAATCGTGATAGTCCTGTTCATGCGACACCTCCCGTATTGACGGTGAGCTTGACGGAACCATCGCTGAGCGTTTGCTCGGTGACGCTATAACCCTTTCGCCGGGCTTCAAGCGTCGCCTTTTCGATGCAATAAGTTTGTACGAATCGGTCAAGGTGCTTTTGGTCACCCCACTTCTCGTTGTAGTTATCGTACTTCAATTCCCCGGTGTCGGTGAGACAGACGACCGGGTAAATCCAGTCCGGCAGTTCGACAAGCACTCCTTCGATTTCCGTCTCAAAAATGGTCGCCCGTCCATGCACCGGTTCTTTAAGGCCCAACCGACGACAGGCCGACTTAATGGCGTCGAAGTCTTTGACCTCGACTTGAATAGTGACAATATGACTCATAAATTCTCGTTTTCAAAAGATTCAAGAAACAAAAATGCCCTGATGTTGAACAACCAACATCAGGGCGACTTACAAGATAAGCGACTCGCTTGTCACTTTGTTATAACGCATTTCTGTGCGTTATTTAGATCAGCCGATACGGCAGGTTTATCAGATAATCTCAGTTAGAAAATATCTGTTGCATCTTCTTCAACGGTTAATGGCCGTTAATTGCTTCAGGCAACTTCCACGGGAACTTTATTCCTGTGGTATTCATAAATCCAACTCCCGGAAATAACACTGCCACACCGAAGAGTAAACCAAATCGTTGGGGTGGACAGCTTTTGTCCTACCTGGCGAAGATTTTTGAAAAAAATGAAAAAAATGTTATTGACGAAAACTAGAAATCTGTCACAATTGCGTGACCGTAGGCGTTTTTTGGGTGTGAAACAAGTGCAATAGCAAAAGGGGTTAGCAATAATGCGCAAAGATGACTATCTATCTTCTCAAGATGTAAGAAATTTTATCGCTTGGATGGAAAAAACAACCCTCGATATACCAAAAGGGTTTGTCCATAGATACATTCATGTGAAAGAAAAAAAATGGTATGAATTCGATAATTTGTTTGACGCTTATAAGAAATACCATTGGCCGTGCCTCAATTCGATAGATATAGATCAATTATCAGATGATTTAAGAAAAAGCATTGAAGAAGCGGATGAGCATTCATGCGCAGAAACGTGCGAGAAGATTTTGAAATGGGGAGGCGTGTGGAATCAAACAAACAAGAAGCATATTTCTAAACTCAAACCCAATTTCTGTTCTTATCTTCTCAAAGTGCGAAAAATACTTAAATCGGATAAGCATTCAAGCGAGTATTACTCGACTGAAATGTCCATCACCATAACAAGTGGCTTTTCAAAAATTTACTCTGCGCTGATTGACGATTACATGATCTACGATAGCCGAGTTGCTGCTGCACTTTGTTTTTTGGTACGGTCTTTCTGCGAACAGACCAAATTGCCTGCTGTCCCGGAGGAGTTGAAGTTTGCTTTGTCAGTAGCTCGTCCACTCAAAAACTATCCAAACAGGCGAAATCCCAGTAACAATAAATACCAATTCCCAAATATAAATAGTAATCCACAAAGGTACTTAGAAAACAATGTTCGAGCAAATTGGTTAATGTCTGCGGTTGCCAAAACAACAAAATCTAATTTTGCTGGTGTTGCCAAGCCTTTACGTTTAAGAGCATTGGAAAAGGCTTTGTTTATGATTGGCTATGATGTGTCCGGCGATTAACGAGTGGGGCAGCACATGTTTTTGCTCGCGGCTCCACCGCAATCTTACGATTGCGTCTCTGTGTTTTTGTATCGCCGCCACTTCTCACCGATTTCCGCTTCCATTTCTTCCCGAAGCGATTGGGGTTGAAGCACCTCGGCGTGGCGACCGAGTTTCAGTATCCAGTTGGTTAGTTCCTGGGTTGGCACCACCTCGAATTGGACGATTACGCCGCCGTCCGGTTGTTGTTCGAATTGTTGCGTTTCGTGCCATTGGTGTTCCTGGACATACCGGGCCATCCACTTGTTCACTTTGACGCGGACTTTTTGTACAGGTTCATTATTGAACAACGAAAACACCGAACCCGCGACGGCGGTAATCATCATAGAAAATACCGTACCTTGATGCAATCATTTTATTTTTGCTTGTACAAATCTTCCAATCGGAGCAGTGCAATCGTTGTAACCGTCAAATGGCCATGTCGGGGTGGACCGTCACAATAGGAAAGCAACACATCATTTTCCGTGAAGTGAATTGCAATATAACAATACCAACCCGCCGGGTCGCTTTCAATATTGGTAATGTGCTTCCAGCTTTTCCCTTCATTTTTGGAAATTGCCACCGTTAAAGGAGTTCGCTTACCATTTGTTTGCGGGTTGCCGCCGTCATTGTTGTTCCATACCAGTAGCAAATCACCTGTTGATGGTATCCTGGCGACGCTTGCCGGAGAAAGCGGCGAGGGGAGGGCACTGGCAACCATCGGACTCCATGTATGCCCTTGG
>CAZNVM010000139.1:0-3419 GCA_964576215.1 uncultured Planctomycetaceae bacterium
CGTGATTGCGCCAAGCGAAGCTTGGAGAAAGGAGACAAGATGATGTAAGTCCAATCATCGAAAACCTTTATAGGAACCTTGCAGGAGGAGCCTGCCCGGAAAGGGTTGACCACCCACCGGAAGCGAGTGTTGCGTGGGGATGAGCAATCATCACTGCGAAGCGTACACAGCCAGTCCGAAAGCACTGCTATTGAGCCACGAAATGAAATTCACCGTCGAAGTTTTCAGTTTTCACGCACTGGGAACAACATCGGCAACCCGCAATGGTCAGGTAAGTCGATTCGACCGTGGTCTACGAACAGGCGCAAACGGATAATGGAGGTTCCCCAAGAACTTGGGAGATCCTACGGTTTCCTCGTAGAGTCCCGGTGGGAGCCGGGTGAACAATTCCAATCGTTTGATGTACGAGAAAACGGTGTGAAGAACAATTCGTACAAAAACGAGGTATCGCCAAGCGAAGGAAAACGAAGTGCGGCGAGACGAATCGTAGGAAGTCAGAGTGCCTTGATAGTACCTGTGAAGTCGGCGAACTTTATTACCCGGAGGAGTCGAGGGAGGGAAGCGAGGCATCGGAATTTTGAACCCCTGTTGGGAAACATAACAAATGCTCAGCAATTTGGAAAAGTGTTAACAGTACAGCAGAGGATAGCAGAAGTGGCACAACGCTCACCAGAAGTTGCTTTTACCTCGCTGGCACACAACATCGACCTTCAATGGCTCGAAGAAGCGTATCGCCTAGTCCGCAAGGACGGCTCCGCTGGAATCGACGATGTAACCGGGAAACAGTATGCAGAAAATCTCCGTGAAAACCTGCAAAACCTTCTCGACCGTCTTCAATCGGGAACGTACAAAGCCCCTTCCGTGAAACGGGGGTATATTCCGAAAGGAAATGGCGAACCACGACCGATTGGCATTCCGACCTTTGAAGATAAAATCGCACAACGGGCTGTTGTAATGCTCTTGGAACCGATCTACGAGCACGACTTTTACGACAGTTCTTTTGGCTTCCGACCAAAGCGTAGTGCTCATCAAGCACTCCAAGCGGTTTGGGAGGCGACGATGGCAGTGTCTGGCGGATATGTCTTGGAAGTCGATTTACGGAAGTTCTTCGACACCCTTGACCATCAACATCTTCGGGAGTTTGTGTCGATTAGGGTACGTGATGGAGTGTTACGACGCTTAATCGGTAAATGGTTGAAAGCGGGCGTAATGGAGGACGGAGCGTTATCGTTTTCGGACTCTGGAACGCCGCAAGGTGGAGTGATTTCGCCGCTTTTGGCGAACATCTATCTTCACTATGTTTTGGACACTTGGTTTGAGCAAGATGTCAAGCCGGTGATGCGAGGAAAATGTCGCCTGATTCGATATGCCGACGATTTTGTTATCATCTTCCAGTTGAAGTATGATGCAGATCGAGTGATGAACGTAATCTCAAAGCGATTTGAGAAGTACGGTCTGACGGTACATCCAGATAAGACGAAGTTGATTGATTTCAGGGCACCCGACCACTATGAACGTCGCCGTGAGGAAAAGTCTAACGGCAACGGAAAAGGGGGAGGGAAGCCACAAACGTTTGATTTGCTTGGTTTTACGCACTACTGGGGTAAGACCCAGAAGGGCAACTTGGCGGTACAGCGTAAGACAATGAAGTCTCGGCTTGCTCGCAGTATCCAACGCATAGACCAATGGTGTCGTGAGAATCGGCATAGTCCGGTTCGTGAGCAATGGAAGATACTTTGTGCAAAGGTGCGTGGTCATTATGCTTACTACGGTATTACTGGAAACAGCCGATCCCTCGGTAAGTTTTTCTATCGAGTGCGCCGTGGTTGGAAACGATGGCTCGGTCGCCGAAACAACAAACGCCTCTTCTGGGAGAAGTTTGAACTTCTTCTTGAGAGGTTTCCATTGCCTATTCCGAAGATTGTTCACAGTGTTTTCAAGAGAAAATAGTGTGAGCGAGAAGCACGTAGCGAAGCAAGATTTTGAGGAGCCGTATGCGGCAATTCCGCAAGTACGGATCTGTGGGAGCACCGGAGACGAAAGTCCCGGTGCCACCCGGTAATTAGAGCCGTTTCGCCCCACATGATACAATGCTTTTTTGCCTCCGAAATTGTTTCTTAAATGTCAGCATTACCGCAGTATTCTTTTCGGGACCGCATCAAGTTTGCCTGTTTCAGCTATGCCCTGAACAGAGGAATGGATGAAGAAAAGATGACCGACTTTTTCACCAAAGCCGCCGAGCAGGTGCGGGGGATGGAAAAATCGGCGTTTTTTACTCTCAAAGACGTTGGTGATAACATGGGGCTTCCTTTTGCCATTGGCGGCGCGGCATTACTGGGTCCTGCCGTCATGGGAGCGACGGGACATTTGGGATATGCGGCTGGACAGGGAGTCCGGCATCTGACCCAAGGCTATGTTCCAACGCCGGAAGAAGTCCATTTGCAGGATGAGGCAGAGGAATATAAGGATGCCGTAGAAGATATTCGGCGGCGTATCCTGCTGAACCGAGCCAAGAAGCAACAAAGCCAAGCACCCTCCAACCGCCGAATGTTCTAATGCGACCTTCTATTGATACACTTCCCCGTTCCTTGCGACCCATTGCGGAGTCGACGGGCTTGGAATACATGCCCCATCTCGGCGGCCTCGCCGGGACATCCCCGGTGGCATGTAAATCTGCTCCGGTCTTCCAGGATGCGACGATGGAGGTGATGAACCTGCCGATTCAACTGAACTTTGCCCGGGTTGTTCTTGATATGGACAAGCAAGAGGACGTGGAGGAGTATAATCGCATCATGACCTACGCCCAGGCGGGCTATGGGATGCAGATCATTTACCTCAATCGGCAGTTTATCAAAAAGGTCTGCTATAAAGAGGGCAAGAAGAAACGCTGTACCATCCAACGCATTTTCATTGAATACTATGCCCCCTACCGGGTCATTCCACAACCATGACAGAAATTCTAAAAACTCTGAACCAGGCTTATGACGACAACATTCACCCCGCCGTGATGACGGTTGTGAATTATTTTGGGCTTGGAGACCATCCACGGTCAAGCCATTCTCCCGATGTGAGGTGGGGAACAGTAAGAAACAGTCACGGCTCTGCCGTTGATGTTCGCCTGCCAGACCCAACGCCTCGATCTGATTTTTTCAGGACGCTTGGCAAAACTTCCGTAGGGGCAACCGGCGTGGGTGCTTTGGCTGCCCTGCTTTCTTCCTTGGAATCGCCAATGCCGAAACCTGACCGTAATAAAGGATTGTCGGTACCTTTGACCGAGGAGGAACAGCAATTACTTTTGGGAAAGCAACGCCCCCGCAAGTTCGGTGCCATCAAGAGCATTGATGATCTTCCGGCAGGAAAGAACTATCAAGTGGAAAATGGAATCGTCAGCGAGAAGCCAGATGATAGTTTTTGGAAAG
>CAZNVM010000140.1:0-17920 GCA_964576215.1 uncultured Planctomycetaceae bacterium
CGGAAGACACGGAAAAACACGGAATTCGAGTAAAACAATGAAAAAACACCTTCAAAAATATTTTTTGTTCCTTTTTTAATTTTTTTCCGTGAAATTCCGTGTTTTCCGTGGCTGCAATCATCGGTTGTTTACAGTTTGAGAAGAATTAAAATACCAGTTACAATTCGGTGGAATTTTCGAGAGGACTTGCAATAGCGCGCCCTTAGTAGCCAAGGGTAATCCACGATACTGCGCCCTTATTTTCCAATCGGTATGGAAATAAGGGCGCAGTATTGATGGTGCCACCGGTGCTACTAAGGGCGCGCACGAACGGAACATTCCACTGAACCGTTTGAAAACACTCGTCCCGCAAGCACATTTTTGGACATCTTATTTTTTGACAGTTTCTTAGATAGCGGCAGGTCGGCTATCGCCGACGTGAGAGCTCATTTCGTTCCTACGCAAGAGTTTTTGAGCGTTCGCGTGCCGCCGATTTCCTTGGCTTCAATCGTGAACATTCTCCCAAGAAGTTGTCTGCCGTTCGGGTAAACGTAAGCGAGATCGTACCGTCCGAACCCGTGATCGCGTATCTGCTTTCGCTCCGGTTGACGCCCCTTGACCACCGCCGTACAACGAAACGACACGAGTTTTTCCGTGTCGTTAATGAGTGCGATGCGAACAGTCAATTCGTCGGTTCGCGGATTGTAGGCCGTCGTCGCTGGTTCCAAATACACGTCTCCCGCTCCAACGCGGATCGTTTCATACACGGCAAATTCCGACGCACCGTCCGGCGCACCGAGCAACTTGAACGCCACTTGGAACGGCTGCGGACCGCTTTGCGCTTGCGGCGTCAAAATCGTCGAAAACGGTACGTGAACCGATTCGTTTTCCGCCAGGTTCAGCGAAACGCTTTGCGGCTCGATTTTCCAGCCGGACGGTCCGATCAAACTCATGGTACCGCCAATGCCGCCGTCGGTGATGTTTTCAAACGTGACGCCGTTCGGAATTTTTGGGCCAAACTGACTTGGTATCACCGTTTTATCCAACGTGAACTGTTGCCGGAACCGCGTTACGGTCCCATTGACGCCGGTAATGAACGTCGGGATCGGGCCGACCGGGATGATTTGCATACGCCCTTCCCGAAGCGGTCTGCTTCGCTTCCCCCAAAGATCGACCCGTTCGCAGTTCGTTCCGAGATAAAGGATTTCGTCGATCGGTTTTTCCCGTGACGCCGCGTCGTTCCAAACCACCATGACCCCTTCGTTCGTCCCGTTCGCCTCGAAAATCAGGTTTTCGCTTCCATTTGGGAGGTTAATGCTTCCGACGCATTTTCGTCCGGACAACATCAGTGCGGTCGTTCTCCAGGGAAGGTACAACTCTCCCGGCGTTCCGTCGGTGTTGAGCAAGCCGGTTTTATCGTCCTGCGGCTCTGGAATGAAGATCGTTTTGGCATCGTTGATTTTGCCGGTAATCATGCGCCGAACCAAATCGTTAATCCGGTCCTCCAGGGGATAAAACGTCCTGGAGATCGGGCGTAACACCACGAATCGGTCGCAATTGGAATCGCCGCTTGCTTGCAGGTACTCTTCCAGTTCGGGAAACGTGAGCGGTTCGTCGCTGGAAAGCGAAAGAAACTCCCGACCGTTTTTGACAATCCGGAACGCACCCTCGGAATTTGCACGGGCTTCGTCAATCGCCGCTTGTCGATTCACGTCGAACGATTCGGGAATATTGTTGTTCCAATCCCAACCGAATCCAAGGGACGCTCCAATGGCGGTCGTGTTGATTGCGCTGCGAATTTCCTCCAGTTGCGGAATCAGGGAATCGATTTCCGTGATACTACGGTCTTCGTCCGTGCCAAGTTGCCAATACCGAATCAGGTTGAGCCGGAGCAACGTCGGTTCGAGCGACGGAAACCACGCTTGCGGCGCAAGGCTAAAAATCCCCGCCGCATCGTTCCGGCCGGAGGTGATTTTGTCCAAAACGCTCTGCGGCGGTTCTGAAAGGAGGCCAACGAGCGTCAAGTTCTGCATTCGGGTCAACCATTCGCAAAGGTCCGCCGCTTTGTCCCAGTCCTGCTGCGACGTGTTCGAGTCGAACCAGATCGGAAACTTGAGCCAGGAGAGGCCCGACTGCGAAAGAAGGTGCCGCTTGTCCCGAATTTCATCAAGCGACCAGCCGGGGAGCGTCCAGCCGAAATCTCCGCCGGGAAGAGGCCGTCCGGCGCGAAGCACGACAAGTGAAGTCGTGTTGGAACGCGATTTAGGGTCCAGGCCGCTTGTGGAAACCCGAATCCGATAGAAGCCGGGTTCGCCGATAGGGAGCGTCCAGTTTCCCCGCCCTTGAAAAATCGGCTTTTCTCCGGTTTGGCTCAGCACAAACGTATTGTCCGGGCCGTCGTCGTACCGTATGTCGAACGACGTTTGTTCCAAAATCCGTCCAAACGGGTCTTCCAGAAAAATGGACAATTTTTCCTGAAGCGAAGGAAGGCCGGTAATGCGGCAACGGACCTCGATTGGTTCCGGTCGATCCTTGTCCTCGATGAAAATGTGATCCTTGTTCGGCAATGTAAGAAACACGGTCGGGCTTTCCTTGAGTTCGACCCCCGCAATCAAAACGGTTCCCGAAAGGTCTTGCCTTTTGCCGACCGAAAGAAGAAAACTGAGTTGAACCTGCTTAATCTCAGGTGATTCTGCGGCGATTGGTCCAAGCTCGACCTCGTACCACCCTCTGCTGTTTTTCGGGACCGGCGGCGACGTTTCCGTGTAAATCGGCTTGCCGACTGCGTCAAAATAGGTCAGACCGACAGTGAAATTGTTGTGGACGAGTCCTTCAGTCCGTACGTAACACTTGACGGTATAGCTTAACCCGGAGAGAGCGGGAATCATCGGAGTTCGCAGGAGCACGTTTCCACCGGCAACGTCGATTTTCATTGCCCGCAAATTGACCGGTGTTTCGTTAAGGACGATTTCCGTTGTTACGTATTCGGGAAACCCGATTCCCGGTTTTCGAGTCCAACCGTCAGGCCAACCGTCTTGGTTGGGATCGGTTCGCTGGTCGAAAAAGTAGCGATACACGACTCCGTCGGGAGCACCACGGGGAACAAGCCCGACGGTTGCCTGCGGATCGTCTTCCGTTCGCGGCTTGGGCAACTGGGAATACTCGTCGGTCTGCTGCCAAAGTTTCCCCACTTCTTCCGCAAGGGAAGTCGTTTTGCCCGGAGTCGGAAGCTCCAACCCCGGCGGCACCGGACGCCGTGAATGCGCCGTCTGGGCGAAAACAGCAAGGGGTAAAAGAAAAAATACAAAAAGCAAAATGGGAAATGAGAAACCGGAGCCGCAATCGTAAGATTGCGTGTTTTCCTTTTTCGCAATGGACGAAGTCCGTTCCCGCTTCGCCGTCGCTTTGTCCTCTTTGATGTTTCCCATGATTCTTTGATCGTTTGCCGCGTCACGGTGCAACGCGATTGATGGGGCCTCACACGTTCGGCAATTCATGTCCCTTGCGGGCTTCGCGTTTCATGGACGGGTGATTGTTGGCTTGCTCGTTGTCGAATTTTTCCGTCTTGGAGTCAAATTTGAGTTTGCCTTTCACCTCGCGGCAGATGACGCCGAAGTTGCACAGCATCGTGTGGTAATGGGCGATTGCCGCCGAGGTTCGGGGCGTTTCCCGTAATTTGATGCAATCGATCCAGTTTTTCACATGGTCCAGTTCGTCCCGCCGAATGTCCGGTGGAGCGGCGTCGGCAATCTCCTTCGGATTCGTACGAAAATGTCCCCGGGTAATTTCCGCTCTCCCTTTATCGCCGTAAAGAAATCCGCCGAACGCATTGTTGCTTTCTCCTTCTTCACGGATGACGATTTGCGTTCCGTCGGCGTAAGTCATTTTGAACGGGCTGCGGTTTTTCGGGTGATCCGGCTGCGACGCTTCAATTTCAACCGGCAGCTCCTTGTCCTTGTTGATCGCCCATTGAACTTGGTCGAACGCATGGGTTCCGAACCCGGTCATTCCCCAAGTGGTGCCGCCGCCGTCGTAATCGCGGAACTGTCCCCAGCCTTCGGTGCTTCCAAGGAGCATTTTTTGGAACGGGTAGAGCGGAGCCGGCCCACACCAGGCGTCCCAATCGAGGTCGGCGGGACACTCTTCTGCAACCTCAAGCGGTTTGTAATCGACCGGCGAAAGAAAATTCGTCATTTCCACTCGGGAAATTTTTCCAATCGCTCCGTTATGAAGCTGCTCGACGGCCCATTGATTGAGCGGAATCGAACGGGCTTGGGCACCGCATTGATAGACCCGCTTGTACTTTTGAACGGCGTCAACAATCGCACGGCCCTGCTCGGCGGTGAGGGCGAACGGTTTTTCGCCGTACACATCGAATCCGGCGGCCAGGGCGAACAGCGTAATTCTTGCCCGAACATGGGTCGGAGTCGTAATGAAAACACCGTCCAGTTTTTCCTTGTCGAACATGTCGAGATAATGCTTGTACCGCACCGCTTTTACCGCGTCGGGATCAAGCGTTTTGTACCCGGCGTAGGTGCGGTACTCGCTCGGATTGCCGTCAATGGTCAGGCCAATCTGCGAATCCTGCACATCGCAAATCGCCTGGAGCCGCATCAATTTCGGCCAGTTCATAATTTCCCGAATACGGTAACCGGCTCCAACGACACCGACCACCACTTTTTCGTTGGCACCCGGATTGCCGTCTTGGGCAAGCACGTTGCGGGGAATCAGGTAAGGAATCGCAACGGATGCGGTTGTGATTTTCAAAAAATGACGTCGAGTCGTGGAATAGTTGGGCATGGTAAGTTCTCTTTGTTACTCACTCAAGGTGTAAACGGATTGGTTTTGAGGCCGGAAAAAGTGTTGAAATTTAAGGGCATCGGGAATCGGGAATCGGGAATTGGAGGAAGTTTTTCACTTATCATCTATTCCCGATGCCCGATTCCCGATGCCCTTGACTGTTTTGAGTACCCATTTGTTTGTGGTCTGAGTTCCTTACTTCAATCCAATTCGTTTCACTTTGGCCGAACCGGGGGTACTGAACGTAAGCGAAACGTTTTTGATTGCGGCGTGATTTTTGACCACATCGCCGAGCGGTACTCGATAAACGCGGTTGACACCATCGCCGCGAACGGTCAATTCGGTCGTTTGCGGTGGAGCGGTTGGAAAAATTCCCGCCTTTTCACGGCGTTGGGCTTCGACATTTTGTGCCCCTTCGCTCCAGCCGAGCCAGTCGGTCATGTCGGACGGTCCGAACGGTTGTACAACCACCGTAACCGTTGCCTCTTTGCCGTCCGCTGAATCAAATGCGGCCTCAATTTCAAGCGTCAAGGCGTCCTGAATCGGTAAAAACGTGTCGGGGCCAACCAGCTTTCCACCAGCGGGGTATTCGATTTCAAGTGCCCCGGTAATCGGCCAGCCTTTATCTTTGGCTCCGGCCCCGTAAAACCAGCCGCTACGACTATCGGTAAACGACCAGGACGGCAAACCCCGCTCCGCTTCCCGACGCTTCGCATAACCGCGAATATCGTCAATCGTTCCCAACACGAACGCCGTTTCGTAACCCCAAGTGATGTTGTGGTCGAGTATCTGTCGGGTCAGCGGTGCGATGTAGCCCGTCTGTCCCGACTTGACACCACCGTGTCCCTTACCGGCATCGCCGCCGTGAAAACCGGTCGTCATGGCAATCGCGTCGGCTTGGTAAACGCCGATCCCCATGCCGTTGTCGTCCATGAGTGCCGCCCAGCGTTCCGGCGTCTTGAAGTTGCACCACGGCCAGCCTTTGCCGTCGTTTTTGTCAACGATGATCGTTACCGGTTCATTTTGGAACGGCTTGTCGCCGAGATAGCTGACCAGCTTGTACCACGCCCCGTTCGTGTAAAGAGCCGGCATTTCCTGGCTGCACGCATCGTATTGCGTCTTGTCCGGGCGATTGACGAAGATCGTCGCGTTGAGTGTCAACACGTTTCCGTTGAGCGTGTAAAGACTTTCGAACTCGCAATCGCCGGAGACCCCTTTGGAGTGTGGCCATTGCATCGGGATGCAACGTACCCGCATTGCGTTGTTTCCTTCGTAAGCGAACTGCGTCAC
Organism: uncultured Planctomycetaceae bacterium; assembly: GCA_964576215.1. GTDB lineage: Bacteria > Planctomycetota > Planctomycetia > Pirellulales > Thermoguttaceae > JAVBSX01. The sequence continues at coordinate 6,070 of CAZNVM010000140.1, forward strand.
TTTCGAGCGGTTGCCGCCGCAGTCGCCCGACTGAATCGGATTCCAACCCAGTCCGGCCCAGCGCGGCGACGGTTGTTCACCGTTCGGACCGACAAACGGTCGGGGACCGCTGTAAAACGAAAGCTGGATTTGCCGTCCCCAGTCGGCACTGTTGATCATGTTTTCGCCGCCGTTCTCACGGTCCGTAAGAAACGTAACCGCTCCGCCGATGCTCAGGTCGATCCCGACTTTCAGACGGTCGTTTTCAAGGTAGCGCATCGGTTCGTTGCCGTAATCGAAAACCGGCGTCTCTCCTGAAACAGGAGCGGCGAGCATTACGGCAACACAGGCGATGAGGAAAAACACGTATTTCATGGTTGTCACCCTTTGCGATTCGAGTTTACTCCGATGCCGTCATTTCGCGGCGTTCCATTCTCTGCCTTCACAAAACCAGTTCCGTCAGAATCTGATCGCTCAGCCGCAGGGAACCAAACGGGTGGTCGGTGAATTGGGAGACTTCTTCGAGCGTCAAAGCGTCGTATTCGTCCTGGAAAAGTTCGCCGAAGATTTGATCCAGCGTCTCGATTCGCTTTCGTTCGTGATTGAAAATCGATTCGGTTCGGGCAACGTATCCGAGCGTATCCAGTTCGGAAACGGAAAGCGAAGCCGCCGCAAACTCAAAACCGGGTGCGGCGGAGGGAGCGAAATCAAAAGACTTCACGTCAACCTGTTCGCTTTCGGCGGTGATGATGTCAGCGGTTGTACAGGAATAGACGTTATCGACGGAGACCAAAAGACCAGCAAGCGGCGTTACGACTTCCCCGTTTCGAGCAAGCGATTCCGAAAATTCGTTTTCCTGAGCGGCAACGACTTCCACCGGAGCGGAGGCCGCCACGGGAGCGGGAGATGGAACGTCCACCGAGGTTAGTTGCGGCCAGGCAGTGGGAAAATTACCTGGGAAAAGGGAATGAAGGAAAACATCGCCCCTCTTTTTCAACCAGGCTCGGGCAAAATTGGTAAAGTCCTGAACATCCACTGTTCCGTTGTGATTGAAGTCCCACTTTGCAATGACGGAATTAGGCCCTTCGACCGTTTTACCCCACGATTGTACCGGGTTGGCAAATGCAGAAAAGTCGCTGGCATTGATGACACCGTCATCATTCAGGTCGTAGATGACGGGATAAACCGGCATCATTTGACCATCTTTCAAATTCACGAGATTTTTCGCGTTGATTTGCGGAGTACCGGAATCGAAAAGAAATCCGCTGGAAACCGGCGTGGCGTAACCCGTATTGGAAATCCGAATACCGACATTTTCGATTGACCCTTGGGCTGTACTGACTGCCGGGCTGACAAAAACGCGGAAAAGAAGGACGTACTGGTTGATTTTACCGAGTCCGAGCGAGGAAGTTCCTGAAACGAAAATCTTTCCCGCGTTTGCGTCCACTTTCGTTTTTGAGGCATTCAGCGTAAAGTTGTCGGTTGATTTGATGTCTGTCGTCACGGCGGAGAATAACGACGTGTTGTAACTGATCGTGCAGTCAAACGAGGAAATCCCCTCCGACATCGAACCGGACGAACCCCAAACTTCCACGTAATAATACCCCCATTCGTGGAGCCAGGTCAAACGCGGGTCGTTTGTGGTGGCACTTCCGGCGGGAATCGTACTGTATTGACCATTATTCAGGGTTAACGGAGTCCCTCTCCATTCCCGGAACACGATTTCCATGGAACCCGGCGACATTTCGGACGGTGTCGTATTTTCGAAACGGTAAATTTTGTTGCCGCTGACGAGCACGACTCCCGGCGTTTTGGCAGCGTAACCTTCCGAGTTTTTATGGCCGATCTTGAGACCGGTGCTTATGGCGAAAACGGCCCTGTTATTCAAGGAGCCATCGAGAACCAAATTTGTGCCGACCCAGTTTCGATCCGAAGAGAATTGCCCCGCCTGGGCTCCCTTGTTTTGGAAAATCATGGCTTGATTGGTGCCAGTTACCCCAACGAGCAGATCAATGCGTCCGTCGAGATCGAAATCCTCGAAGATCATCTGGTAATTCCGAACCGCCTGCTTGAGATTCAAATTGTCGAGCCGCACCGTCGCCGCGTTGGAAACAAAAGCCCCTGCTGCCGTCTGCGTGAAGAAAAGGACTGCGCCCTTGTTGTCATTGTCGCCGGCATTGAGCACCGCAAAATCCAATCGTCCATCGCCGTTGATGTCGGCGACTGCGACGAAACAGGAGCGGGAGGTGGAGCTTCCGACGGTAACCGTTGTTCCGTTCAAGTCAAACGTACCGTCCTTTTTATTTTTCAAGACTGTCACAATGCCATTATCCGAACTAACGGCGGCGATGTCGTCGTATCCGTCGTTATCAAAATCTCCGGCAGCGATATGAGCGACGGCAGCCGGTAATACTGTGTTCTTGGAGACGATTTGCGAACCGCTGAAAGAGAGCACGAGAATCTCCATGCCGGATGCGTGCAAAACGGCAAGATCGGTCTTGGGATACTGTACACCCGCAACCTTGCGTGTGATGAAATTTCCGGCAACGAGCACGGACAAGCTGCGTGCTTCGGAAATGGCGGTAAACTTCGAGAAAAGACGACTGTCGCCCGGGGCTAAACCTGTGTAAAGGGTGAGCGTTGTTCCGGCATCCCCTTGGGCGACCACGAAATCGAGGTACCCGTCACCGTTGAAGTCGCCGAAAACCGCGCTGGTTGCTTTTGCCGTAAAGGACAATAAAACCCGTCCCGTACCATAATTCGGATTGGAAGGATTGCCCGGCAGGAACATGACATGCTTTTCGCCGATGGCAACGACATCTTGGTATCCATCGCCGTCGAAGTCGCCAGTTGCAACCGCCAGATAATTGGCGAAGGAATCCACCTTCGACTGCGCGGTAAATTGGCCCGTGCTGGAACCGATGAGGAATTGATACGAAGTGCCGTCGCTGATGAGAATATCGGGATAGCTGTCATTATTGAAGTTGCCAATCGCACAATAACGCGGTTCAATATCAACGTCAACCGTCGCGTTGCTCATCTGAATGTTGGCAGTTCCCGACGAGAGTGCGGTGATGGAGGAAACCCGAACCGCATACGTCGAAACACCGCTGTTGTTGATGTAATGAATCCCCGTGATAATTTCGTCGCCGGGGCTTGAGTTGACATCGGCGATTTTCGTCAAAAGCGGTGTTGCCGGAGGAAAATCCCATTTTCCGGCGGCGGTCGTCGTGATCACACTGGTCACCGTGGAGTTATAAAAAGAAAGCGTCTGGGTGCTTTTTCCGCTTTCACTGGAAACCGTTTCCGTTTGGCAGAGCAAATGCGGGGTGGTCGCCGTCGTGGAGGTAAAGTTACCAAAGCCGATGGCGTTCCCCGTAACGCCGGAAGAGCCGGTGGGAACGGTCAGTGCCGTCGTGGTAAAACCGTTGTTCTGGCCGGTGTAAAAAAAGGACTTCGTCGTTTCGGTTGAGGTGGAACCGCTGTAGGAAACTCCCAAGAGCGTAATCAACAAATCCGGCCGACCGTCACTCGTAACATCGCGCACCTGGAGATTTTCGATCCTGAAGTAGTTTTCCGTTCCGGTGTACCCAAACGGATTCGTGATTTGCGTCGTAACGGGAGAAGTCGAAAACTTGCCGAGGTTTGCCCCGCTCAATCCCTGATAAACATCGACGAACAGGTCGGTTCGCGTGCTTCCTCCCGAAGTCACTTGCCGGGGATAGAAAACGAGCAGGTCGGCGATATTGTCGCCGTTCATATCCGCGAGAGCGAATTTTGCGGCATTGTTCCAACCGGGTTGGGTGGAAGGAATGACCGTTTTCACGGGATCGTTGTAGAGCGAATTCTTTTTGTTCAGAAAAACGGAAACCGTACGCAGATCGCTGTCCACGGAGACGATGTCGTTTCCATTGGTACTGATTTTCGCAGACTCGATAAAATGAGTGCGTTCCAGGCCGAGAGAAATGGAGGTGGCTCCGGAAGATTGATAAGTAAACTCCTGGAGCGGATTGAGCGTAATCGACGACGCCGTGAGCAGGCAACGGTCCTCAAGAAGCTCCAAAGCGAGTTTTTTAGTCTGGGGACCTGACGCTTTTTTCCCCGCTTTCGATGGTCCTTTGTTCGATGAAGTTTTTGACGTTGTTGCAGTGGTCAGCGTTTGAATCCATCTGGAAAATGTTTTCTTCATTGCCGTCTCTTTGGTTGGAAATAGTAACTAAGGTTTGAAAAGGGAAAATCCGCCTGGAACGAGAGCGGTTCCGATTGTAACATAAAAATTTTAAAATAATTCAGAGGGAGGAAAAATTTTCCAAAAAAACCAAAAAATAAAGTTCCCGGTTCGGGTTTTGGTTGTATTACCCGAAAACTAAGTTTCACAAATTTTGGGCGTAGCCGCAATTTTAGGTCGTTTTTTGGATCGTTTTTGAGTTACTAAGGTTTTGTTTCCCGTGATCAACCCTACAAAATGAGTCAGACGATACCTAATTTCACAGCCACACCCTAAACTCTCACAAATTTCTCATTTTTCATTTCTCATTTCTCATTTTTCATTTCTCATTTTTTTACTGTGCGTCGTACAGCGACATATATCGGTACGGTGCTTCCAGAATCATAATCGCAAAGGAAGTGTTTAGCAAGCGTCCGCCGATATCACAGTAGTCGTCCGGAAAAAACCAGCTTCCGTTTTCATGTTCCCCTTTTGCCTGTGTTTGAACCAAAAATTCCCGAAGGTCCGGATACCATCTTACCCACTCGGAACCGCCGTAATGCTTCATCGCAAGCGTTCCATAGTAGGCGTAATACAAATTACAATGCCCCTCGGCGGACCGGACCTGGCGGTCCGACTTCAGGCCGCCCCAACGGGCCAAGTGGTCGATTCCTTCGTCCAGCGGCTGAAAACCGGGCCTCGCTCCCAAATACATCCGTAATAACAATCCGATTGCGGTACACGTGTAAACGGAATCGGGATGTTCACCAATTCGTTCCCCTACACGAGTTTCTTTGTCGTCCACATTTGTTAATCTCAACGGCACGTAGTTAAATTGCCCCCCTCCGTCATACTGCGTCGAGTTGAGAAACAGTTCCGCCCGCGTCAGGGTTGTCGATTTCACCTCCAAACCGGAAAGCAGGGCACTTTTCAGGGCAAGCATCTGCCAACCGCTCACGGAAAGGTCGCCGGCTTGGTACCGAAGGATGTTCACCCAAGAGTCCTCGGAGAGATTGTCCACAGGACGGTCGCTGGGAAACGGCCTTTCGGCGACCCGTCTTTCGTATCGCCAACCACCGATAAACTTTCCTTCCGGGATTTGGGCCGCTTCGATATACCGAATCGCATTTTGAGCCGTGTCCCGTAATTTCTCCTCAAATTCCTGTTCCTGTCTGCTTTTCGCTTTTCCCCGGGTCATTCCGTACGCTTCACTCAACGCAAGGGCGACAATTCCCTGGGCATACATCCCTTTTTCTTGCGATGTTTGCCGCGTAAAATCGTTTCCGAACGACGTTTCCACGCCGTTTCTTGAGTCGAGCAGGAAGTTTAACCCCTTCCTGACGACCAGCTTGTACTGTCCGTCCAAATGGGTGTAGCCCGCTCCGAGGAACGGCAAAATCGCAAGGGCCGTTGCCGCGTTACGGTTCGAATGTGTTCCGGGATTTTTACACCAACCCGCTCTGCCGCAATTTCCTAAATCAAATCTCCACCCTCCGTCGCTTTCCTGATGTTTTGCGAGCCAATGCAGTCCGGCCTCGACCCCGCCTTCGCTCGAATTGGTCGGATCGCCCGGCCCGCCACGTTTGCCGCGGTTGCCTCCGGTTCGGCTTCCGAATCCGCCACCGCCTCCCATCGTTCCGACCAGATGTCCACCGGGAACCCCACCCGGCACGCCGTTCGGGGAACCATACCCTCCGCTCCCCAAAATTCCGTCTGTGGAAACTTGGCCCGGCGGTCCGCTTGGGAGCGTATCCAACCCTGTTGAAAACCCTTCCGGTAAGGAATCCCTCGGGGAAATGTCCGGCACAAACCATTCCCCAAAATCCCCGGCTCCCTCTCCTTCACCCTCTCCGTTTCCCCCGAGATTCACCTCAAATCCATCGCCGTCACCGAAGCCGTCTTCGAACTTGGAAAATCCACCGACCAAAAGTCCCTGCGGCAATTGCGGAGGCTTGTTGGCAATGAGTGCGAGCAATATCAGCAGAAAAAAGTGGAACACGAAACTGGTCCAGGTTCCGACGACTTCTTTCAGTGCCAACCATGCAACGAGCGCATAAAAGAGTTGCCGAGCCGTTTTTTTTCCGGTTTTTCGCGAAGGATTTTTTTGCTCTTCCGTGAGGATTGGCGGAACGACAAGTCTTTCCCTGCCGAAAACCGGCGGAGCACCGGACGGCGCAAAATCAACGTCCGAAATGATCGGCGGCGATTCCAGGCTGTTTTCCTCGATGTCCATGTTTCCTGTTATGCGGCTCAATAATCCAACAGACTCTCATCGCCTATTATCGCAATTCCCCAAGAACGGTCTTTTTGAAAATACATGAAAATCGGATTGTACCGGATGATGGCGTGAATATGTTCGCGGCTCCTTGACTTAAAATAGTAGCCGGGAGCGTGAGCGACCGGTTTAGTGTTTAACCGGTCGCTCACGCTCCCGGCTACTATTCCGCTCCCAAAATGTTACCTTATTGGCGTTCTACAGCATAGAACAGCGTAAAGACTACCGATTACAACAATTACTCCGTTTGGTTGTGTCCTACGTTCCTGATTTTTAGGAAAATACATCATCTTGGGAAGAGTACGGTTACGATGATCGTTTGGTAGGATGGGATTATTCATTCAGGGTGGAAATATCACTATGTCTCCAACGAGGTTTTCCTTTTTTTGTCTGCTTGTCATTCTGTTGGGAAACCGGTCGCCACTTTTTTCCCAGGAACCGTTCTTTCAGGAATTTTTCGACACGGCCTTGAACGATCGGGAAGAACTCAACGAAGAGGTTTGCCCGGACGATTGCCTGGTTCTTGCACAAACTTCACGAACGAGGGGTTACCGAAAAACGTATTACTATTCCTGGCACGATCCGGCGTTTGCCCGACTCCCTTCCGGACCGTACGGAAAGCGGTATCGCCCCCCTTCGACGATGCTCGGCAGAATGTACGAACCGCTTCGGGAAGAAACCCGGCTTTACAAGAAGGGGTTGCCGTGGTTTTACAACTGGGACACGGCGTTACATTTTAGCGTTGCGTTGGCCGTTGCCGCCCCGCTTGCCAACACCGCCGCCGACGAAAATGTTCACCGTTGGTATCAGGATAAAGTTCGCAACCGCAACTCGGATCGTTTCGCGTCTTCCTGCAAAACGTTTGGCGAAGGTGCTCAAGTGATTCCGGCTTATCTCTTGATCGGACTGACTTATCGTTATATTAAAGTCGATTGCGGCTGGGAACAAAAGCATTTCGACCTTACCGGAGAATGGAGTTCCCGGTGCGGGCGGGCAATTTTCGCCGGATTTCCGACCCTGCTGATCGGTCAGGTTGTTCTTGGAGCGGCGCGTCCCGATGAGGCAGGACCGCGTTCTTCTTACTGGCACCCGTTGAGTTCCTCTCATGGAATCAGCGGGCACGCTTTTTTGGGGGCGGTTCCCTTTATCACGGCGGCGCAAATGACCGACCGAATTTGGCTTAAAACCCTCTTTTACGCCGGTTCGACGTTGACCGGATGGAGCCGAATCAACGACGACGCGCACTTTCTTTCCCAAGTGATCCTCGGTTGGCATTTGGCTTACCTGTCATGCAGGGCGATCAGCCGATCGGAAAATCCCTGCTTCGGACGCCACTGGACGTTTTATCCCGTCGTCAACGAAGAAATGCACGGGGTCGGTTTGCTTTGCCGTTGGTAAAAGCACCCGACGCAAGTGAACATCGGGGTCAATTTCGCAACCGTGTTACTGACCGCCGTAGATTCCACTCACGACTCCGGGTGCGGCGTTAACCGGTTTTCGATCTTTTTGGTAGAGAGGCGAAACAGTACCTGGAGAGGATTTCATTACCGAACTGTCCAGATAGAGCGGCGAAACATTTCCCGGCGAGCTTTTTTGAGGGGTCGTCGCTTGCTGTGAATAAATCGGCGACACGACACCCGGAGAAACGGGCATCGGTTTGGTCGGTCTTGCCGCAAGATCACTCTCATTGGCGAGGCGGCCGTAACCCTGCGTGGGAACCGCGTTCCTCCATCCCATACGGCGTAGCAACTCCGACAAGGTGATCGTTCGGATACCTTGTACCTTCGCCCGCTCGTCAAGAACCCGCATGTTCGACATTAGGGTATCGTTCAGAGCGTCTCCCTTGCCGACAACGAGAAAAGCGGTTTCCTGGAGGAGTTCGTCCCCGCCGCCGCCCGGCGAGAAATTCGCCGTTTCTTCACCAAGAAATTGAATCTTACCCTGAGCGTCGATTCGTGTGTTGACCTTCATGATGACTCCGTCGTTTCTCATGTAATAGTCAACAATACCGCCATTGGCGAGAATCAGATTGATCACATTTCTAACATCGTCTTCGAAGGTCGTGTTATCCTCTTTTTTTGAACCGAATCCCGGAACAACCATCTGTCCGCTAAGTACGAACCGTTGGTGCAAACCCGGCTTCCAGACGGGCGTATAGATCAAATCGCCCCGCATAATCGGTTCGGTAATCACGGTCTCAAGAATCCGGGCCTCCGCGTTGTTGGGACCGAGAACCTGGCTGACTTCGATGCTTCCCTTCGGTTTTGCTTCGGCGAGATTCTTTTCATTGGGATCAAACACCGCAAAAGTGATTCCGTTACGTAATCCGGACGCGCTACCGATATTCAGTGTTACGATGCCGTTAAGCTGGTTTACGGTCACGATTCGCCCGTCTTCCTGCTCAAGAACAGGAGCACGAAGCTCGGAGATCGCCTTCGTCAGACCTTCGTTGACGGTATTGATGTTTTTAAGATTGTTCTCGGCAATTGCTTTTTCCGTTTGGATTTGCTTGATGGCCGCTTCCGCGTCTGCTCGAATCGTCTGATTATCCTTCAAAAGGTCTTGCTTGATTTTGTCCCGACCCGCCATGGATTGGGCGTATTTTGCCTGTTCCTCTTGAAGTTTTTTCTGGGCGGCCACTGCAGCGTCTTCGTGGATTCTGATCTGCTCCTGCGTGTCTTTGTACAAGGTCTCGAACTTCGTCTGCAAGGCCAGGTTGGTGTTTTTTGCGTCTTCCAACTCTTTGGAAACCCCCTTGAGTTTGGAATAAAGGAAGTCCACGAGCCCCATATACCCTTTGGCGGTGTCCGGCATCGCTTTTTCCTTCGCCTGATTTGTGAATTTTTCTCCAATGTCGGCGATCGGTACTGCCGTGGCCGCACCAATGATCTCCTTGAGTTTGTCTACATCGCTGTTGGCCGCTCGCAAACTTCCTTCAAGTTTCGTCGCTTCCCCTTTCGCCGCTTCGAGTAACAGGTACGTATCCTTGGATTGAGAATAAAACACCCAACACAAAACCATGAGGAGTACGCTCAAAAGAATAAAAACGATCATCACAATGATCGTACCTTGATCAGATTTCATGGTCGATAGGCTCCTAAAAAAAAGCGGACGGTTTAGCGGTCGATAGTTCCATGACGAGCAGGCCGGACAAAACCCGGCCCCCACCGATTCTAATGATGGAAAAATAGGTTGTCAACGCAAACAATACCGAAAGTAGGAATTTTTACGATTTCGGTCCGTTTATCACAGTTGTTCCGTTTTTGCCGCCTGGCCAAAACCCGAGCGCGGACGTCGGGGAACAACCTATTTCGACATACATCGGTAGTATGCCGCAGAATTCGGACACCCTGCGAAAGAGAATCGAAAATTCCTTGAAATTCGTTATTACCCCCATCGGTTAAAACCGTTTTGACGATTGTAGTAGATGAGAAATGAGAAATGAGAAATCAGAAATCAGAAATCAGAAATCAGGATTGGCTCAAAATCTTTACGGAACTTTGGGTTCAAAATTCCTCATTCCTCATTCCTCATTCCTCATTTCTCATTTCTCATTTCTCATTTCTCATTTCTCATTTCTCATTCCTCATTTCTCATTCCTCATTTCTCATTTCTCATTTCTCATTTCTCATTTTACTCCATTCTCCTCCTGAACATTACTCCGGCGGCGGTCAGCGTGACCGTTGAAATCAGTGCAAGCGGGATACAGTTCAGGAAAACTTCACCGGCCCCCATCCCCTTCATAAAAACCCCTTTGACGATCACCATGTACCATCGGACCGGGTTGACGACGGTGAACCATTGCAACCAGTTCGGCATGTTTTCGACCGGTGTTGCAAAGCCGGACAGCATGATAAACGGCGGCATGACGAGCATTACGCCGAGAATCGCCTGTTGTTGCGTCAGGGAAAGCGAACTGACGAACAAGCCGACGCCGATGATCGACAGCAGAAACAGGTTGAGCGACGCCAACAGAAGCCAAAACGACCCTTGAAACGGAATGCCCATGAGGAAAATCGCGATCCCGATCAGCATCACTGCCGAGCAGGTCGCCAGAATCAACGCCGGAATCGCCTTGCCGAGCAGGATTTCCGTCGGCGTCAGCGGAGTTACGAGAATTTGCTCAAAAGTTCCCATTTCCCGTTCACGAGCGATGGAAAGCCCGGAAATGAGGACGCCGAGCACCGTTGCCAGAACGCAGACCAGGCAGGGCACCGTCGTTTTACGGGGATCGAGATTGACATTGAACCAGTTTCTCGTTTCGATCTCGACTCCGACTGACGGACCTCGGACAAAATATTCCTGGATGAACCGATTGATGATTTTACTTGCATAACCGCCGACGATGGAGGAAGCGTTCGATTTGCGACCATCGAGCAGGATTTGAATTTTCGCCTGTCGTCTGGCGTAAAGTTCACGGGAAAAATCCTGAGGAATCACGACAACGCCCATCGCTTTTTGGTTGTCGATCAGCGAATTGATCTCCCCCTGATGCGAAATTGTTACGATTTTCGTGAACGTCGACGAGTTCCGGAATCGTTGTGTTAAAACGTCCCCTTCAAGACCGGCGTCCTGATTGTAGACGGCCAGCGTGACATTTTTCACTTCCTGCGTGATTGCGTACGAAAAAATGAGAATCTGCATGATCGGCGGCCCGATGAGCACCGCTCGCGTCTTCGGATCACGAAGCGACGCCAAAAATTCCTTGACGATCAAATTGAAAAGGCGAACCATTGGAAGAGTAGGGAATGGGGGGCAGGGAAGAGAGTTCTTTTTACCGCAGTGCCGTTCAAACGTCAAGTTCTGTAGCGAAGTTGCCGGGTAATCTCCTCTCTTCTTGCCCCTTGACTGTTTTGGAAACAAGGGTAAGCTATCCGCCTTACGCTTGGGTCTCCTTTTGGGGATGGAAGCGTAATCGTGCGGGGATTGTAGCTCAGTTGGTAGAGCAACGGACTTTTAATCCGTAGGTCATGGGTTCGAGTCCCATCAATCTCATTGCAGGGATAATTCTTTCGTGTCGTAAGGGTTGTGATTTGGACCCTGCTTAGGGAGGTTTTACGGAATCTCCCTTTTTTCATCCCTTTTTTTGAAAATTTTTTCGACCGCTCTTGAATCAAATCCTATTTTCTGGTAACGTGTGGCCTTCCAAATCACATTCACCCCTTACCAATCTTAACCCCCCCATGATTACCCTCTCTCAATTCGTGCGCTCTTGCTATGCGCCTACCTTCCTCTACGGCTTTCGTTCCCTTAAGCAAGTGCAACACTTACTTTGCGGCTTTTTGCTTGCATTTTCATAAATTTTGAGGCGATTTCGATGACGGGTTCGTGTAGTTTTTTCTTCTGCGATTTTCGCGGATACTCGCGATTCGTCTTCGAAGAATTACGTT
>CAZNVM010000141.1:0-4067 GCA_964576215.1 uncultured Planctomycetaceae bacterium
AAATTCTACAAATATTAAGCGTAACAATATTCATCAAAACACCACTTTTGACGCTTTTTTCACAGGATTTTACACTTTTTAATAACTACTATAACCCTAAACAGTTGCTATTGTTCGACTTATGATCGGACGCTAGTGGAACAGAATGACTAAAAAAACACTTGTGATTGGCTTTGTGATTGTGATACTCTGTGTCGAACTTTGCTTTCGCTGGCAAGACGTCTCCGTTTATTGGCTAGGGGGCATTACCGGGGGAATGAGGATACAATTTGTGGAAAAATATGAGAACAAGTCTCAACTAACGGAGTGGGGTAAATTTGCATCAAAAATTACGATTCCGTTTTTGGTGGGGATTGGTACTATCCTTGTCATAGGATTGGCTTTGATGCAACTTGCAAATCAAAAAGATATTGCCAATAAAACATTGCGTCATACTCAATTCAAAGAGGCTATTGAGCATCTGGGACACAAAGAACAGTCCGTCATTTTAGGCGGCATACATGCGCTTCATAATCTGGCAACAATTGATCCGAGTTATCAAAAGCAAGTTCTCAATATACTATGTAGTTTTATTCGTATCGAAACCACCAAGCCCGGCTACAAAGAACTGATTCGTGTTACTAATCTCCGTAATAGGGCAGAGCGTCTTCGGGATGTTGTGAAAATTGCTCAGTATAATGAGGAGATTAAAGTATTGTTGAGCAACAAAGATAATCGCATTGTATCAACGCAGGTAATCCAAACGATCATTAACCTGTTGTTTCGTAAACCAGAAGACCACCTACGAAACAATCGCCCGTTAAACAATCGAAAGAAAACAACATATTTTTTTCCCCGAAGATGTAAAACTATACGATGGAGATAATTTTAGAGCGGACCTTAGCGGGGCACTGTTTTGGGATTTAGAAATGTGGGATGCAGATTTTCGTTATGTTGATTTTTGGAGTGCAAATCTATCGACTACGAATTGTAGAGGTTCCGATTTTAGAGGGACAAGGTTTATGCGTGCTAATCTAAATGGAATAAAGTTCCGCTTGGCTAGGTTTAGCGAAGTCATTAAACCGAACGATTGGATTCACGAACATGTTACTTTATCAGGTACTCACTCGCGAAACGACAGTTTTTGGGGGTATCGTCATATATTTGACACATATAGAGACGACACGAAAGTGAGAGAACGATTGGTTCATAAAACAGAATTTGTGGTGATTGACTCTGAAACTGGTTCAGTTAAGGTTGATCCAGATCGTCCTGAAAAATACACGGTTTTCATTGATGATAACGAAGCCGCTACACATGAGGAAGTCCTTGAAAAAGTATTCTGGAAACGTCGCCCTACTAATGTAGTTGATAAGCACTATGAGGAGAAACTTGAAAAATACGAGCAGGAAGTAAGGGATTTGTCCGCAGACGAAGTTCTCAAACTTGCCGAAGACTTAGGACTATATCTTCCACCAACCTAACCCCTGAGCAAAGACAGCAAGACGCCGGGTTAATGGAATCGATAGACCGGATCAATCATGTCCTCGGCCCCGGCAAACTGTTCTTCGGTGCCCAGGGAACAGCCCAGAACTGGCGAGGTGCTTCAGACCACTGTAGCCCCGGCTATACGACCAATTGGAGGGAATTGCCGGTGGTGAAAGCGAAATAGGATGGCTGGGGTACTGGAGTTTTGGGTTTCCGGTCCCTACATTGCGGCCACACACGGCAATTGCCGGTTTTGGCCGTGCGGAGAATTCCCGGGCCAGCCCAGCAAACCCGGCCCCCTTCGAGAAAGCTGAATCTTACCCGCTATTGTCGAAAGGGTCGTTTTATGGGAGAATAACACCTCACAAGATTCCTTTTCAGTTTTCGACTTCAACATGTGGCGAGCTCCTGAAGGCAATACAACATTCACCGGTCCCTATGCCGTGATGCTTGCTCGTGGTATCCAATCGATACTCGGCGACTTGAAGGACGCTATGGACTGGGACGATGATATTGAGAGGGGACACCGGGCATTCGACTGCCTGACGACGGAGCAGAAAATCTGGACGTTACACCGTATTGCTTATGGTCTGCTTGATCGGAAAACGCCTGTCTGTCGTCATACAGCCTTCTTGGAGGCGGCTATTGCTTGTGTTTTCCGGCAGTTGGAGTCGGAGGTCAATGCTGAAATCTGCTACGCCGCCGAATTTGCAGACGAATTGGAGGCAGATGGCGACCGGGATCATGCGTTCTACTGGCGAAGTACGTTGCTTGCTCCTTATAGTATTGTTGAGCGGGACTTCCCGGACGACTTGAGAGACGAGGAACCCCTGACTGCCGAATCGGACCGCATGGACGACTGGCGAGAGGTGGTGGAGGTGCTTGAGTGCCAGGTCTTCTGGGATGCCGATTATGACATGTTGCTCTTCGACGACATGGAGCCGGACAAGGCATCCACGCTCAGGGCGATGTTCACGATTGACGATGAGTATTATTCGACGGTCCCCGAAGACCCCAAACGCCCTGTTGCCACAAAGTTACTGAAGGAGATCGAGAAACTTTGTGACCGGGTAATTCGACGGGAGGAGAAGGTATTGAAGCACGGGGGACTGGTGTAAAGAGTTGGTACGGTTCTTCGGAAATACCAAACTATCCGACTTGATTCCCCTGGGTTCTCAGGTAGAATACAAACATGGAAACGCTATCAAAAGTACCACCGAAACGACGGCGAAAGCCGAAAGCAACCGTAGACGCGAAGTCGCCGGAGATGGGCACAGAATCAAAAGAGCAGAAGCCACAAGGGACCATATTTATGATGCGTTCCTAAAAAGAATGTTCGGTCAAGTCCTTGTGTTTGTGGATTTTTTGGTCAACTACGGGAACAAACACTTCGTTGACGCGATAGACATAATGAAGATCGCCCTTGCTCCAACGCATTACTTAGGCGCAAAGGGCGATGAGCGAATCGTTGATCTCGTATTTACGTGTCCGCTCAAAAGCGGGAACGGAACCCTGATGGCCGTGATAATCTTCGAGCACCAAGGGGGGAGTTTGAAGAAAATTCCTCGAAAGTTGCTCAAGTATATTACCGCGATATGGACCGCCGAGGAGAAAGAGGGAAAGCCCCTGTCGGCCCCCTATTTTATTGTGTTAAGAACGGGGAAGAAGCCACACCGGGGACCGTACCCCAAAATGTCGGACTCACTTCCGAAGGACAAGGATGGCAAGCCGATTGGCAAGGTCGTTGAGGTCGAGTATGACGTAATTGATTTGCCATCATGGGACCTGGGCCAGTTAGTCGGCGGCCCGGTATTACGGGCGACATTCGGTCTCCTCAAGAAGATGATCGAAGACGCCGGAGAAGATTTTCCAGAAGCCTTTCGACCGCTTTTGGAACTTGCGGATAAAGAGCAGAAGGTCGAAGTGACCAAGGAATTATTGGATTTCGTCGAAATGGCGTTCAAAGCCCGTCACCGGAAGCTGGACGAGGCGGCGGTGAGCGAAGTATTAAAAACCGTATTCCCAAAGGAGAAAGAAATGATTAAATCGATTTTTGATGAGAAGATTGCCAAGGGTAAAGCCGAAGGGAAAACCGAAGGAAAAACAGAGACGCTCTTAAAAATCCTCCGAGCAAGGTTTAAGAGGGTTCCCAGAGATGTAGAAAGTATAATCAGCAAAATGACTGACCCGATAGCTCTGGATTCCTGGGCGGTCCATGCCGCGATGTGTGAGTCGATGGATGAGTTTGCCACAGCCATCAGGTGATTCAAACAACCTGGGAACGACTCAATTTCCTGAAAAACCCTGTGTCGAGTTCTTGGAGTGGCTCGACATGGGATTACCGGGGCTTGCAGAAGGCGTAAGATGCTTGCTTTGGACACTCCTTTCCATACGAAATTACTTGTACCACTTTGTACCACCGAAACCGGCCATGTACCCTTATAATTTGTATATTTTTGCACTAGCGTCCGATCATAAGTCGAACAATAGCAACTGTTTAGGGTTATAGTAGTTATTAAAAAGTGTAAAATCCTGTGAAAAAAGCGTCAAAAGTGGTGTTTTGATGAATATTGTTACGCTTAATATTTGTAGAATTTCGT
>CAZNVM010000142.1:0-47304 GCA_964576215.1 uncultured Planctomycetaceae bacterium
CCGTGCATGTGATATAATAGCGTAGCGGACATGATTTACTCCTTTCAAAGAAAATGTATGGTAACTCCTTCTATGAAAGCAACTTGTCCGCGTTTTTCAATAACCTATGGGAAGGTACGCACTTTCCCGATGAACCAAAAAAATCGTTAAATTATTGATAATACCGTGAAACTTGGATAGAATGGGAGTGTAATAGCAATATTTCTCTGGAGGAATCAAAATTTGACTGAAAATGAAATTGGCACTATCGTCGTTGACACCGTGATCCATTTGCACCAGGATTTGGGGCCAGGTTTGTTGGAGTCGGTTTATGAGGCGATTCTTTCAAGGCGTCTCGCAAAGCGAGGTATTCGTGTTCAACGACAAGTCAGTATCCCAATCGAATTCGATGGAGAGCGATTCGACGAAGGTTTTCGCGCGGACATCATCGTCGAAGGAAAAGTTATTCTCGAACTGAAATCAGTGGAAAAACTCAACCCTGTTCACAAAAAACAATTGCTCACTTACCTGAAATTAACCGGAATGAAACTTGGCTTTGTGTTGAACTTCGGTGAGGAGTTGATGAAAACTGGCATCGTCAGAACCATTAACGGCCATTTGGATTAATTTTATTTTCTCACAAAGGCACGAAGACGCAAAGAAAAGTTTGAAATCCAACTCCTTTGCGTCTTCGCGCCTTTGTGAGAGAAAAAAAACGTTTTAAGTAAAAAGCACAATGTCGTATGAAGTCGTCATGGGCCTGGAGGTTCACGTGGAACTGGCCACCGAATCGAAGCTGTTTTGCGGGTGCTCTGCCAAGTTCGGGGCGGAGGCGAATGAGAATGTTTGTCCCGCTTGTGCCGGGATGCCGGGGATGCTGGCGGTGCTTAACAAGAAAGCGGTGGAACTGGGGATCGCCGCCGGAATTGTTACCAACAGCGAAATTACGCCGAAAATCACGTTCGATAAAAAGAATTATTTTTACCCCGACCTGCCGGCCGGGTATCAGATCACCCAGTGGTTTGCCCCGATCTGCCGGAACGGTTGGGTGGAGATCGAAACCGAAGCGGACAAAAAAAGGATCACCCTCAAGCAGATTCATATCGAGGAAGACGCGGGGAAGTTGGTGCATGACACCAGGTCCGGAACGTCGCTGGTAGACTTTAACCGGACCTCGGTGCCGCTGGTGGAGATTGTGAGCAACCCGGACTTCCGGACGGCGGCGGAGGTGGTCGCTTACCTGGAAAAGTTGCGGTCGCTGTTGAGTTTTGCGGGCATTTCCGACTGCAAAATGCAGGAAGGGTCCATGCGGTGCGACGTGAATCTCTCCGTCCGCCCGGTCGGTTCGGACAAGCTGGGAACCCGCACCGAGATGAAGAACATGAACTCGCTTAAAGCGATTGCCGCCGCGATTGCTTACGAGTCGCAACGGCATATTGACGCCCTGGAAACGAAAAGCGAGGTTTTAGTACAGGAAACCCGTGGTTGGAATGACACCAAGGGGGAAACCTTTTCCATGCGAGGCAAGGAAGACGCGACCGACTACCGGTACTTCCCCAACCCGGAGATTATGCCGGTTGTGATCGACGCAAAGTGGATTGACACCATTCGAGCGTCATTACCCGAAACGGCGGACGCCAAGTTTCAGCGGTTGACGCAGGAGTTGAGCTTGTCGGAATATGACACCAAAATCATCACCGGCAGTCAAAGGCTTTCCCGTATTTTTGACGAAGCGACGCGGCACTTCAACAAGCCGAAGGAGGTCGCCAACTGGATCATCGTCGAACTGCTCGCCATTGCCAAAGGGGACAACAAAGGGGAGGACGATATTGAGATCGATTGCCAAAAGTTTGCCAAGCTGATGGAACTGGTGGACCGCAAGACGATCAACCGCAACGTGGGGAAAAAGTTGCTTGCGTTGGTGCTCAAGGAAAACATTGATCCTGCCCTCCACGTCGAGGAGAACAAGCTCGGCATGGTCAGCGATACCGAAGCGATCCGTGAAGCCGTTCAGACGGTTTTGTCGGAAAATCCGAAGTCGGTCAACGATTACAAAAGCGGCAACCAAAAAGCAATCGGGTTCCTTGTCGGTCAAATTATGAAAAAACTGGGCGGAAAAGCGGACCCACAGATTGTCAATCGTCTGCTTGTCGAAAACCTCGCCGGACCGCCCTTTTAGCCGGTACGCCGCGTTCCCGTCATCAACGGGGAAGCGTAATTTCGAGCGGTTGATTCACCCCGACACGCCAGTTGCTCACAGTGAGTTTATTCATGCTGTCGCTTCGATAAATCGTGATTTTTCCTTGCGGAGGAAGTTCGCAAACCACTCCCCCGGCCTGGACTTGGCACGGAATATCACTTTTGTTCACCAGTACCAAAAGTCCCGGTTTTGAGGTCATTGTAACACACGCCTTGAACAGCTTTTCAAGCCATTCCTGACGTCCGATCACCATTCCCGCCGCAAACGCAATCGTACGCTTGGCAAAAAACGCTTCCCGGACGGAATCGTAACTACGCTCTTTCGCAAGAATCAGCGTCATGGGCCGAAGCGGATTCTGGTATCCGTATCTGTCCCACTCGCTTGGGTGGATGTCGCTGTCGCCCATCATTGCAAGGTCCCGCTCAATACACCACTGCATCGCGACAGGATAGAACGAAAATCCGTTGAAAACTTCGACGCCGTGCAGGTGTCCTTTTTGGTAAATCTCTTCATGCTCGTCCGTGAAACGCATCGGCCCATCGGGAAACCCGAAATTCGGATTCACCGCACCGGGATGATTCCACTGTATGAAAGCTCCCTGTTCGACCGCGACGGCAATCATTTGTCGCCAGTCGTCCACAACGGCGGCAACCGGATTGGCGTCTTTGAGAAAGAGGGCGTTGAAATGTCCCGGCGGCATACGTTTGGTGATTTCCACCGCACGCACCAGAATCAGGTTCTTTTCGTCCGCCACCGGCTTTGCGAGATCGTAAGCGATGTTGTAATCGTCGTTTTTATCGAGTAGCTTGATCCCTGTACCATTACCGCCAAAATGCGGACGGTATTCGACGTGATCGGTGATGGCGATGACGTCAAGCCCGTTATCGACCGCCTCGGCAACGCGGTCTTTCGGCAAGACCACACCATCGGAAAAAACGGTGTGAATATGGAAATCCCCTTTCAACACCTTGTATTCCCCCACATCGGGAATGGTAATGACACGAGGCGGTTTTTTTTTCGGAAGGACCTCTCCAAACTGAACGGTAAACGAACCGTCGGGCGGTGGACTCGCAGCCGGTTCGTTCTGCCCGAAAGCAAACGAAAACGAGGTTACGACAACGGCTCCAAGCAAAGCCAACTGTTTCAAAAAATGACGGCAATCAAAAAACATGGTAATTGAGTGGTTGGAAGATTCATTTCATGGCGTTGGCGGGACCTGACCGCCAAACGCAACAGCCAAGAGTATAACAGAAACCATCGGACCGGGCAATAAGATGGGTTTTTATTCGGCGGTGGAAAAAGAATAACAGAGCCGCACTCGTAAGATTGCGAGAAAACCAACGCAATATTACGACTGCGGCTCTGTTAATTCATTACCGTCCAATTACCAAACAGGCGTTATGTCCGCCGAAGCCGAAGCTGTTGGTAATGGCGATGGAGCACTTCTTTTCTCTGGCGACCAGCGGCGTGTAGTCCAAATCGCACGCCGGGTCCGGGTTTTCCAGGTTGATCGTCGGCGGTATGACACCATCCCGGAGCGTCAGGAGCGTCAAAATCGCCGCGACCCCGGCACTGCCGCCGAGGAGGTGTCCCATCTGGCTTTTGGTACTGGAAATCGGTATCTTTTTCGCCAAGTCCCCAAACGCCAGCTTGATCGCCGCCGTCTCCGCCAGATCGCCAAGCGTGGTGCTGGTGCCATGAGCGTTGATGTAATCGATTTTGGCCGCATCGACCCTGGCGTCATTCAAAGCAAGCGTCATCGCCCTTGCCGCTTCAAGCCCTTGTTCGTCTGGCTGCGTAATGTGCGTTCCGTCGGAAGTGACACCGGCACCGAGGATTTCGCCGAGAATTGCGGCACCACGGGCTCTGGCGTGTTCCTCGGATTCCAGTACGAGAATTCCCGCTCCCTCGGAAATGACGAACCCGTCCCGGTCCTTGTCAAACGGACGGCTGGCCCGCTGCGGATCGTCGTTTCGTTCGGACAATGCCCGCATGGCACAAAATCCGGACATTCCCAGTTTGGTCAGAGCCGCTTCGGTACCGCCGGTGATGACGACATCGACGGCACCACGGCGAATCAGACCGATGGCGTCACGGATCGCATTGGCCCCGCTGGCACAAGCGGTGGACACGGCGTAAGACGGACCGGTCAGTTGATATTGGATCGAGACCTGCCCGGCGGCGGCGTTCGGCATGATCTTGGGGATCGTGAACGGTGACACCCTTGACGGTCCCTTGTCGATGAGCTTCTGGTGTTGCACCTCGATTTCGGCCAATCCGCCGACACCGCTTCCGATGATCGAGGCGCAACGGCTCCGGTCTTCTTTCGTGAAATCGAGGCCGGACAGCTTGACCGCTTCCATCGCGGCAACGACGGCGTACTGGACGAAACGGTCGATTCGCTTTGCCTCATGCGGGTCCATGTAACCGTCGGTGGTGAAGTCAAGGCATTCTCCGCCGATTTTCGAACGAAAAACCATCAAAGATTCCTCGGAAATCGGGCGGATGCCGCTTTCGCCTTCGCAAACCTTCTTCCAAACCTGCTCGACCTGACAGCCAAGCGGCGTAACCAAACCAATCCCTGTTATAACGGTACGCATAGTTTTTAATTACGAATTACGAATTACTTGTACTCAAACCGTAAACAGATGGTAACTCAAAACAGTAGAGGAAATAGGAAATAGGGTAAAAAAAGTCTCTCCTATTTCCTATTTCCAATTTCCGATTTCCTTAATTTTCAACACTTTTTCCGATTTCATAACCAATCCGTTTACACTATGAGCTTGTAAATTACGAATTACGAATTGCGAATTACGGGCTTATGTCCCGGTTCGTAATTCGTAATTCGTAATTCGTAATCATTTCGCTTCGACTGCCTTGGTGATATGTTCGACGACCTGGCCGACGGTGGTGATGTTTTGTGCGTCTTCTTCGACGATGTCGATGTCGAACTCGTCCTCAAACGCGATCATCAGCTCGGCAATGTCGAGCGAATCCGCTCCGAGATCGTTGGCAATGTCCGTCTTGTCCGTCACCGATTCCTTGTTGACACCAAGTTGATCGGCAATAATACTGGTAACTCTTTCTTGAATGGAAGCCATAGTTTTTTAAATGAGAAATGAGAAATGAAAAATGAGAAAGTCGGAAATGAGAAAAGAGAAAAATAATTTCTCATTTCTCATTTCACATTTCTCATTTAAACTGTGAGTCCTCCGTCGACGACCAACGTTTGGCCGGTGATGAAGGATGCCTGTTCGCTTGCGAGAAACAAGACGGCGTTGGCGACGTCAATCGGTTGACCGAGCCGTCCGACGGGCGTTTTGTCTTTCGCTCCCGCCAAAATCAGCGGGTCAAGTTTTGCGGTCATGTCCGTCTCAATAAAGCCGGGCGCAACCGCATTGACGGTGATGTTCCGGTTCGCCAGTTCCAGGGCGACCGTTTTCGTAAAAGCGATCAAACCCGCTTTCGAGGCACAATAATTCGCCTGGCCCCGATTGCCGATCAGTCCGCTCACGCTGGAAATGTTGATGATTCGACCGTATTTCGCTTTCCGCATCGGCTCGGTCAAAGCCCGGGTCATCAGGAACGTTCCCCGCAAATTGACGGCGATCACGCTGTCCCACTGCTCGTCGGTCATACGCCGCAAAAGCATATCCTGGGTGACACCGGCGTTGTTGACGAGGATATCGACCTTTTGAAATTTCTCCAAAATCTCCTTAACCGTTTTTTCAACGGCGTCCGTAATCGTGATATTGACGGGAAACGGTTCCGCATCGCCGCCGCTGGAGCGGATGCCATCGACAACTTGCGCAAGCAGTTCGACATTGGTGCCAATACAGGCCACCTTCGCCCCGCGTGTGGCCAGACATTGAGCAATGGAAAGTCCAATCCCCCGGGTTGCCCCGGTCACAACGGCCGTCCGGCCAGTTAGGTCTACTTGTAACATCTTTATTTTAAATGAAAAATGAAAAATAAAAAATGAAAAATAGGGAAAAGGAACATGAAAAAAATCGTTTACGCAAGATATTTTTCATTTTTTATTTTTCATTTGTTTGATTATCTGCTTTCAAGGTAGAGCGTATCGGGACAAAAATCCTGGCCATCGGGCCATTCGACGGTGCCGGACACAGGGCGAACTTTCGCAAAGTACACCGGATCGCCCAGCGGCTTGAAAAAATCGTACCGAAAGTGCGGCTTCGCATCAAAAAACCGCACCTCTCCGTTCTCAAAAGTCAATCTTAACACAAAATTTTCCAGCGGCTCCACTTCGCAAACAGCCGGATTCATTTGCATTTTTGGCTTTGTTCTTTTCAGCTTACCTATTCTATTTCACGAAAAAATTTATGGGAAAGTTGTCTGGCCGCATGAACGACGGCAACAACCTGAATTTCGTTTGTTTTTTTAAGGAAACGGTAAATAATCCGGTAATTGAAAACATGAATTTCACGATATCGCTTGGCTTTCATTTCCGGGATAAAAGCACCAATTTCGGGAAAATCCAATAATCGGCGTACTGTCCTTAAAATCTCAGCGACAACTCGTCGCGATTGAAAAGTGGAATTCTGGGCAATGTATTCTCGTATTTCCCTGAGGTGTATTCGAAAAGTTTGAGTGAAATACACTTTGATCACTTCTAAAACTCCCCCAAAAACTCTCTTTCTATCTCTTCAAGGGAAACAAATCGTCCGTTTTCAATATCTTCTTCTCCTTTGGCAATTTCAGTCAAAACGTCAATGTGGTACTGAATCTGTTCCCATGTAGCGTCGTCCGGTAGTCGATTGACGAGGGACTTGACCAAACCTTTCGGGGACTCTACACCTGTTCGAGGTTTTACGAATGGCTTGGAATCACGCTTGATTTTAGGTTTTGTCAGAGTGGTACTCATTATTCTTATTCTTAAATATCAACGCCTTGACAATCCACTTTACGCTCAATCCGTTTGAGCAGTCCCCGGAGGACTCTTCCGGGGCCGATTTCGAAAAATTGGTCGAATTCCCGCTCCAGAAGGTATCGCATGGACTTTTCCCACTGGACCGGCTGGAGGATTTGCTTCATGAGGATTTGCCGGATTTCGTCAGGGGCCGTATGCGGTTGAGCGTCCACGTTGCTAATCACCGGGATTCTTGGCGGCTGTATGGTGATCGCGTCCAGTGCTTCGGCGAGTTTGTCGACCGCCGGCTGCATCAGCGGCGTATGAAACGCCCCGGCGACGGCAAGCGGTAAGGCCTTCATCGCTCCCGCCGGTCGGGCAAGTTCGGCGACTCGTTCGCAGGCTTCGTTGGTGCCGGAAACGACAATATTGCCCGGACAAAGGATATTGGCGACCTGCAAAACGCCGGTTCCTCTCGCTTTTTCGCAAAGTTCTTCGACCTGCGGCAGTTCGAGACCAAGGATACTGACCATGCCGCTGGGAACGGCGTCGGATGCTTCCTGCATCGCTTGGCCCCGCTTTTGGACGAGGCGGAGACCGTCCTCAAACCGGATCGCCCCGGAAAAAACCAGAGCGGTGTATTCGCCGAGACTCAAACCGGCGGCGGCTTGGCAATTTTGGAACTTTTGCGGCTCCTGCTCTTTCAAGATTTCCAGGGAAGCGATGCTGACCAGAAAAATCGCCGGTTGGCTGTGAATTGTGGAATCGAGTTCCTCAGCTGGCCCTTCAAAGCAGAGCCGGGCAATGTCGTAACCAAGCAGATCGTTGGCCTGTTCGAACAGGGCCTTGACGGCGGAGCGGGACTGAAAGATTCCGCGTCCCATTCCCACGGTTTGCGCACCCTGACCGGCAAACAAAAAGGCGACCTTACCCATTGTTTTGAAAAATTGGAATATACGGTATGACGAGAGTATTCTTCATCCCTGAAGAGTCGGTTAGTTTAGTCCATTTCCACGACCTCACGTCCCATGTAGGTGCCGCACTTGGGGCAGATGACATGGGTGGGGATAGCCGTATTACACTCGGAACAAATCGTGCGTTCGACCGGTTTTTTATGATCGTGCGCCCTCCGGGAACCGGATCTCGCGTTGCTGTGTTTACGTTTGGGGACCGCCATGATAGGAAAGGTTCGTAAGTCTAAAGGGAACTTAATTGAAATATTGGGCGTAAGTGTATCCTTTCTATCGGGAAAGTCAACGGGGAATTTGAGGAAAATGACAAAATTTTAAGAAATGTCAAATTGAGGGTAGAGGATAGAGAACAGAGGATAGAGGTTTAGATGACTATCCTCTATCCTCTACCCTCTATCCTCTACCCTCTATCCTCTACCCTCTATCCTCTACATCGCCGATTCCAGATTCGTGTCAAAACGCACGAGGATCAAATTCCAGGTGCTGTTGGAACGCGGCGAGCGGTAAAATGTGAATACCCATGACACGGGAGCCTTATCGTGTTTCGTCAGGTACTTCAAGAGTATTACATCTCGCCCGACCGGTTTTGCTCCGATTTTTTCGCAACCGTGCAGTTGACCGATTTCCGAACTGGAAAGTTCCATAAATCTTGTGCTCATGTTGTCAACCGCACTGGTCGAAGTTCTCGGTGTCGAAGAATCTTCCTGAAAAATTTCTTCAAACACCGCCGTCGTTTTCGCCAGGGTGCCGGCTTGTTCCAAATCGCGGAAGAATGTTTCCACCCGTCGATCCAGCAACTCTTCCGTACTGGAAACCGTCGATTGCTGAGCGCGAAGTTGCCCAAAAGGAACCAAAAAACGATTCCCCAAAATTGCCAAAAAAATGGAGAAAACAACGAACAGGAAAATAGAGGATTGTTTTTTCATTATGGAAAACAGGTGATAAGTGATAAGGGATAAGTGATAAGTGATAAGTGATAAGTGATAAGTGATAAGTGATAAGTGATAAGTGATAAAAACACTTATCACCTTATCACTTATCATTTTTTTTTACGCTTCTTCAAGTACCGTAAAACCGATGGCGTCGGCCAATTCGAAGATTTCCTTCTTCAGATCGCCGTAAACCGTAACACGGTGCCAACCCCATTGGTCCCATTCGGAGAACAGTTTTTCAAAATCACCGGACACTTCCGCACAGATTTTCGTGCGGCAGGCACGGTCTTCGTAAGAGTTGGCGACGGCAACCGCCTGGTGGAACAGAATCCGCTTGCCGATCATGTCGAACTCAATCGTCGTCGTCATGTAACCGGTCGGTGCCAGGGATCGAAGGCTGGCCCCTTGCCGATCTTCCGAGTGCGTCAAAATTTCGTAACTGTTGGTCGGACCGTCCGGCCCAAACATCTTGGTCGAAGCGACACAATGGGCGTAGATGATCTGCCGCGTCGCCACGTCCATGACCGGATCGGAAATGAAGCCGGGCCGCCCCTGGGTCATTTTCGTCAAGACGGCCATCGTCAGGGCGGAACGAATATCGCACTCGCAACCGCCGACCAGGGCCATGTTGCACAGTTCAAAGAAGCCCAGGCACGGGTAAGCGAAAATGTGACCGCCGTAAAAACCGCCAAGACAGTTCACCGTGATCCCCATCGCCCCATGCTCGTCGAGAAGGGCTTTTTCGGCAAGGAACATCGCCGCTGATTTGAAAAGTTCCTCGTCGGTGATCCCATTCTCGATTGTTACCGCTTCTTTTTTCCAACGGTCAACGATCTTTTGGGCTTCCGTTTTTTCCGCCATCGCTTTGTCCCAGGCGGCGTTCAAGTCGGCAAACGGCAGTTCGACAATGTCCATGCCGAATACCTCTTTGGCGGCACCGGCGTACTGGTGCCACGGCTGCCCGATGGTAAGGATTTTGACCCCTTTAAGTTCTTCCAGCAGTTTTTCCGTCGAAAGGCAATTCACCTTGTCCTCGACGATTTTCAACTCTTTGTTGTACGGTTTGGTTCGTTCCTTGCGGACATTTTCGACGGCGGCGACGAATTCCTTCGGCGTTCCCCCTTTGGCAATGACTTCAAAACAGCGGGCCGCTTCGAGAATATCGCTGAACTGGGACGACGCGATGAAACTGGCGTTTTCCGATTTTGCCCGAAGGAGTTGGGCGGAGTAAACCAAAAAACCACCGCTTCCGGCGTAGGAAAAATCGCAGTAGAGTGTCGGCTTGCCCGTGGCGGCGACGGGCTGAATCACCGGATTCCAACAGTTCATTTGGAAAACAATGTACCCGTGAACTTGGTCGCCGTCTTCTGCGAGAATCTGGTTGGCGGCGTCTGCACCGTTGGCAAGCGAAGAGACAAACTCGACCTCGGGCAGGACCTTTTTCAGACCGCTCATGTAATCGTCCATGACCGGACGGAAATCAAATCCGATGTTCGGCCAGTCGGGCCTGTTTTGGACATCGGCGTGAAGCGAGAAGAACACGCGGATTTTCATTTTTTTTCCGGTTTCTTGGGCGAAAACGGGCTTGGCAGGTGAAACGGCCGTAACTCCGGCGGCAGCGGCAAGGGCACCGGCGGCGACAAATTGACGACGGGAAAGACCACAACAGACGCAGCCGGACTGATGTTCATGCGACATGGGAATACTCCTTGAAAAAGTAGGACGGATGATCTGAGCGACTTGCTCAACGTAACTCTATTATGGAAAATGGAAAAGAAAAAAGCAAGAGAGGCTCTCAAAGTAAACCCAATCAGAACCACGCACAATCAGAGCCGCGCACGGAGTAAGCGGTGCCCCCGGTGGTAGCGTGAAAACCGCTTACTCCGTGCGCGGCTCTGATTGTACGCGGTTGGAATTTCTTTTACGATTGCGGTTCGGAAGCGGCACGGGCCAACTCTTCGTAAAAATCCAAATATTGTCGTGCGCTGCGGGTCCAAGACCAATCCAATTTCATGCAGGTCAACATGATTTGACGCCAAATCCCGGGGCGGTCACAAAAACAATGCAATGCCCGCCAAAGAGTGAGATTCAATTCGTGCGCCGACTCCAAAACGAAACTGAAGCCGCTCGCCGTTCCGTCGGCAATCGTCGCTTCATTGGTGTCTACGACCGTGTCGGCCAAACCGCCTGTCTCGTGAACAATCGGGATCGTTCCGTAAAGCTGGCTGTACATCTGGTTTAGTCCGCACGGTTCGTATCGGCTCGGCATGAGAAACATGTCGCTGCCTGCCTCGATTTTGTGTGCCAGTTCATTGGAAAACGTCAACCGAACCGCAACGTTCCGGGGAAATTCCGCTTGCAACTGCGCAAGTTGATTTTCAATGTAGGAATCACCGGAACCCAAAAAACAGTATTGAACATTGTGATTACGGATCCAATCCGGTGCGGTTTCCAAAATCAAATCGATCCCTTTTTGCGAGGCAAGCCGTCCGACAACCCCCAAAAGCGGCGTCTCGGGGTTTTCGTCCAAGCCCATCTCTTTTTGAAGCGCAGCCTTGCAAATCGGTTTCTTTTCGAACACGTCTTCGGTCGTAAACGGAGCGGCGATAAACGGATCCGTCCCGGGATTCCACGCTTCCGTACAAATACCGTTAAGGATTCCCCGCAATGAGTCTTTGCGATACTGTAACACCGATTCCATCGCACAGCCGTATTCCGACGTCTGAATTTCCTGGGCGTATCGCGGACTGACCGTGCTGATCCCATCGGCGAACACCACGCCGGTTTTGAGCATGTTCAGCTTGCCGTGAAACTCCATCTTGTCGAACGTAAAGTATTTCCAATCAATCCCGGTCAGCGGCATATCCCAATGCCAAAAGATTCCCTGATATGCAAGATTGTGGATCGTGTGAAGCGTTGCGATTTTCGAGTAGAGCGGCTTGTCTCGGTAAAAAATCTTCAAATAGGCCGGAACCAGACCGGTCTGCCAGTCGTTCGTGTGAAGTACGTCGATCTCCCACTGCATCGCGTCGATCAATTCCAACACGGCTCGGGAAAAGAAAACGAACCGTTCGCAATTGTCGCCGTAATCCTGCTCATTTTCGTTGTAAAGTCCTGCCCGGTCAAAATAGTGATCGTTTTGGATCAGGATAACTTGAACGTCGGAATTGGGAATACGGCTTTCCAAGAGATTGCCTTTGACGACCCTGTCATTGACCGGGACCGCGATTTCGGTGTGCAAATCGGTAATCGGCTGCCCGGATTGAAACGCTTGCCGATAAGCCGGAAGAACGACGCGAACGGTGTTCCCCAACTTGGCAAGAGCTTTGGGGAGTGAATTGCTCACATCGCCCAAACCGCCGGTTTTGGCAAACGGAACCGTTTCGCTGGCTGCATAAAGGATATTCATTTGAACCCTCAAAATCAGGGGATCCACCAAATCGTACACTCTCCATTCACGTTTCCTGTCGATCCTCCGACGAGAGATTCTAGCATAATTTACGCATTGCGGGATGGGCGGCGACGGAGAAATCAAATTTCTTTCGAGAAATTCTCGGTTTCTATTGAGAATTTTGAAATCTGTTTATTTTATAAAATCGGCAAACTTTAGCTAAACCATAAACCCTGCGTAGTCGATAAAAAAGACACAGGATGTTTTTTGTTTAGCCGCCGCACCCTGTGCGGTATTTCCGGTTGCACCGACACACTTCGTCGTACAAATCTCCCATGAAACGCACCGCTATTGCGATCCTCGTTTTTTTCGTTCTCGGTTTAGGTTCTTTCACTCACGCCGCGAGTTTGGGGGTTAATCTGCTCAATCCCAAGCGGGTGGACGCCGATCCGAAAAAAGTCTACAGGCTCGAAGAGAGAAACGGGCCGTGGATGATTGTCGTGAAACGTTTCAGCGGAGAAAACGCCGAGGAAAACGCAAATAAACTCGTCTATGAGTTGCGCAGCAAATACAAGCTGAACGCTTATCTTTTCGACAAAGAGTTTAAGTTCAGCGTTTCCGACGGGATGAAAGCGGCGGAGAGAAAGCAGTACACCAAAGAAAAATACGTCAAACCGGTTGCTCGGGAGTACATTGTACTGGTCGGCGATTTCCAATCGGCGGAGGACAAGGATTACAAGGAAGCTCTCCAGAAGATCAAGACGAAATTTCCGCCGGAAATTCTCCAGGTTGCCGGAACCCAGGCCCCGCTCATCGGTGCGTTTGGAACGCTCAATCCGTTGCTTCCCCCCGATTTTCTGAATCCCAAGGGGTACGTCGATGCGTTTATCGAGCGTCTCAACTCCGACAGCAAGTATAGTTTGCTGAACAATCCGGGCCGATTTACGGTTCGGGTTGCAACGTTTACCGGCGAAACGATCATCAAACAGGACGAGGTCAAACAAATTTTAAATGGACGCAGTGATAAGAAAGCGACCGGCAAAACACTGGCCCAGGCGGGAGTCAATGCGTCTGAACTCTGTGCCGCACTCCGCAAGCAAGGGGTGGACGCCTACGAATTTCACGACCGGTATTCCAGCATTGTAACCGTAGGCAGTTTTAACGAGGTCGGAACGATGGGACCGCAGGGGACTGTCGAACCGATCCCGGAAATCGCACGAATTTTCGAAGCGTACAAAGGGGTTTACCGGCAACCGACCGCGGACAACATGCTCCCGTACATGCCGAAATCGCTCGGTGGAATCGAGTTCGACGTGCAGCCGACCGTGATTATGGTTCCCAAAAAGATGCGAAAGTAAGCCCAGGAAAAATACCCTCTTGACAGAACCATGAGTCGATGACATTTGACAACCGGGCAGGCCGGGGCGTTGCGTTGGGCAGAGGCAATGGGCGATTCTTTGAACGAAAATGACGACACCTCTTTCAAGGCTTGCTCTACGGAATGGAGGTGAACAATTCCTATCTTTCCCGCATTAGTCCAGTCGCGCAATTTCCCCTACAAATTACTTATCTTTTACAACCGGTATAACCGATACTGGAGACATCCGGTTTTTTACGTCTGGAAAACCGCCCTGAATTATTGCCCATTCCCCCTATTTTGACAGGATGTCGTTTCCGATCAATAACTTTAATCTCAAATCGAATTACGGTTCCCTGATGGGACAGCTGAACCTGAGCCGCAACGAATCAGGGATATCGATGCTGATCCGTAATCTTAGCAGCGGACTACAAATTCACTCTGGCCGCGACGATCCGTCCGGCTTTGTTACCAGTTCGATTCTGCGTAGCGAGATCGTTTCGCTGAAACAGGCGATTACCAATTCTTCCCGGGCAAGCTCCGTTTGTAGCGTTGCCGACAGTGCGCTCGCCCAGGTGAACGTGATTCTCATTGAGATGCAGCGTATGACCGTCGAAGCGGCGAACACCGGCGTCAACAACGAAACGATTCTCCGTTCGTTGCAACTGCAAATGGACAGTTCCCTCGATTCGATCAACCGGATTGCGAACACAACGAAGTTCATGGGCCAAAACCTGCTTGATGGTTCGCTCAACTTTGTTACCTACGGTCTCGAATCGGACAAAATCGTTCATTACCAAATCAACCAGGCCGATTTCGGCTTGATGACCGAAAAGGAAGTCTCCGTCAAAGTGCTCCAAAACGCCCAACCGGCGGTCCTGTTTTACCAGTACGGAGCGATCAACGAAAAGACGACCCTCGAAATCGGCGGAAAGCTCGGTTATGAAGTTTTCGCGTTTGACAGAGAGGCGACCGTCGATCAAATCGCACAGGCCATCAACATGATGACCAGCGCAACCGGGGTCGCCGCAACGGTAATGGCCCAAGCGTCGCCCGGCAATGTTTATGCGAGTTCCTACGGCAAGGACAACGACGTGATTATCACCGCAAGCAAAGGGGGTTATCTCGAAGGGAACATCGTCGTCCGGTACACCGCTCCGAAAGAGGGGAACGGGCAGATGTCTCTGAATGTAACTCCCAGCAACGGGAATGACCCGACGGTGATCGAGGTCGTCCTTCAAACGGAAGAGTGGCAGTCGGCGATTTACCACTACAACGGCGAAAACGACGGGATTCCGCACAACGAATTTAACTGGAAAAGCAAAATTGCCGGGACCGCTTACAACGATATTCAATTCACGATCAATAATGTACATGGAACGGACGAACCGGTCGGATTAACGTACAACTTTGACACCAAGCCGTACGCAATCGATATCCGCGTCGATTACGACGCAGCCGATCCGCAAAGTCCGCAGAATACGACCGTCAACGACCTGAAAAGTTGGTTGCAAAACGACCCGGTTCTCTCGACCTACTTTGAAATCGAGGATGCTCTTTCGTCCAACGGGACCGGGCCGATTGTGCCGACGACGATTTTCACGCAACCGCAAATCGGCGTTAACGGCGGAAAAGTTCTTTCGACCGCCGAACAGGTTGTCAAATTGCTCAACACGTCGCCGCTTTTGCTGGACGAAAAAGGGAATGGCACCATCACGGCGTCGATTCCCTACGGTCAAACCGGCTTGGGAACCGTTGCCCCGTTCGCGGAGTACGCCTATTACGGGACGGTGGAACAGAATAACCAATTGCAATTTCTCGGTCCGGCCGGTTCGCCGAACATTCGGTTTATGTGCGAACCGGGTACACCGCTTTCGGTCGATTACAACCGTTTTCCGCCGGTGTACGGAAAATCGACCGCAACGGTTCAAGGGACGAGTGCAAACACGACGTTTTCGCTTCGGGCACTCAGTCCCGGCAGCCAATACGACGGACTGGGAATCATTTTTCAGGACGGCAAAAACGAATCCGCTCTGCTTGATCCGGCGAAAAACGCGATTGTGATTACGGTCGATTTTTCCGGTCGCAATTCCGACCCTGCCCGGCAGGAATTCAACATGGCGGACTTGCGGTCGCTTATTGAAAACAGCCCGACGCTCGGTTCGAAATTTGAGTTCGTTCCGCAGGTCGCGTTTGACGCCAAAAATCCCCCGGCGTTTGCAAGCTCCGACTACATTGGTGTCCATACGAAAATGTCCGAATTTTCCGGCGGACTTCTTGATCCGGGAAAGCTCGTCGTTCACCTGGAAACCGACGTCAACGGCAACGTGCTAACGACCGCCGCCGATCTGGTCCGGTTCTTCGACAATCCGGCCGGCGAGGAAGCGAAAGCGATTTTGAACCAGCTCGGTATCAGCGTTTCTCTCGTCGATCCGACCAACGGAGCGACCGTGAATTGCGGAACGGATATGTCCCGGGTCGGACTCGGCCCGCTTGAACCGACGTACTGGCCGATTTGTCCGGGAGACGATAATCCGCAGATCGCCGACATTAGGTTTACCAGTTTCTACGGCGACACGAGACCGCAATATCCTCAAGCGACCATCGTTGCACGGGACGGAATCAATTCCGTGTTCCAAATCACCGGAAGGAAAGCGGACGGTTCTCTGGAGGGGGTGTCGGTGCTTGTCGTGGACGATTTCACGCTTGGAAACGATCCCAATGCGAAAGTCGCTTATGATTTGATTTCGAAGCAATTTACGATTTCGGTCAACCCGTACAATCCGCCGACGGCACGGGACGTCGTTGATTTGATTAACAAAACGGAAACCGTCAACATGCTGTTTACGGCGTCGATTCCGCAGTGGATTCCCGGTACGACGATCATTCCCAACGGAGCAGGTTGGGTTCGTTCCGGGGACGGTGGGACGCTGAAAGTCGAACAAACGGGACCGGCTCTCGGGATTCCGATGATCGGCAACAGCGATCACGGAAGCGTCGGACTTGCAATTTATTCGGTCGATTATGGCTCAAACGCCTTTGTTTCGGTCAAAGCGATTCAGGGAACAAATTTTCCGGTGATCGATTCCTGCGGCAATTATTCCGAGCGAACGAAAGGCGTGGACATTAACGCCCTGATTAACAACATGCAGGCGGTTGGCAACGGTCAAATCGCGTCAATGAGCACAAGCGATCTGGACGTTTCGCTTTGGATTGATCCGACGTTGTTGCCGGGAAGCGTCTTCGGATTCCGAATCACCGGCGGCGGTGCGCTCATGCAGCTCGGTCCGGAAGCCAATTCACTATCGCAGGCGAGAATTTCGTTTCAGGATATTCACACCACGAAGCTCGGTGGTGTCAGCGGGTACTTGAGCGAACTGCGGAGCGGAGCCGGAAAAGACCTGTTTACGGACACGAAAGCGGCGTATAAAATCGTTACGGAAGCGATTGAGGAGATTTCATTCCTTCGCGGCATGATCGGGACGTTTCAAAAGAATCAGGTCGAAATCGGCATGGAACAGATGGAAGACGTTCTGGAAGCGTCGGTTTCCGCCGACAGTTTGATTCGTGACACCGATTTCGCGGTTTCCAGTTCGCAGTTGGCGAGACAACAGGTTCTTCTCCAGGCCGGGATCAGCGTGCTAAGTTATCCGAACGAAATGAACCGGCAGTTGCTTGGATTGTTGCAACGGTAAAATACCGTTTACAAACAGTAATGGGCTTGGTTTGGATTGAGCCTTTTCTCACGAAAACGTTGAGGATCGTGAATAATTTGTTCATAGTGCTCTTCCGTGCCAGGAAGATTTATGGTACGCTGTCCATAATGAGCACGCGACGTAGCGGGCTTGTTATACACCCGATTTCCTATTTCCTCTACTGTTTTGAGTTACCATTTGTTTACGATTTGAGTTCATTTCGTAATTCGTAATTCGTAATTCGTAATTAAAAATGAGTCCACACAGCATACTTCGGGTTCGGGGAGGGCAACCGATTTCGGGCGGTCCTTCGTTGGAAACGGAGGATTCGCCCGGGGTACCGGAATCATCATACACGGCAAACGTTCAGGAACGAATCCTTCACGCCGGACAACCGCCGTTTCCGGGTGATGCCAAGCTCGTATTTCGTCCGCCGCCGCTGAATTTTACGGTTTCCCAAAACGACCCCGACGAGAACGAACCGGATTTGGTGGTAGCGGAACCGAAAAACGTTGCCGTTCCTCCATTTTTTGATCCGGACGATTATCAAGTGTGCGCAAACGGTGTCACAAAATCGTACATTATGGGTAAAGTCGTCGTTCCGGTTCTCAAGGGGGTCAATCTTGGCATCCGGAAAGGGGAATTTCTCGCCATCGTCGGACAAAGCGGGTCGGGAAAAAGTACGCTTTTGCACTTGTTGGGCACGCTTGACACCCCTGACCAGGGAACGATCCATTTCGACGGAGAGCGGATCGACAATATCGCAAGCGGACAAAGGGATATTTTGCGCAACCGATTTATCGGGATGATATTTCAGTTTTATCACCTTTTGCCGGAGTTGTCGGTTTTGGAAAACGTCCTGTCGCCGTTGATGATCCGCGATTCGACGTGGCGTTATTTCTGCAACCGCCCCAAGCATTACAAAAAAGGTCGGGAACTTCTGGACGCCGTCGGACTGTCGCATCGGCTCACGCACAAGCCCAATGAACTTTCCGGCGGTGAAATGCAACGGGCCGCAATCGCCAGGGCACTGATTTCCGAGCCGCAAATTCTTCTGGCCGACGAACCGACCGGAAACCTTGACGCCAAGTCGGCACGGGAAATCCTGCAATTGATCCGCGAGTTGAATCAAAAGCGAAACCTGACAATCGTGATGGTAACACACGATCTTTCCATCGCTCAGAAAGCGGACCGCATGGTTACCATCTATGACGGACAAGTAACTCACTCAAAGTGTAAACGAAATGGTGTTGAAACGGAAAAAAGTGTTGAAATTTAAGGGCATCGGGAATAGAATTATGACTTGTTCGACTCTCTTCCATCGACGAGGAAAAGGTGGAAAATACTACTGTTTTTCCTATGCCCTATTCCCTATTCCCGATTCCCGATGCCCTATGCTCGATGCCCGATGCCCTTTGACTGTTTTGAGTTACCATTTGTTTACGGTTTAAGTTTCAAAGCTCGTCGTTCGTTTGCGGTGTTTCAGGACCAGGTTCGATTTCTTGTGGTTGGGCATCCTCCTCCGTCTTGTTCTCTTCCGCCGCCGGAACAGGGTCTTGCTGCTTTTGTTGTTGCTCCTGCTGTTTCGGTGGTGCATCCAATCCTCTTCCCAAGCCGAGGATACAGACGGCAATCACGAGCACGATAATCCCGGTGTAGACCCAACGGACCGCCATTCTTCCAGCGTTGCGCCATTCGCCGGTCAGGAATCCGTTAAAATTTCCGACGATAATCGCAAACGCCATGAAGACCGTGTAGCCGACCGACACGCCGAGGGTGCCGAGCTTGCTCGCTCCGAATCCGAAAAGGGTGACTGCGGCGTCATGCAAAACCGCCATGATAAGAGCGATCACAATCGCAACGACGGCCCTCGGCGAGAGAAAACACTTCCACGTCTTGTTTTGGTTCAATTTCATCACACAGTACAGGCAGGACGAAAAGAAACCGCCAAAAAGAATCAGGCAGGTTGCCGGGAGCGAGTTGCGCCAATCGACGATTGCGGCGGCTTCGGCGGTTTTGCCGATTGCGTCGGCGAAGCTAAATGCAATTGCGTAACAGGCACAAAGAACGCCGGAAACCAACGCAAGCAGCAAACCGGGCAGAGCACTTTTTTTCGGTTTGTCGTTTTCCGTCACGGGAGCGTTGTTGGCTTCGTTGGCGGCCTTGAGCATCCCGGCCCGACCGCAAATCACGACGCCGACAAGGCAGACCGCAACGCCGATCAAAATGACGATACCCGACGTCGTTTGGAACTTTTCCGGTGTGTGAATCAACATCGGACCGATGGAACCGACGATAATCTGCCCGCCGTAATTGATGCCATACGCAAGGGACAAGCCGATGAAGGCGAAGCTCAGGCCGAGCGTCATGGAACCGAGTCCCCATAAAAATCCGAACACAAACGGAAGGAGTAGCCCCAAAAATCCGACCTTGGTGTAGATTCCCAGGAGGCCCGGCACGAGGAATGGACCGGCGGCCAACGGCAAAAGCAACGTCGCAAATAAAAAGAACGGTCCCCAGAGGATTTCCCAAGGGAGGTCTTTCGAAACGAATTTGCTTGGCAGACCGAACGATCCGCCGCACATTGCCCCAAATAATAGAATTGCAAAACCGACGACAAGATCAAGCATTGTGACACCGTTTGAAGAAAGGAAAAACAGGAACGAGTTGAACACACCGCGACAGTCTATCCGTTTTGAAATCGGATTTCAAGCCCCACGCACAATCAGAGCCGCGTACAATCAGAGCCGCGCACAATCAGAGCCGCGCACGGAGTAAGCGGTTTTCACGTTGCCACCGGGGTCACCGCTTACTCTGTGCGCGGCTCTGATTGGGTTCACGGTTGGCGAAAATGTTGCCTCATTGGCGTTGAATAGTATACCTCCAGGGGAATTTACATGACCGGTTGAAGTCGTCATAATACGATATGGTGTTTTGCAGTTCCTTCCTTTCCCAATTTCCCTGTCGATTCCATGCTTCGTACCGATGAAATTCTTTCGACAATCCGTATGTTACATGCGGAGCACCTTGATGTTCGTGCCGTGACTCTTGCGTTGAATATCAACGATTGCGCCGCGCCGGGGAGTGAACAGGTTTGCCGAAAACTGCACCATAAAATCACCTCCAAAGCGAAACGACTTGTTCAGGTTTGCAACGAAGTCGGTGCCAAATACGGTATTCCCGTAACGAACAGACGTTTGGCCGTCTCGCCGGTTTCCACGCTTTTGGCCGGGCATGGACGAACGGCGGCCGTCGATATTGCGAAAACGCTGGATCGGGCAGCGACCGAGTGCGGCGTCGATTTCGTCGGTGGATTTACCGCTTTGGTTCACAAGGGAATTTCGCAAGGTTCGCAAATCGTGATCGACTCCCTGCCGGAAGTTTTGGCGTCAACAAGCCGGGTCTGCTCTTCCATTAACGTCGCTTCCCGAAAGGCGGGGATCAACATGGACGCCGTTCGGCAAATCGGGGAAATCCTGCCGAAAATCGCCGACGCCACCCGGGAAAGCCGTGGGTTCGGTTGCGCAAAACTGGTCGTGTTCGCCAACATCCCGGAAGACAATCCGTTCATGGCGGGAGCGTACATGGGGGCGGGGGAACCGGAATCGACGATTAACATCGGCGTTTCCGGCCCCGGCGTCGTGGGGAGTGCGCTCAAACGCCGAATCGCCGACGCCGGATCGACTAAAAAACTGACGCTCGGCGACTTGGCGGAGGAAATCAAGACGACGAGTTTCCGTGTAACCCGGGTCGGTGAGCTGATCGGTCGGGAAGTTGCGGAGATTCTCGGCGTTCAGTTCGGGATCGTCGATCTTTCACTCGCTCCGACTCCAACGGTCGGCGACAGCATCGGCGAAATTCTCAAGACGCTCGGAATAGAGAAAATCGGTGCACCCGGCTCGACGGCGGCGGGGGCGATGCTGAATGACGCCGTGAAAAAAGGGGGACTTTTCGCGTCCAGCAGCGTCGGCGGACTCAGCGGAGCGTTCATTCCGGTTTCGGAGGACGCAACCCTGGCGGACGCCGTTGGTCAGGGGCATTTGGTCCTCGAAAAGCTCGAAGCGATGACTTCCGTGTGCAGCGTCGGGCTGGACATGATTTTGATACCGGGCGACACGCCGCCGGAAACGATCGCGGCGATTATCGCGGACGAAATGGCGATTGGCGTCATTAACAACAAGACGACGGCGGCCCGGCTGATTCCGGTTCCCGACGCCAAAGCGGGAGACGTGATCCATTTCGGCGGTCTGTTTGGGTCGTCGCCGGTCCTGGAAGTCCGCAACATCGGGGCAAGCTCCCAATTCGTTCGATTCGGCGGCCGCATTCCCGCTCCGCTACAATCGCTGGGAAATTGAGAATCCATTTCTACAGGATTTTTCGTTCTTTTTCCGGAAGGTACGCCAATTCTTTTCGGCAGCGTTCGCAGAGTTTTAGCATCGTTTTCAAGTCCAGCGTTTCCGCACGGGTTTTGTCGTCGAAATTCATTTCAAACATAACCCGATCAATCGTTTCTTTCGAAAGCGTCTGTTTGAACGCACTGCATAACTCGCTACGGAGAAATTTTCGGCGATGGAAAAACATCGCACGGCAAAATTCGTGAAAGAATTTCAGGTCGGGAATTTTGTTGCGTCGCTTTTCATCGTAGGTAATTCGCAAGATTGCCGAATGGACTTTCGGACGTGGCCAAAAAACGCTCGGCGGCATCACTCGTACCAACTCCGTCTTGCACTGCGACTGCATCCAGAGCGACAACGCCCCCCAGTCTTTGGTGCCGGGTTCGGCAGTGACCCGGTCGGCCAGCTCCTTCTGGATCGTTACGGTCATCGAGTGCGGCGGTATATCGGTCAACAACAAATTCGACATGAGCGGAGTCGCAATACTGTACGGAAGATTGGCGACCAACTTGAAGCGTCCGCCGGGAACCAGGGCAAGTCGTTCCCGTACGGCGGTGAGAACCTCGTCGCTGAGTTTATTCTTGTTTTTCAGGATGTCCGTTTGGAGAAACCGGATATTGGTCCGCCCATACAGTTCCTGCTTCGCCAACTCGTGCAACACGGAATCAAGTTCAACGGTAATCACGAACGCCGCCCGGTCGGCCAGTTCGGCGGTGAGCGAACCGGTCCCGGTTCCGACTTCGAGCACGATGTCGTTTTTTTCAAGGTTCGCGGATTCGTACAAAAGCCGCAACAGATTCAAATCGATCAGAAAATTTTGTCCGAGTTTGGCACGCGGACGAATTCCGACCGTTTCGAATTTTTTCATCAAGTAAGATCGCGTTTGCTGGTTTTTGTCCATGAAATTCCGGGCGTAAAGTGAATGGAGAGGAACACACCGCTCATTATAAGCGAAAATTCCAAGTCGGGAAGCGACGATCAGGGGGTTGCAAACCATCTCCGGTTTGGTAGAGTGAAATCGTGGGCGTGTGCACTGCGCCGCACAGGGTGCGGCGGCTAAATTTCTCATTTCTCATTTCAAAAGACTGTGTTCCGAAAAACCATTGCCGATATTTCCGTTTGTTCGCTTGCCGCAGAGTTTCCCACACCGTTTTTCGTTTACGACGCCAAATCGATCCGAAACCGGGCGGCGGAGTTAAAATGTTTTGACACCGTACGTTTTGCGCAAAAAGCGAACTCCAGCATCGCGATTCTCAAGTTGCTCCGTGAGCAGGGAATTTTCGTCGATTGCGTGAGCACCAACGAAATCCGCCGCGCTTTTACCGCCGGATACACAGCACCGCAGATCGTTTACACGGCGGATATCTTCGACCGCGAGTCGCTCGATTTCGTCGTCGAACATTCGGTCGTCGTCAACTGCGGTTCGCTGGACATGATTTCCCAGTATGGAGAACGTGCAGATGCGAAAATCCGTGAAATCACGGTTCGTATCAACCCCGGCTTCGGACACGGACATTCCCGAAAAACGAACACCGGCGGCGATCAATCGAAACATGGGATCTGGTTCGGGCAAATGGAGCAATGCAAGGAATTGGCCCGACGTTACGGCTTGAAAATCACCGGTTTGCACACACACATCGGAAGTGGTTGCGATTTCGACCACTTGGCACAAGTATGCGGCGAAGTCAGGAAGTTTGCTCTGGAATTCGGGCCGGAACTCGAAATGATCAGCACCGGCGGCGGCTTGCCGATTCCGTACAAGCCGGACGAAACGTACATTGACGTTCCCAAGTATTTTGAACACTGGGATCGAACGCGCAAAGCGTTGGAAGCGTCGTTTGGACATCCTGTTCGCCTGGAAACGGAACCGGGACGTTACATCGTTGCGGAAAGCGGATTTCTCGTTACGGAAATCCGGGCGGTCAAACGACAGGGGGAGAACACGTTTTATTTGGTGGACGCCGGATTCAACAATTTGGCGAGAGCGGCCATGTACGGATCGTACCATCCGATCTCGATTTGTCCGGCGGACGAAAGCCGTGCGCTGGCGGAAGAACTCGACGTGATCGTCGGCGGTCCGCTTTGCGAATCGGGGGACATTTTCACACAGGAAGACGGCGGATACGTCGTCAAACGCCGATTACCGAAGGCGAACGTCGGCGACTACCTGATTCTGGAAATCGCCGGAGCTTATGGAGCGGTGATGAGCTCGAATTACAACTCGAAACCTCTTGCCGCCGAAATCCTGATCGACGCCGGTGCTGCCCGACTCATTCGCAAACGGCAAACGTTCGAGCAGATCATTGCGAATGAGGTTGTTTAACAACGGTATAATCGAGTTTTTGTTTTATACCCTACAACGTCAATAAATTGACATTTTGCTTGAACTCGTCAACGAACCACAAACAATCAGAGCCGCGCACGAAGTAAGCGGTAACCCCGGTGGTAACGTGAAAACCGCTCAATTGCTCCGTACGCGGCTCTGATTGGGTTTACGGTTATCGAAAAATGGCAACTGATTGGCGTTGAATAGTATACAATTCATTTTCGCAATTCGTTGATCAATGATATTAAATTACGACACCACTGGTTACGGTTCCTTTTTATCAGATCACCGACGAACATGGTGGTCGTTTGTTATGTTTGCGGTTTTCTTTACCGTCGGTCTTGCGAAGGCGGATTGGCCGTTTTATCGGGCGGATTCCCTTGCAACGGGGACCGTGAGCACAACGCTGCCAGACCAATTGCGACCGCTTTGGGAGTTCCCGCTCGAAAAAGGTTGGTTCGAAGCGACACCGATCATCGCGGAAAACAGAGTGTTCCTCGGCTCTTCGGAAGACCGGTTTCTGGCAATTGACCTGCAAACCGGCCGGGAACTCTGGAGATTCGGGAACAAATGCGGGTTTATGGCCCCGGCGGTTTATGTACCGAAAACCGAAACGCAGTCCGCCAGCGTTTGCGTCGGCAGCCCGGAAGGCTTTTTATACTTTCTTGACGGCGCAACCGGTGAAAAACGCTGGACGTTTCAAGCGGAAGCGATTATCGACAACAGCCCGAACTTGTGGAACGGCAAACTTTTGTTCGGTTCCCAGGACGGAAATCTCTACTGCGTCGATTCCGCAACCGGTGAACTCGTCTGGAAATACCACACGAACGACCAAATCCGCTGCTTTCCGACCATCGTGGAAAACCGGGCGTTTGTCGCCGGTTGCGATGGGAATCTTCATATCGTCGATTTGGAAAAAGGGGAATGTCTCAAGCAAGTTCCCCTAGACGCGCCGACCGGTTCGACGCCAGCGGTGCTGGGAAACTCCGTCTACTTCGGGACGGAAGGGAACGAATTTCTCGCCGTCGACTGGAAAGAGGGAAAAGTCCGTTGGCGTTTTCCGCTCCGGCAAGCGGTTCGTAGTCCGGCTGCCGTTTCGGAAAAGCAGGTCGTTTTCGGCGCGCTGGACCGAACCGTCTATGTACTCAACCCGGAAAACGGCGAACAGATTTGGTCGTTCAAAACGAAAGGCCGAATCGAAGGAGGACCAATTCTCGTCGGCTCGAAAGTTTACGTTGGAGCAACGGACGCAAATCTTTACGTCTTGAACCTCGACGACGGAAAACTATTGCAAACGCTCGAATTATCCGACCAGGTGATCGGTTCGCCTGCCGCCTCGCAAGGGAAACTTGTCGTTGGGACCAGCGATGGAAAACTCGTTTGCTTCGGCGAGTAAGAAACCGTTTACAAATAACAACGGCAGACGGGATTTCCCTGCGATTCGGTCCGGTCGCTTCACTTCGTTGCGCTCCCGGCTGCCATTCTTTAGCCGCCCGGAAAATTTTTAAAATATTTCTTTGGAATCGTTGACAAATTTAGGCAATCTAGGTTAAAATAGAAGGGGGTAGAGGAGGATTGCCGAACCGTTTACAGCGATTGTAGTGAATTTCGTTGCGGTGCCGATAAAAATCCCTGCTCAAAACGACGATTCCCTGCCTGGTACCGCCAGTTAATTAGTAAACAACAAGTATACTTAAGCGAGGGGTTCGTCCGCAAAGGGTTTCTTTTCTTTCGTTATTCACAAATCAGCAGCGTCCATCCGTTCGGCGTCAGTATCGCCTGAGAGATTCAAATATGGCCAGAAACGAAACCGTTTGGGGAATC
This sequence comes from uncultured Planctomycetaceae bacterium, assembly GCA_964576215.1. Classification (GTDB taxonomy): domain Bacteria; phylum Planctomycetota; class Planctomycetia; order Pirellulales; family Thermoguttaceae; genus JAVBSX01. Next base: position 25,940 of record CAZNVM010000142.1, read on the forward strand.
GACATAGGCAGTACGTCGCTTAAGGCACTCCACTGCCGCGAGTCGTCCGAGCCGGGCAAAATCGAAGTGATCGGCTTCGATTTCATCGAACACTCGAAAATCATGTCGCAACCGGGTGCGGAACCGGCGGAAATCCTCGTTGAAACCCTCAAGGAATTCCTTGCCCGAAACAACACCAGTGGGAGCAGGGTCGCGATCTCCGTTTCCGGGCAAAACACGATTTCCCGCTTTCTTCCGCTTCCTCCGGTCGATGTAAAAAAAGTTCCGGACATTATCAAATACGAAGCGAAACAGTGGTTGCCGTTCGACCTTCAAGACGTGATCTGGGACTACCAGCCGCTTGGAAAAGGACTTCCTCCTTCCGGTCTCGTACTCGATGCCACCGTCGGTATGTTTGCGATGAAACGGGACATCGCCATGAAAGCCATCACCCCTTATATCGATTTGGGGATTGATGTGGATTGCATCCAGAGTTCGCAACTCGCCGTCTATAATTACGCCGCTTTCGACCAGCTCAATGTCGAAGAAATCGATCCCGACAATCCGCCGGACCAAGTCGTTATTCTCAGCGTCGGGACCGACGCAACCGACGTTATTGTTACCAACGGCGTAACCATCTGGACCCGAAGCATTCCCATTGGCGGAAACTCCTTTACCAAGGCGATGACCAAGTCCTTGAAATTGACGTTTGCCAAAGCGGAGTACCTCAAGCGGAATCCGACGTCCGGCGACGATCCCAAGGCGGTGATCCAGGCGATGCGCTCGGTTTTCAACGATATGCTCAGTGAAGTCCAGCGTTCGTTGGAGTATTATTCGAGTTTGAATCGTAAAGCCAAGTTCACGAAAATACTGGCATTGGGGAACGCCTTGAAACTTCCCGGACTGCAACGGTTCCTGGGGGACAACCTTTCACTGGAAATGGTTCGACCGACTCTTTTCAACCGCTTGATCGGTTCCGAAGTGCTTGCGTCCCCGGTTTTCAAGGAAAACCTCAGCTCTTTCGGCGTCGCTTACGGTTTGGTAACGCAACTTCTTGGGGAATCGTCGCTCTCGACCAATTTGATGCCGAAGGAAGTCGTGATTGAACGAATCATTCAGGAAAAGAAACCGTGGGTTCTTGTGGCGGCGGCGTCCTTCCTGCTCGGTTTGACCATTGCGTATTCCGGTGCGACCGGGGCTTTGGAATCGGTCAAACGCGGCGAATACGGCACGGCGGAAACAAAGGCGTCTTCTGTGGAATCGGCGTCGAGTCGATTGACCAGCGATGCGAAGACGAGTGCCGACGAATTCGTGAAAGTCGATAATGTCGGGAAAAACCTGACTGGCAGCGTGGAAGGACGGATTATATGGCTGGAATTTTTCAAAGCTCTTAATAGTGCTTTGCCAGCGGACCAGAATTTCGGTGCGGCGATGCTTCCCGAACAGCCGGAAGAACGGGCCAAAGCCATCTCCAAACAAAACCGGATCTACATCACGGGTATTGATACGCTTAAAATCAGTGACGCCGCTCCCTGGTGGGCGAGAGTCAAAGAAGAACGCTGGTACACGCCCTCGCAGGAGGAACTTGATGAAGTAAAAAAAGCAAGTGGCGGCGGGGACTCCGATAGCGCAGGCTCTGTTTCCATCGGGGGGGGAGAAGGGGGGGAAAAGGCCATTCTGGATTCTTTGCCCGGTCCACCGTCAGGCGTTCCGTGCCGATTGGTACAACTCACGGGATACCATTATCACAACGACGAGAAGGATCAGGTGATGTATGCGGGAAACTACCTTCGCCTAACGATTTGCGAGACGATCCGAACCGGCAGTGTAATCTTGCCCGTCAGTCTGGAACGTCAAATTGAAACCGGGTTGACAGATCAGGAGGAAGTAACGTTTAAGGAACTCGGTTTTATGTATCCCGTCGTTATCTTCCCGTCGAAACCGGAACGGATCACAATATTGGATCCCAAAGCCGTTCTGGAACAGGAAAACAAATACCGATTGGAACAGCTCCGGAGAAATTCAGGTTCCCGAGGGGTTGACAATACAAGTGCTATGTATTCGGGAGGTTCCGTTCCCGCCAACATGGTGGGAAGCTCCCCTCGCGGCCCCATCGGTTCCGGTGGCGGCAGACTTGGAAGCGACGCGAACCTCGACAAAATCGCCGGTGACCTTAGTGACGATCAAAAACTCAGAGACATTTCCGTTTACAATTTCGTTATTCAATTCATCTGGGTGGAAACGCCTCCGAGCGAACGGGACCGAATCAAAAAAGAAAAAAAACAATCTGAGGAACAAGTTGTAAACAGTGCAACAGATACGTTGGGCACCGACGGCACAGGTACCCTGTCACCTGATCCCACGGAAGTCGTGCCGCAGGAGAATGTCCCGGAAGAAGCCGCATTATAGTCGGCAACCGGCAAACGGCGGAAATCCGAACTTTCGCTGTCAACCGTCTGCCACTTATCGTTTCATTTTTCATTTTTCATTTACTCATGGCCAAGGCGAAACAAAAAATCACCAAAGGGGACATCAAAAAAATACTCTTTTGGGTTTCCTGTCCCATCGCGATCATTTGCGGTGTCGTCGTTTATTTTTACGCCGTGGACGCGATTTCCGCCGATATCGAGAAGCGTAAACAGGAATTGGAAACCAAGAAAACCTCAATGGGGAGAATTCAGTCGAACTCCACGCACCCGAACGAAAAGACGATTGCGGAAATCGACGAGATGACATCCGACCTGCGCAATCGTGTCATGCGGGCGTGGCTCACCCTGGAACGTGATCAAAGGAAAAGAAACCAGTGGCCGGCGGCCTTGGGAGCGGATTTTCATCGGATCATCGAAAAACTCAAACCGGGGGACGAAATACCGTTCCTTATGTGTGAGCGTTATTTTCAATTCGTGGAAAAGCAGATTCCCATTATGCTGGATACTGTTGGAGCGAGAAAACAACAGTACAAGAAGTACAAATATAAACTCAAAGACGATGTTCCCATTCCCGAACTTGACGCCAAGGGGGAGCATGTGTTCGAATGGGCCGATGTCGTTCCGAATTGGGGAATTGGTCTGCCCAAAGGCGATACGAGTAGCTTTGGCGGCAACACTGCCCCCCGTTCTCCACGTGGCGGGCCAAGCAGGTCCGACAGTTCAGGAGGCACGGGACCTGCTTCAGGGAGTAGTCCGTTTTTGGACAGCGAAACACGTTGGGTCGGAAGCGTTGATTGGCCCAATCCGGAGATTTTCGGACTCCTGCTGGAAGGTCAGATTCCCCACTATCTTCAAGTCTGGTACGCTCAGGAAGACATGTGGGTTTACGATGCGATTCTTTGGGTGGTTCGTCAAACCAATCTGCTCGGTGAAGAAGAGTTTCCTCCGGGAAAGGATACGTTGGCAAAATCTCCGATCAAACAAATTCAGAGCATTAAGATCGGTGCCCCGGCGGCGATGGCGTTTACCGCTGTGGGAATCAGCGGTCTATCGAGTGGAGGTGGCGGTGGAGAGGGAGAGGGAGGCGGAGAGGGAGGCGGCAGCGCGATGGAAGGTGCCGGCATTGGCGGTCTGCTCTCGGCCTCGTCGGATGCTCTCAAGCGAACGATTCTTCAGTTCCGTTATGTCGGAGAGGATTTGGCACCATTAGGGGCCGACGCATCGTCATTTGCCGAGTTCAACCGTATGCCGATCGTGTTGAGTCTCACTATCGATCAACGCCGGATTTCCGATGTGTTGGCCAACTGTGCCAACTGTGCAATGCCGATTGATGTACTTTATGTGGCCTTCAATCTCGGTCGGGGAAACGGAGTCCGTCCGTTGGGATTCTCGGAAGCGGCGGGTGAATCCGGTACGACGGGGAGAACCGGCGGTGAATACCAAGTCAGCGGTTCCGTCGGGATTTACTCTCCCGAAGCAATTCAGGTCGAAATTTACGGAATCATTAACATTTTCAATGCGTTGGATTATTCCGAACTGGCAGCCGTACAGAAAGCCGCTGAAGAAAAGAAGAAAGAAGTTGCCGCGATGAATGTTTCGCCGTCGGAAGTCCTATTAGAACCCTTGACACCGGAAGAAACAATCAACGAGGAAGGGAACCGGCCGGGACCGGCCCTGGATGAAAATCCGCCGACACCGGAAGGAGAATAAAGGTCAGCCCCGGGCAGGAGTCGTGTAAACTCGATACCGGAATAGCCCGGGGGAAGTCCCGACGCTAACTCAAGTCATAGCAACCCATTTGAAATATCATGGCAAAAGCGAAAACGGAAACAAAAGCGGAAGCGAAAGCGGAAACGAAAACAAAGCCCAAAAAAAAGAACAAAGCGGGAATCAAGGAGTTTTTCGTTTATCACGTGGAAAAACTCGTGCTGGGGGGCGTTGTTATCGTTTCGCTTTGGTGGGCTTATTCCGGACTGACTGGCCACAAATCGCTCCCCTGGCAACCGTCCGCATTGGAGCAAGCCGCCGACCAGGCCAAACAGCATATCGAAAACTCCGGCGTAACGCCGCGTCAATTCGATGAGAGGTTGTTCATCATCGAGTATGACGAAAAAGCAACCTGGATCAAAAGAGACATTTCCCAAGTGGCGTATGCGACGGACAGAAAATGGGAACCAACGCTGTTTCCGGATAGAATCAAACGTGATACCCCGACGATTTTCCCTGTGGAATCCCTTCGCTGGACCCCCGGCCAAGGCGCGATTCTTACCATTGACCGGAATCCGCCCAAGACGCCGGGAACCACCGGACGCACATCGGGGACGACGGGACGCACGACAGGAACGACGGAAATTGCGAGCGGAGTCGGCAGCGGCAACACAATCGTCCCGAGACAATGGCTTGTCCTCACCGGTTTGATTCCGATCAGGAAGCAGTTGACCGAATATTTGAATCGCTATTCCAATTCGATGTTCACCGACCCGGTAATCGACACGCCGCAGTTTCTTGCCTATGAAATCGAACGCTGCGAATACGATCCGACGCCTGGTGCCGTACCGCAATGGGAAAAGATCGATGCGGTCCTCCAGTATTCCATCGAATTGAACGAGTGGGGCGGTATTGGGGCCGAGCAAGTGGACCCTTCCTATCTGGCCCCGGTTGTCCCGGGAATGATCCCCATGGCTTACCCGCTTCCTCCGATGGTGCAAAAGCTCTATGGAGAAGAAGTGGCTTATCCGCCTTACATTCCGCTTTTGGCCGATTCGCTCATCGAGACAATGGAGCAACAGGAGGAAAAATTGAAACAACTTCAAGATTTCAAACCGGTTGACACGAACGGTTTGATTGACAGAATTAGTCGGGGTACGGTGGGCGGTGGTGCGAGTGCGGAAGGACGAAGTGGTGTCATGCCGTCTGGAATTCAGACACAATCGGTTGTTCAGGAATCTGTTCGCCCGCCGCTGGTCGATCATTATCTGTTTCGCTTTTTTGATTTCAATATCGAAGGCAAAAAAAGCTACCAATACCGCGTCCGTTTGATTTTGAAAAACCCCAACCATCGTGTGGCCCCAAAATTTCTCGAAGACGAACGTTTGAATCAACTGCCGGTTCTTTACTCCGATTGGTGTGATCCGTCTCAACCGACGTCCGGTGTACGAACGTCGCGTGTTCTCGTGAAAGACGTAACAGCTCCGGCGGCCAAACGGGCGTCGCAGGAAACGTCGATCAAGCTGTTGCCGATTTACTTCGACATGGAGGACGCCAATGAATGGTTCGGAGACGACAAAGCGAACATTTATCCCGGAATGGTTGCGAACTTCCCCTCGACAACCACGTTCAATTCCAATTTCAATTCCAATTCGAACCTCGCTAATCAACAGCCACCCGCAAAACCGTCGCCGACCGGTGGTGGAGGGAATCGCCCGAATCAAAAATTGGAAACGAAAACGGTGAACATCGTTTCCGATGTCTGTTTTCTCGGTGCTTACGGAGGTTTTCCCGTCGAGGGGAACAGTCGGTCGCCGGCCAAAGTGCTTCTCATGGATGCCGGAGGAACGGTCGTGTTGCGCAATCTCGGCACCGACCTGGATGAATCGCAGAATTATTCGAAAACCGCTCCCTAAAGAGGTGCCATGTGGTTGATCGTATTTATTTAGCCGCCTCGTCCTGCGAGGAGAACCCGTTTTCATGATTCGTACTCTCCTCGTTTTTTCCTGGTTGCTTTTGAGTTTACCTTCGATTTTCGCGGCGGAAATCGAAGGAACCCCCTGGGAATGGACGCCGTATTCCCTTGGGATTTATCTTGACGCCGATCAGGAGACCTTGCATCGTTTTCACGTTCGGGAAGTCGGGGATTTGATCCCGCTTCTCCGTCCTCAAATCGAAGAAACGTTTCGCAACTGGATCGGCGGACTTTGGACGCCGGCATTCGAAACCGGCTCTTTCCCGGAAGAACTTTTTGATGAAGACCGGTTTCTCCGCAAGGAGACCCCCTCTTCTTTGGAATCGGAATTCGACAAGCATACGTATCTCCGCATCGAATCGACGGCGGACTCCATTCGTGTGGAAGCCAGGGAATGGGATATTCGTACAGGAACGGCGTTCGGATACGCCGTCAGAACAATCGACAATGATTCCGAGTTGGCCGACGCGATTTTTCAGGTGGTCCTCGCCGTTTTTTCCCCGATTGCCGTTGTGGAACAGATTCAATCGAACAACGTCGTCCTGCGGCTTCGCGGCGGGGAGTTGATTCCCCGGGACGTGACGCCGAACATCGTCGGGAAGGGGCGTGTTTTCGTACCGTTTATTCGCGTCCGGAATTCCTCGGGCCAGGTGGAAACGACGAGACCGATTCCCTGGACGGTGCTCCTTGTCGATTCGGTCCAACAAAGCCGCGTCGAATGTTCCCTGGAAGCGGGAATACGCAATCCGTTGACAATGCGACGCCGTGGCCGCACCGAGCAAATCGCGATTTTGCCGCACCTGGAGGAAAAACCGACCCGTTTGCTGATCCAAGCGAGAACGCAAGCCGCCTCAAGCGATTCCCCGCGGATTTTTACGGCCAAATACGGGATATTTGAGAGGGAGCCGGACAGCGATAGAGGGGTTTTGCTCGGTGAATCCAACGCCCTGGGGGAGTTTATTGTACCGTATTTACCCGGTTCGCCGATTCGCCGTCTGATGATTCGCGAAGGAAACATGCTCATCGCACGTCTTCCTTTGGTTCAGGGCTGGAAATCGTCCATTCCGATTCTGGTGCCGGACGACGAAGTCCGCATTGCGGCGGAAAGCGTCATGATGGGAATTCAGGAAGAGGTGATCGACCAAATCACGCTTCGCATGATTCTCAAAGCCCGAATCGAAAAGTATGAAAAGTCTGGCAACACGCAGGGACTGGCGAAAGCCAAAATCGATTTTGAACGATTGAAATCCCGTGAACATTTTTTAGTCCAATTGGAATTGGAACGGAGAAAATACCATTCTTCCGACCCCATCGTTCAAAAAAGACTTGAAAACATGTTCGAAGCGACCCGGAAAATTATTGAACAGTATTACAAATGACCTCTTGCGACGCACTGCAAACCATTATCGATGAAATTAAGAATTAACGGAAAAGAGCGAACGGTTCACGACGGAGCAACGCTTGCCGAATTGCTTGAACAACTCGAACTTGCCGGAAAATACGTTGCCGTCGAGCGAAACAAGGAGGTCGTCCCCTTCCGAACTTATGCCGAAACGGTTCTCGCCGAAGGAGATTGCCTCGAAATCGTCACCCTGGTCGGCGGAGGATAATTAAGGGCATCGGGAATCGGAAATCGGAAATTAGAGGAAGCTTTATCACCTATGCCCTATGCCCAATGCCCTATGCCCTATGCCCTTAAATTTCAACACCTTTTCCGGCTTCATAACCAATCCGTTTACACTTTGAGTAATTTAAAATGAAACATGAAAAGTTCCTGCGAGAAGTGCGACAGAGTTTGAAATGGTGTTACAAATTGACACGGCGTTCCCGATCTTCGTTTTATCCGAGTTTTCGGTTCCTCAAAGTGTCCAAGCGACAAGCGATGAAGGTGATTTATGCGTTCAATCGTTACACCGACGACCTGATTGACTCCGCCCCCGAATCGATGTCGGTTACGGAAAAACAGGCGTTGCTTGACGGTTGGCAGGCGGCACTCGATTGGACAATGGATGCGTTTATCGAAACGAAAACGACGCAACCTGCCAGAGGCCGGTTTCCGTTTCCGTCGCTTCAGGAATTGAAATCGGCGTTTCCCGACATTCCCGGCGTTAAACTTTTACCGGCACTCCGTTTCATTGCCGACCGGTTTGACATTCCCAAGCCGGTCTTTTCCGAAGTGATTCTTGGCGTCAGAAACGACATTGAGGCGGCGCGGTTCCCGGAATACGAAGACTCCGCCGATTATTGTCATCAAGTCGCAACGTCGGTCGGCGTCGCATCGTTGGCGATTTGGGGAACGAAAGAATCGCTTTTTTCGGAAAGGGTCGTCAAAGCGGCCAAAGCGTGCGGCATCGCGATCCAGTGGACGAACATCGTTCGGGATATTAAGGAGGACTTGCTGGAGCGAAATCGGTTTTATATTCCGCAATCGGAGCTACGATTGGCCGGAATCACGGAAAAGCAGTTGATCGACTTGATCGAATACGAAAGTAGCGACAAAGCGGCGAAACGGAAGAATACCGACCCGGTTGGCGTGTTCGCCGAGAAGGAATTTCAATTTCAAGTCGAGGATTTTTTTACAAAGTACGACCGTTTTATCGAAAAGCAATTGAACCGAATCGAAACGAATTTCCTGATCGCCGCCGATCTTTATCCGGTGATTGATAAAGATGCCCGGCGGTCGTTCGGAATCATTTGGGACACCTATTATCGGCTTTACAAAAAGATACGTTATAATCCGAGAAAGGTTTTGTCCCGGCGGGTACGGCTTGGTTTTTTCGAGAAAATTTTCCTCTTTTTTCGCTGGAAGTTTTTCCCGCCGCGACGATTGAATTAAAATTTTTTTAGGATTTGAATCTCCCCAAGCGGTTCAAAAACCGCAATCGACGAGGCTTGCCCCGCCGCTAACGTGCGGGTTTTACTTCCGCCGTCGAGCAACGAAACCTGCGCCGATTGCGCCGAGGCCGAGCACCAGTAGCGTTGCCGGTTCCGGGGTCGTGCTGGGATCGTCGCCGAGGTACGAAAGCGTCAACACGTTACCGTTCCACGTCCATTCAAAACCGGTCTCCTCGAAACTGGACATGTTAAAATCGAAATTCCCCCAGCCGCTCGTTTTGCCTGTGGCGAGGAACAAATCGGACATATCGTACACTTGACTCCATCCGTCCAGCGGTGTCACCGAATCGCCCCAGTACAAATCGAGCGCGGCCTTGTTGCCGAACGTGAGATTGCCGAGAACGGAAATGATACCAGAGGTGAAATCTTCGAGACCGAGGCCAACGTACATCGTGCCGTTGAACGTAACTCCCTGTGCCGCCGCGAGTTCCAGTACGCCGCCGCTGTTGATTCCGACGTTACCGTTCACCGTGATCGTGTTCGCTTGAATTTTATTCGTGCTGGCATCGGTCAAAAGCGTTGCCCATTGGCCAAGCGTGAAAGTACCAACGTCGTTAGCGGCACCGTAGACAACGTTGCCTCTCAACTGTAGTTCGCCGTAACCGACGGTGGTGTTTAGAACTTGACTGTAACGATCAACGTCTCGAGTATAGTCGGAACCATCGAACACGACTCTGCCGGTGTCCGTTGCCCGATTGTTGATTTGTACATAGTTTTGACCCATTACAATCGGATCATAGAAGTAAATGCTCTGTCCTTCTCCAGCATTAAATACTGTATTGTAGTATCCAGCAAATTCCGCGTGGATGGCATTGGCTTTTTCATTAGCGGTGCCGACTCTATCTCTGTTTCCTCGGAATGTAATATCGCCGTTTGTTGCCATGAGGACGACTTGTCCTTCATCGGTGTAAATCGCCCCGCCTAGGCCGTTTGTCGAATTATTGGTAAACGTGTTTGTTCCGCCCGAAAGTACAACGTGGTAACTTCCAATCGCCCCGCCACCGTACCGCGCTGAATTGCCGGTAAATGTGTTCGTCCCGCCGGAAAGAGTGAGATAGGTGCTGCTTGCAATCGCCCCGCCCATGCCGTTTGCCGAGTTATTGGTAAACGTGTTTGTTCCGCCCGAAAGTACAACATTGTTACCGCAAAACACCCCGCCATCATCATTCCATTGAAAATTTCTGAACTCTAGTGAATTGGAGTCCAACGTAATGTTTCCTGAACTGTACATAATGTTGGAATTAGAAGCGGCAGGGCGGATGACTCCCGAACCTTTGAAGGTAAGTGAGGCAACACCAAACCTACGGGTCAGCGAATTGTCATCGCCGTTCAAGATGATGGTGTCGCCACTTTGGAGAACTCCTGTTGCCGTGCGGAGAGCTTCAAGATTTGCGTAAGAACCACCGGGGCCGACGGTGTATTCGGCGGCTGTTAAGATCGGGGGGGGGGGGAAAATAGGCAAGCTGCGGCGATTGCCAGCAGAAGTCGTTTGGTTGTCATCTTGGTGTTTCTTCCTTCCGGTCGTCGGAGAAAAGGGTTGTGGGTCGGTCCGTCACAGAGCCGCAATCGTGAGATTGCGTTGGTTTTCGCGCAATCTCACGATTGCGTCTCTGTTTTCGGGCTGGCGGTGCTCTTTTCCCTCGAAAACGCTTCGAGGACACACCACCGTTAATTCTATTTTAATCGGAACCGAAAAAAAATCAAGGGAAAAATCGGAAAAATTTCGCTAATTGGCGGAACGCACAATCAGAGCCATACAATCAGAGCCGCGCACGCAGTAAGCGGTGACCCCGGTGGTAACGTGAAAACCGCTTACTGCGTGCGCGGCTCTGATTGGGCGCGGTTCGTTGAGGTTCACGTAATCGATCAGACGCGACCGCCGGGGCGTCGGTTGCCTACCTGCCGAGGTAAACGCAGAGCGAGTGAGGGCACATCTTGAACGGTGTCCGTAAATTCGGAGTCGGACCATCGTATTCCGGGTAAATGTCTTCCGGAAACGCCGCTTCCGTATTGATGAATTGACGCCACTGGAAATTTTGGCAGACGGCGGGAAAATAAAACTCTCGTGCTTCCGGTCCGGCGTGAGCGAAAATCAAAATGTGATAACCGTTCGGCCTAAGATATTTCGGAATCCCGGCCAACAGACAAACCAGACTACGCTCCCAGCCGTTGTTCCAATTGACGTGTCCACCAAGCGGTCCGAACCAACTGATGTCCGGCAGTTCGCCCGACTGACGCGGTTGGCCGGTCAGATAATGCTTTTGCCGAACAATCGTCTGTTCGCGTCGAAAATGGATCAAGGTCTGCACAAACCGTCGCAGATCGTCGTTTTTCTGCGCCAAATCCCAATCGAACCAGGAAATTTCGTTGTCCTGACAATACGCATTATTGTTGCCCCGCTGCGTTCGCCGGATTTCGTCCCCGGCGGCAAGCATCGGAACCCCTTGACTGAGCAGAAGCGTCGTCAGCATGTTTTTAATCTGCCGAAGCCGGACCGCCTCAATTTCCACGTTTTTCGTCGGACCTTCGACTCCGTAGTTGTTGCTGAAATTGCTGTTGTCCCCGTCGCGGTTCCCTTCGCCGTTCTCCTCGTTGTGCTTGTAATTGTACGAAACAAGATCGTTGAGCGTGAAACCGTCGTGAGACGTAACAAAGTTGATACTGCAATACGGATCCCGACCACTGTGAGCGTACAAGTCGCTTGAACCGGCCAATCGGGTCGCCAACGCCCCGGTCATGTACGGATCGCTGCGCCAAAACCGCCGTACATCGTCGCGGTACTTGCCGTTCCACTCCGCCCAGCGTTTCGAACCATATCCGAACGATCCGACCTGGTACGCTCCGGCGGCGTCCCACGCTTCGGCAATGATTTTCGTGTCGGACAAAAGCGGGTCTTCCGAAATGATTTCGATCAACGGCGGATTTGCCAGGAGATTTCCCGTCTGGTCCCGGGAAAGAATCGACGCCAAATCAAACCGGAAACCGTCGATATGGTAGTTGTGAACCCAGTGTCGCAAACAGTTAAAGATCAATTCACGAACAATCGGATGGTTTCCGTTGACCGTATTACCGCAACCGGTGTAATTTTTGTAATGAAAACCGTTTTCAAGCATGTAGTAAACGCTGTTTTCCAATCCTTTGAAGCTGAGCGTCGGGCCTAACTCGTTTCCTTCGCAGGTGTGATTGAACACGACGTCGAGGATCACTTCGATTCCGGCTTGGTGGAACGCACGGACCATTTCCTTGAATTCCCGGACCTGCGCCCCGGGATCGGTTCCATAAGCGTATCCCCGGTGTGGAGAGAAAAACGCCAGCGAATTGTAGCCCCAGTAATTCGGGATGAGCGGCTTCGTGCCGTTGACTTCCGTGTCGAGAAACTCATGGACCGGCATAAGTTCGACGGCGGTTATTCCGAGGGACTGCAAATACGGGATTTTTTCGATCAAGCCAAGATACGTTCCCGGATGCCTGACGCCGCTGGTTGGGGAATTCGTGAACCCGCGAACGTGCAATTCGTAAATGACCGTTTCGGAAAGATCACGGCGGATATGCCGGTCGTCGCGCCAATCGAAATCGTCGTCGTCGATCACGACGCACTTCGGCGGACGAATGATGCCGTCGGAAGAGGGTTGAAAACTTCCGGTGAGTGCTTTGGCATACGGATCAATCAATCGGGCGTGTCCGTTGAAACGGTGTCCCTGCTGCGGTTCGAACGGACCGCTCGCTTGCAAATGGTAAAGCTGTTTCGCACTGACACCGGGCACGAAAATGCTCCAAACGTCTCCCCAACGATTTTCTTCGGGCTTGAAATGAATGATTTCACTCGGTTCGGTATCTTCCGTGCGGTCGTAAAGCAGGAGCCGCATTGCCGTTGCGTTGCGGCTGACGACGACGAATTGGACGCCGGTTTCCTGCAAAATCGCCCCGTACGGAAGCGGATGCGTAAACTTCATCGCCGGAGGGCGATCAAACACGCCGGACCGTTGAAGCGGTGAGCCGGGAAAACAAGGGACAGTGGGCGGATTTCCTTCCGTAATGCGCATAACGAAATATCGGTTCTTCCTGGAAAAAACAAACGTCCCTCCATTCTACCTTATTTTTGGACTTTCGCTAGAGACAGATTCTGTCCGTTCAGAAGGTAACGTGAAAACCGCTTACTGCGTGCGCGGCTCTGATTGTACGCGGCTCTGATTGTACGCGGCTCTGATTGGGTTCACGGATAGCAAAACCGACACAATCGTTAAAATCGCCCGCTCCGTGCGTGGTTCCGATTACAAACGTGGAGCGGTTTACTAGGAAATTTGTTCGTTTTTTTCCATTTTTGACTTTTTTCGGGAACCCTTTTAGAGTAAAATAGAACTAACAGACTAAGGGATTTTTGCGTTTGCTCGAATTGGGTGATGGATCATGTCGGCTCAACGGCAATTTGTCGGCGACTTTGCGTCGCCCGTTTCCCCCTCTCCCCATGGTCAGAAAATATCGAACATTACATCTTGAAACTCTTGAAGCCCGGGAGGTGCTTGCTACCAATCCGTTGGTGAGCGTCCCGGAATCGGTGGCGCAACTTGCCCAGTATGCCATTTCCGGTCCTACGCCGGAAGAGCAGGAAATGCTCGAACTCATCAACCGGATGCGAATTGATCCGCAGGGGGAACTCGACCGCCTTATCAAAAGTTTTTCCCCTCTCCAGGCGTGGGATTCCGAAGTATCGAAAGCACTCTCGATTTATCCCTATCCGACCGCTCAAAACCTCATCAGCGAGTGGGCCTCGCTGACTCCGGCCGCTCCTTTGGCGTGGAATCTAAACCTTTACGTCGCCGCAACGAACCATTCGCTACAAATGATCCAGGCGGGGAAACAATCGCATCAGCTTCCCGGCGAGCCGTCGCTCTACGACCGAATCCTCGACGCCGGTTACGACCCTTCGCTCAAGCCCGGTGGGTCTGAAGGGGAGGCAATCGTTTGTGCGTCTGAAAATGTTTACGCCTACGGACGGCCTGCCAGAAACGGATTCTCGGCGGCCTCCTTCACCCACGCCGCTTTTGCGCTCGATTGGGGAGTTCCTTCGCATTCCCATCGCGACAACATCATGAGTTCCGCCTTTACGGAAGTCGGAATCTCGATGATCCGCGAAACGAACCCGTTGACGGAAATCGGGGAATGGGTTACGACCATCGATTTTGCCGCTCCGAGCTCCTCGCTGACCGGGAGCGGAGCGTATCTGCTTGGCGTTGTCTACAACGATCTCAATCGTTCCGGTTATTACGAAGCGGGCGAAGGAATTTCCAGTGCGACCGTTACCGTGATTCCGAACAATTCGGAATCGGAAACGTTCCAATTCAACCCGTATCAAGCGGGCGGTTATCAGGTCTTTCTCGACAACGGACTTTACACCGTTACCGTAACCGGTCCCGATTTTTCCGGCACAATTGTCAAACAGGTCGTGATTCAGGGCCAAAACGTCAAGATCGATTTCACCGTGCAGGACATCAGCACCCAACCGCCGGTTCTCGATCTCAACGGCCCCGACGAGGCGGGAATCGACCACCACACGCAGTTTTTTGAAAACGGTTCCCCTTGTTTGCTCGTTTCTTCTGCGGCAACGCTGACGGACGAGGATAGTCGTTTCCTGGCCTGGGCAGAGATTACGCTGGAAAGCCGTCCCAATGGATTGAACGAATTTCTTTTCGTCGAGACTTCTCGAACCGGTTTGAAATCGACTTACGATGCCGGGACCGGCAAGATGTTGATTTTCGGCGACGCTTCCGTCGGAGATTATTTGGCCGTTTTGAAAACGCTGGAATACGGCAATGCGTCTGAAAAAGCGGACCTGAGCGACCGGGTCATCAGCTTCGTCGTTTCCGACGGCGTCAACACTAGCGAAATCGCCCGGTCTTACGTCAGTGTGCGGCAGCAAACGTTGGAAACGTTGACCGTCTCCGACGTTCAAATCGAAGAAGGGGATGAGGGAACGACCGAAATGGTCTTCCAGTTTGTTCTTTCAGACATTTCCCGCGACGAGGTTTACGTCGAATACGAGCTTGTCGATGGTACCGCCGTTCTCGGAACGCATTATTTCGGCGACAGAACCGGGATACTCCATTTCATCGGCAGTCAAACGGTTCAGACGGTTCGCGTCGAAGTTCCCGGCGATTACGAACCTGGCGAAAACCTCTATTTTACGCTCAACATCATCGGGATCACCGGGGCTGTGTGCGGTAACACCACGGCAACGGGCACCATTTTGGACGATGACACCCCGACGGAACTGGGAACGGCGAAAAGCTGGTCGGTTGAAGATTTGGATCTGACCGACGGCCGCCGTCGGCTTTACTCGTTCACGCCGACAAAATCGGAAACGGTCGTTTGGGACGCGGTTCTTGCCCAGGGTGGTCTAGGCGAGTTGACAATGCAGCTTTACAAAACCAACCATGCCGGGCAACCGCTCACGGAAGTGGTCGAGTTTCTGGAACACGGTTGGCTCAACTGGGAAGTGGAGCAGGGAGAAACCTACGTCCTGCTGATTCGGGGAAATGTCGTACTGGAATCGCTGAGCATGGTTTATTCCCCGTTTGTTTTCGACAAGGAAACCGGAATTCCCAGCCTCGAATTGGACCCGAATCGAGACGACGTTGTTTCGATTGATTACCGGAACAATATCCTTTTGTATAACGGTGTCGAATTGCCGATTCGTTTTGCCGATTACGGGGGTTTTCAGTTCCGCAATGTCGCGCCGAACCACCTGTTGGAAATCATCGTGTCCGGTGTGGAAGTGTTTGAACTGGATTTGGAAAATCCGGCGATTCCCGAGGACGATGGTATCAATATCGACGACTTTGTGCAATACAAGTACGTGGTGAGCAGCCCCTCAACCGCGATTCGCTTGTACGGAACGGCGGGGGACGACTTGTTCGTTTTCGAAAACGGAGTCGCCGAATTGACGACTTCGACGAACAAAACGTACACCGTCAAAGGAAATTTCTTCGAGGTTTACGGCAACGGCGGTCGTGATCAGGCATTGATTTTTGATACGATTTACGACGACTCCGTTTATTTCGAGAGCGGCAAGGCTGTTTTTGTCGGCGGCGGCGACACCGGGTTCAACATCACCGTATTGGATTTCGCCCGGGTCGACGTTTCCTCCCTCTACGGCGGTCGTGATACCGCTTATATTGTCAACACGTACAATAATGTTCTTGACCTCGACCAATGGTTGATTCGCAGAACGGAATACAATTCGACAAGCGACCGAAACGACGTTTATTGCACTTGGGGATTTACCGAAGCGAAGGTTTACGGTGATGGCGACCTCGGTTCCCCCGACGGGATCCATCTCCGGGGAGGGCAGGAACACGAATTGTATGTGCTACCCGGACAAATCGTTTCAACAAATGCTTCCGGAACGTTTCGACACGAGTTTTACGGCTGTTCCGGTATTCGCTGGTTGGAAACATCCCGTAGCAATGAGACTTTGACGATTCATTATGAAGGTGCTCAAGAGCCGGGGCGTCATGGAACGGAGACCAATAATATTCTTTACTTCTCCGGTCCACGAATCGTCATGATACCAAATTCGGTTGCGACGAATCTTTTCGTCAACGGAACTTTAACGGACATCAATTTGCTACCAGGCGGTTTCCACTTTCCGCAACCAGTCGCAGAACCGCAACCGGTATTCGACCGTTTTCGTACGGATTCTTTTTTGAAAACGACGGGACTCTTTGAAGAAGAGGACGACTGGTTTGACATCGTGCCCAAGCCGCTGTCCATCGCGGAAATCGCACTCCTTTATGAGGATTGGGATTAGACGGCGTGGCCGTTTTTTTTGGAAAAACCTCAGTTGCCGTTCCCTTCCGGCACGAACAGTTCGTTAAAATCGCCGGAGTCGTAGAATTTTTGCGAGCCGTTTACGAGTTCGACCCAGCCCGGCGGCGAAGGGCGGTAAAAATGGTTCCAGCCGTACACCTGTCCGCCCGATTTGATCGACCGTTCCCGAAAAACGTAACGGATTTGCCAGGTAAACGAGGAAGGCGTGTCATTTATGGTGTCATTCTTTCGGTACAACTTGTATGCGACGGCCCCGTCAAACAACAGCGTTCCCGGTTCGCAGCCGAGAAACGCGACTTGATTCACCTTGCCCTGCAATTGCAAAATCGCCGTCCAGGGCGGACCGACGACCTGGTTCCAGGTGACATGATGCTCCGTGTACGGAATTCTTTTGACGCCACTGAAATCACTTGGCAACGCCTGGCCCGGCAAGTCCGACCACTTCCAACCGGTCAGCAAAAGGAGTTCCTCGGTCGCCCCAATTTCCATGCGGTACGTGATCCAACTCCCCGATGGCGTCACCGGAAGATCGTCGCGGTCGTTGTCGCTGACCGATTCATAGTAAACGGTCGATTTCAAAAACGAACCGCCGTAACCTGGAAGGTCCGTTGCGATATTTTGAACGGAATTCAACTCAATCGCGTCCGGCTCAAGCGGCTCCATCTTCAACCGGACCGCCGCCGTTTGGGCCTGACCCGGATAGGTCAACACCTCCGGCGAAGCGAGAACCAACTCGGTGAACTCCTGACGTTTTTCCCAGGGAACGAGGAACACCCGTTCGGCGGAAAATCCGTTCCGATCATACAACTCTTTCGGCGAACCGCCAATCTCTTGAATCTTCATTTGAATTACGAGTCAATTACGAATTACGAATTACGGAATAGATGTCAGATTGCAGGATTCTGCCGTCTGCTGTCTGCCGTCTGCCTCCTTACCCCACCATACAACGGAACACCGCTGTCAATGTCCAGTGCATTTCGCCTTGGCGTTTGTGGTGTCTCGAGGTGTAACGAAAAATGAGCATTCCGCCTGCTTCCATTGGGATTCGAACTCCGTTCAAGCCGCAGATGAGCTGTTCAAGCAGTTCCGTTGCGGCGTCATAGCAACAGTGATGCAGTTCGAGTCTGCACGTAAACACGGCTGGGGGAAACGGTCCGGTCGTTGGCCAGGACGCTTTGCTTTCGTCCTGAAAAACCTTGACAAACGGCATGTCCGCGTCGGCCTCAGCCCCGGCAAAAACGCTTGAATATGGTACAATATCATAAAGCGAAGCGTGTGACGCCCAATAGTTCAACAGGAGTTCTTCAAATGACATGGATTCAGGGGATAAGTGATAAGTAAAGACGGCAGACAGAAGACGGCAGTTTGCAGGAACTCTGCTACCTGCCGTCTGCTGTCTGCCGACTGCCGACTTCATTGACAACTTTTAGCTCGGTCCAAAATCGATTGTCGTATGGTGTCATTACGCCTTCGATTCGCCAATAGGCACCATCAGGAAACCGGAGTTGATCACCGGTACGAAAATCAACCGGCGTCCGAACCGCAATCCGCCGTGACTCGACGCCGTCCGAAATTATCGTTTCGGAAAATTTTGCCGGAATCCCCGAGCGGACGAGAAACCAACGGTATTCGAGCGTGCCGGATTTTGCCGGTTCGCCCCGTTTGCGGAACAGGTCGACGTACTCGTCCAGTCCGAACGTGGCGTCAAATCGATAGGAAACGCACCGCACCGTTCCGGTCAATTCGGTGTATTCGATTTTCGTAACGATCCAGCGGTTCGCTTTCGCGTCGAGGATTTCATCTCCGGTGTTGACCTCGGCTTGCGGAAGGTGCCACGTCGTCCAATGGTAGGGTATCAATCGGTTTTCGCGACGTTTATCCTGCTCCTTCGTCCTTCGGGCAAGCGCACCGGTGATACCATCGTATCGATCCGAGCCGGGCCGATGAAGGACGACGTCTTCGACGCCGTCCGCAATTTCGAGCGTATTGTCGTTAAACATTGCAATTTATGTGTCAAAATTCTGTTGTCTGCCGTCTGTCATCTGTCATCTGACGAATCCTTGCGAAATTGCGCAACCGGGATTTTCGGCATTGATCATCCGGTCACACCACGAAACCGTTTCCCGAAGCGTCTTCAAATAATCGTTCCAGGAAACCGACTGTCCGTCGATATCATACGACGGTTTCGGCTCGGCGGTGATCTCGGCAATTCTCGCAAGTGTTTGCGAACGAATGGTTTGTAGTTGGTCTAATGAGTCAGTCATATAAAAATGAGAAATGAGAAATAGGGAATGAGAAATGTGAAAAGGAAGTGGAAATCGAAAAGTCGTTTCTCATTTCTCATTTCACATTTCTCATTAAACTAAGCGGTACACTTCACAACGTATCGCGGATTGATGACCGCCGGTGTGCCGCGTTCGCTGGCTTTGAACCGGACCACGATGTCCTGCGTGAAATCCGCTTCGCTGCCGAGCGGTGATTGCGTAACGGTAATCGGCCAGTTCTCCATGTAGGCAAACGCCTTTTGGAAGTTGCCGAGAAACCAGTATCCCGCCGCATTGGTCGCTGTGACGCCACTATCGAGAAGACGCCGGTAAGCCAACCGGCTTGCCACGACCTTGTAACGGGTATACGGATTCGGAATCGCCGACATGGTCGTTTCGCCGGAAGCGGAATAGGATACTTCCGACGCATGGAACAAGCGGTGCGCGATACCACGCTTTTGCGGCATCACAAGCACGGCGTCCGGCTCCACCAAAATCGGGTCTTTCGTCATGGGATCAAGCATGTTGGCGAAGAGATTCTCCGCTTTTTCCAGGCTTTCCCAACCGACGAGTGGGTTTGACGCCACCGCATTGATGTAAGGATCGTTCGTCCCGGTGCAATAGGTGTTGTAGGCGTTCCCTTTCCATTTGAAGGTATTGGTGATACCAAGCACGACGTCGAGAATCCGCTTTTCCTTGTTGATGGCAAGCACTTCACCGACCTCGGCGGCACGACTCAAAATGAGGTGCGTCCGGTCGAAGAAAATCGCCTCTTTCGTTACCGGAACGATCAAACCGTGCTTTCTCGTGTTCGGCGTCTCCACGTAATCCTCGGAAAATCCGACGTTCGGGTACGGCATCCCGGGATGGATCGAACGTGCGGTATCAGCAATTCCGGTCGTGCCGGGAATCTTTTCGCCGTCAAGCCGCGTTGAGATCGTTTCGACCAGTTTGGACAGAGCAAACGCCTCCCGATTGTACGACTCGAGAATCTTGTTGTAAATGATCTGACTTGTGACACCAAGGAACGCCGTCGGGTCGATCCCCTCACCTTCCAGCAAAACGGTGCCACTTCCCGACCGGGGATCAAGTTCCCGAATCCAATGGTGGCCGCCTGGTATCAACGCCTCGGCAAGCTCGCGGATACTGAAATCCTCGCCTCGCAACTCCTTTTTCGAGAGTGCCTCGCTCAGATGCCGGATCGTTTTTTCCGCACCGTCCGATTCGAAACGCTTTCGTAATTCCCTGTATTTGATTGTACTCACTGTTGTTCTCCTTGTCAATTGAAATGGTGAAAGATGATGTGAAAGGTGTCACAATTAGCTGATGCCGCCTTCCGTGATTTTCGACTTGATATTGACGAGAATCGTGTTTGACGCCACCGGTTCACGTCGGACGACCCGTCCGAACGCTCCGCCTGCCGCCGCCGTATCGACCTGTTGATTGTACAAACCGACCCGTCCCGGCAACTCCTCAACCCCGATATAGTCACCGAGATTGAAGGTTTTGGGAGCGGTGTCAAACTCGAACACCCCGGTCGTTGCCACCCGGATCGAAGTCGCCTCGCCCAACGGACTCGCCTGCATCGCAACACCGAGAAATTTCCCGGCGAACGCCGATTGATTCAACGCCTTCGTCGTTTGGTTCGGCTGACTGGAAGCCGGTTTGACACTATCCGAGTCGTAAAAAACAAGGTCGCCGATTTCGACCGCAACCGTGTTCGGAACAAGCCCGACGACCGGATTGGTCTCGCCGTAACGCCAACGCATTTTGTCTGCCATAATGTTTCTCCTGTGAAAAATTGTTGATTACAAAGTTAATAAACGGATTTTCCGATTACCGATTTCCTGTGTCCGTGATCGCCTCGAGGAAAGATCGCCGGTCCGATTTCGATTCAAACGGGAGACCGGCGATACTTGTTGGTGTCACGGATTTGTCGCCGACGTGTTCTTTGATGCGTCGCACAAGGTCGAGACGATCTTCCACCAGACGCCGGATTTCCTCCTCTCCCAAACAGCGATAAACCATTTCCAGGAAAGGGGTTCGGAAAAAGGAAACGTAACGACACTCTTCCTCCGTAACACCGGAAAACACCAGTTCGGCAAGGAGTTGCAATGCGGCAACCTTCCTGCAAAGAGCTTCATTTTCACGCCTCCTCACCAAAATCTGTGGGTGGTTTTTTAGTAAAATGAAGCTAACTGCTTTTGTATCAAATACTTACAACTGTTTTTGTGGCCGAGAAAGTGAGGTTCAAATTTGACAGATATTTCCAGATGTACTATTTCGATA
>CAZNVM010000143.1:0-1821 GCA_964576215.1 uncultured Planctomycetaceae bacterium
TTGGCGCGGTCGAAAAAACAGTTGGATTTGCTGATGTTTTACCTTCAGCAATCCCATTTTTTTGTCAAAAACAGTTGGCAGGAAATTTCAAAAAAGGAGTTGTTGGAGAAAAGCGGTTCTTCGGCACAGATATTCAATGCGTTGAAGGAAAAAGGCGTGTTGGAAATCTATACCAAGGAGGTGGGACGGCTCTCCCTTTTGCAAGGGGCGACGCAAACCAACCATCCGCTCTCGGAAGAGCAGCAACAGGCGTATCGCGAAATCATGCGACTGTTCAGGGAAAAACAGACGGTGCTGTTGCATGGAGTTACGTCGAGCGGGAAGACCGAATTGTACATTCACCTCATTCAGGAGGCGTTGAAATCGGGCAAACAGGTGCTTTTTCTGTTGCCCGAAATAGCGCTTACCGCTCAACTGACCAACCGGCTGAAACGGGTCTTCGGCAACATGCTGGGCGTCTATCACTCCCGTTTTTCGGACGCCGAACGGGTGGAGATATGGAATAACTTGCTGTTCGACAAGGGGTATCGCATTATTCTCGGCGTGCGTTCGTCTGTTTTTCTTCCCTTTCGCGAATTGGGATTGGTTATTGTGGACGAGGAGCATGAAAATACCTATAAACAGTTCGACCCGGCCCCGCGTTACCATGCGCGGAATGCGGCTATCGTACTGGCTACCATGACCGGAGCAAAGGTGCTGTTGGGTTCGGCAACGCCTTCCATCGAGAGTTATTATAATGCGTTGAACGGAAAATATGGCTTGGTCGAACTCTTTACCCGTTTTGAAAATATCCGAATGCCCGATATTTTGGTTGCCGACACCAAAGAGGCCAAACGCAAGAAAGAAATGCAACTGCACTTCACCCCGCTCCTGTTGCAACAGATGAAAAGCGCTTTTGAACGGAAGGAACAGGTTATCCTTTTTCAAAACCGGCGTGGCTTTGCCCCCTACATGGAGTGCCGGCAGTGCGCCTGCGTGCCGAAATGCAAAAATTGCGATGTGAGCCTGACCCATCACAAAAACGCGAACCAACTGATTTGTCACTATTGCGGTTACACGATTCCGGTGCCTGTTACATGCCCGGCTTGCGGCAATCCGTCGTTGGAAGCGAAGGGTTTTGGCACGGAAAAGATTGAAGAAGAGGTTGCGGAACTCTTTCCCGATATACGAATCGCCCGTTTGGATTTGGATACGGCACGTTCGCGAAAAAGCTATGAGAAGATTATTTCGGATTTTGAAAATGGAAAGACCGAAGTGTTGGTCGGCACCCAAATGATTTCAAAAGGGCTTGATTTTGAGCGTGTTCGTGTTGTAGGGATTTTGGATGCCGATTCGCTGTTGAATTATCCCGATTTTCGTTCGCACGAACGTGCTTTTCAGCTGATGGCGCAGGTGAGCGGGCGCGCCGGACGGAAAAACAATCAGGGCATAGTAGTCCTTCAAACTGCCGACCCGTCGCATCCGCTTATTGGTCAAGTGCAACAGCATAATTTCCGCGAAATGTATGATGTGCAGATTGAGGAGCGGCGGCTGTTCAAATATCCGCCCTTTTTCCGGTTAATATATATTTATGTAAAGGGACGAAACTCCGATGTTGTTGACAACGCCGCCAGCCATCTGGGGCAAGGGCTTCGCACGGTTTTTGGCGACAGGATATACGGACCCGACAAACCGGTTATTACGCGCATACAGAATTTTTTCATAAAAAAGATAATGTTAAAAATCGAACAGGAGGCCTCACCCGAAAAGGCAAAAAAACTGCTGAGGGAGGTAATTAATCACACCCTGTCCGATAGCGCGTTTAAGTCGGTGTTTGTGCAG
>CAZNVM010000144.1:0-5711 GCA_964576215.1 uncultured Planctomycetaceae bacterium
AGTGGGATGCTCCGGAGCTATTACTTGAAAATGCCCTCACCATGTTCCACCGGCTTGGTTACAAGTCTGGTAACATCGGGTGCAATCCCATTCCGTGGCAGTGTACGATATTATCTGTTCCAAACTGTTTTGTTCAAGTCCCTGAAATACTAGGTTAAAACGATTTGTGAATCTGGGCAAATTAGGGCGTTTTTCATTTGGAAATATGAATAGCGGTATAATGTTACAGTAAAAAAGCAAGTCGTTTGATGTAAGTTGTTTATTTTCAAAGGAATACAAAAACGCAGAATCTGCCACGGAATGGGAATGCACCCGTGGCCGGAAGTGGGGGAAGTGACCAATGGCGAGAAGAATTACCGACGGCATGTGGTTGAGTATTACGCCGTTTTTTATAGAATCACCAACTATGTTATAGAAATCGCCGAAATCCGGGACAGCAGACGTGGTGAAGAAAAATAAAGGAGATAGATCATGGCAACGATGGATTTGATGGACACCAATCTGATGCGTGACACAATCCACAACGGATCGCGGGTATTGATGATCCCGGTGTGCTGGATGTCTTTTTGACGCTGACGGACAAGTATTACAAGCCGAAACCGCTTACGGCGGAGCAGTTGAAGGACTTCGAAATCGGACAACGGCAAATCGCCACAGGACAGACGATTTCGCATGAGGATGTTATGAAAAAATTTGACGCAATGTATCCCGATGACGAAGATTGAGTGGACTTTCAACGCCGAAATGCAATTGGACGAAATACTGAGGTTTTACACTCGTCGGAATGGTTCGTCGCAGTACAGTCGACGACTCAAGAAGGAGATTTGGAAAATCCTTCGGATCATACGTGAAAATCCGGTACTTTGGCGAACAATTACCGGGACATGAAAATCGGAGAAGATTTTCCGTTGGAAATTTTGTCATGATCTACGAGTTTGAAGATGATATTGCTCGCGTTTGTTCCATCCGGGATGGCTGGCGTGAGGAAGAATGAGGTGAAAAATGGAAGGACTGTTTTTAGGAATACTTGCAATTGTTTTTTGCCTTGTTGTTATTGTTCGTGGGATAGCAACACTTACCGTTACAATAAAACAGCTTCCCGATCAATTGATCGAAAAACTGCGTAAAGAAGAAAACCGGAAACTGTTTGAACGAAATTCCGATCAAAAAAGCGAGTAACGCCTTAAACCGGAGGAAATCATGGCAACGATGGAATTGATTGACCGCGAGTTAATACGGGACGAATTCGAGGAGGAATACGTTTACGAGTTGACACCGGAGGAAGAGGAAGAACTTGACGAAAGGATTCGTGAAAGCAAAGCGGGAATTGGTATTCCGCATGAAATCGTTGGGGCGGAGATGCGCCAATGGCTTCAAGCAAGGAAATAATCCGGCACCCTGACGCGAGGCGGGAATTGTTCGAAATCCTCGATTTTATTTCCGATGACCAACCGTTGTTATCAGCGATACAGACGTTACCTAAAATCGCGGCTACACCCAAACTCAAATCATCAATTTAACAATTAACTATTCAAACCTAACCTAAAAAATACTATGGAAATTACAGCAGCAACAGTCAAAGCGTTTCGGGACAAGACCGGTCTTCCGATGATGGAGTGCAAAAGAGCTTTACAGGAAGCAAACGGAAATGAAGAGCTGGCGATTGAATTGCTCCGTAAAGCGGGCAAGAAAACGATGGCCGGGCGAACCGACCGGGAAACCGAGGCTGGTCGCATTGCGGTTTACACCGATCCGAAATCGGGTGCTTCCGCAATGGTGGAACTCCTTTGCGAAAGTGCTCCGGTGGCCAACACGGACGAGTTCATCGCACTGGTGAACGCTTTGGCACGCCAATTGGCCGAGGGACCCGGTGCCAAGACGGCAGACGAACTTTTGGACCAACCGTTTCCCGGCAAGTCGGCGACCATTCGGGAAGAATATGACGACTTGGTCAACAAAATCCGCGAAGTGTTTAAGCTAAACCGGATGGTCCGGGTGGCGGCTTCTTGCGGAACTTACGTTCACCACAACAACGCTGTCGGCGTTTTGGTCGAATACGAAGGGAGCAAGCCGGACATTGCACGCGACGTTTGTATGCACGTCGCTTCGATGCGGCCGAAGGTTTTCTGCAAGGACGATCTCGACCAGGCGATGCTCGAAAAAGAGCGGGCAATTGTCGTCGAAGAAGTCGCTCAAAATAATGCTGGCAAACCGGCGAACATTCTCGAAAAGATCGTCGAAGGGCGTATGAAAACGTTCGTCGCCGAAAGTTGTTTGCTTGACCAGCCGTTCGTCAAGGATCCGTCCAAAACCGTGTCGCAGTACGCCGCCGATAATGGTGTCAAGCTGAAAGGATTCATTCATTGGGTTCTTGGACAGTAATACCTGGCCAAACCGAAATTCTACAGATGACGGACGGGAGCGACCGGATCGAACGTGGGCGGTTCCGGTTGCTTCGTTGCGCTCCCGGCTGTTGTTCTACAAGCGTTGCATGATACTTTTTCATTCTTTACCTTCTTCACACTTCCATGGCCCGACTACTCTCTTTTTTGCTTGTTTTTTTCTGCTCCGCTTTTGTTTTCGCGTCGGAGTTCCGGCCTGCATCGGTGCCGCTGGTGGTGCATGACCCGTACTTCAGCATCTGGTCTCCCGCCGACAAACTGACCGACGCCGAAACCGTCCACTGGAGTAACGCAAAGCATCCGCTCCACGCGATGATCCGCATCGACGACAAAACCTACCGCCTCATGGGAGCCGAACCCGCCGACGTTCCGGCGATGGAACAGAAAAGCGTGATGGTGACACCAACCCGAACGGTTTATGAATTCGAGTGTGATGATGCGACCGTAAAACTCGAATTTCTTACGCCGATTCTGCCGGATGACCTCGATTTGCTGTCCCGACCGGCAACGTACATTCTCTGTCACGTCGTTTCTATCGGAGGTCCGAGAAACATGGCACTCTATTTTGACGCCGGTGCCGAAATTGCCGTCCATCAACCGGACCAGGTGGTCGAATGGAGCAAACTCGCGGTGCCCAACACGACCAGTATCAAACTTGGCACCATCGAGCAGCCGATCCTCGACAAGCGAGGGGACGATGTCCGCATCGACTGGGGACATTTACTTGTTTCGGCGATACACGCAGTGGATGTTCCGGCGAACTTGGGGCCGAAACTCACTTTTTCGGTTCAATCGGGTTCGACGCTTCGCAAGTCGTTTGTTGAAAATGGGCATATTCCTGACAAGTCGGTTGCGGAACCTCTTCCAGCCAACGACCTGTCGGTCGGGTTCGCCTGGACTGCGGAAAAACCGTTTGCCGGTGGAGTTGTCGGCGTGGTGCTCGCTTACGACGATCTTTACAGTGTCCGATATTTCGGCGACGACTTGCGGTCCTGGTGGAAACGGAGCGACAAGCCCGCCGAGTTGATGCTCGTCGAGGCCAGGCAGGACGCGATCCTTTCGCTCGTCGGAAAACTGGGTAATTTGAATGGGCGTTGCTTGAAATTTGACAAACAGTTCTTTTCCGACCTAACCGCAATCGGCGGCGAAGACTATGCTCGGCTCTGTGCTCTCGCCTACCGCCAAGTGCTCGGTGCAAACAAGATTGTCGCCGACGCCAATGGGATGCCGCTGATGTTTTCGAAGGAAAATTTCAGCAACGGCTCCATCGGGACCGTTGACGTGATGTATCCGTGCATGCCGATGCTGCTTTATTATTCGCCCGCTCTGGTCAAAGCAACGCTCAAGCCGATTTTCGCCTACTCGGAGACTGAAAAATGGAAATTTCCGTTCGCTCCGCACGACGTGGGAACTTATCCGCACGCAACCGGCCAAACCTATGGTGGCGGCGAGCGGTCCGAAGAAAACCAAATGCCGGTCGAAGAATCCGCGAACATGATTATTTTGACCGCCGCGCTTGCCGTTGCAGAACAGAAGCCGGATTTTGCGAAACTTCACTGGGGGACGCTTACAAAATGGGCCGATTACCTGCTCGAAAAGGGGTTCGACCCGGAAAACCAGCTTTGTACCGACGACTTCGCCGGGCATCTGGCCCATAACGTAAACCTGTCGGCCAAAGCGATTGTCGCCATCGGGGCTTACGCCCAGCTTGCGGAAAAGCTCGGCGAGAAGGAGGTTGCCCAAAAATACCGCCGTGCCGCCGAAGAGTTTGTCCAGCGGTGGATCAAGGAAGCAGACGACGGCGATCATTTCCGGCTGGCGTTCGACAAACCTGGCAGTTGGAGCATGAAGTACAACCTGATGTGGGACGGGATTCTCGAATTGAACCTCTTCCCGAAAGAGGTGATGCGTAAAGAACTTGCGTACTACAAAACGAAGATGCAAAAGTACGGTCTGCCGCTGGATAATCGCTCGCTTTATACGAAGAACGACTGGATTATCTGGACGGCGACAATGTGCGAAAACCGTAACGACTTTGACGCCCTTTTGCAACCGGTGTTTGCCTACGTCAATGAGACGGAGAACCGGATTCCACTTTCCGACTGGTATTTTTCCGATACGGCAATACGAGTGGGATTCCAAGCGAGAAGCGTTATCGGCGGGTTCTTCGCTCCGATGCTCAAAGACCGCCAAAAATGGTTACAGCAAGCCGCCAAGGGAGCCGATTGCACCGGCGACTGGGCACCGATCACGCTTCCCGGTAGCAAATAACGGACTCTATTAACGACACCGTTCGACGAATTTCCGGTAATCTTCCGGCGTGTCGATTCCGCAAGAGGCGTTTTTCACGACGGTCATCCGGATCGGAAATCCGGCGTAGAGAACCCGAAGCTGTTCCAGCGATTCCGTTTTTTCCAGCGAACAGGGCGGAAGGGAAGGATATTTTAGCAGAAAATCCTTGCGATAAGCGTACAAACCGAGGTGCAAGTAAAAGAGCGGCGGCTCGGCTTGAAGGAGCGAATCGTTCCAAGTTCGCGGATGCGGAATCACGCTACGGCTGAAATAAAGTGCTTTTCCGCTCTGATCGAACACGACTTTGACGCAGGCCGGGTTTTCCAGCGCTTCTCTGTCCCGAATCGGAACACACGCGGTTGACATCACGGCGTCGGGATGATCGACGAGCACCTGAATCACGGCGTCGATTGCGTCAGGGTCCATTTCCGGTTCGTCCCCTTGCACGTTCACGAAAATATCGATTCCGTCGAGCGTTTTGGCAACTTCGGCGATTCGGTCCGTTCCGCTTTGAGCGTTCGGATCGGTCATTTTGGCTTGTCCGCCGAATTTTTCGACCGCTTCGTAAATTTCCCGGTGGTCGCAGGCGATGCAAACCCCTTCGGCCAAACGGCTTTTTCGGGCCGCTTCGTAAGCGTATTGAACGAGCGGTTTGCCCGTTTCGGCGAGCAACACTTTGCGTGGCAACCGCGTCGATTCCAATCGGGCGGGAATGATAATGTAACTTTTCATGGGTGTCGTCGGTAAACGGATCGTCTGTGGATAAGAGCCTGCACGACACCCATACTATCGTTTTTGTTGCTTTTTGTCCAGACATAGCGCAGTCCGTCGACAAGTTTGCGATGAACAGAGCCGCAATCGTGAGATTGCGTGAAAAAACAACAAAGAGCCGCAAGTGTAGGCGGTACTCCGCCGAAACTTGCGGGTTCTTCGCGTGTTCATTTTTTCGGTGAACCCCCGTTAGCGGCGGGGGGAGCGCCCCCCCCACCCTACGTGTTTTCTTCTCTCCCGCTCCCT
>CAZNVM010000145.1:0-1593 GCA_964576215.1 uncultured Planctomycetaceae bacterium
ACGGGTGCGTAAAAGTCCAGTTGCGCGATTGGGAAACATAGGTAAAATAGGGAAACATTTTTTTCCTCTTACCCGAAAGGATTTTCCCATGACCGCACGCAAGCCTCGCACACGCAAAGAACGCAATGAGCAAACCGCCAAAGAATACTGGCTCGAACAATGCGCCGCCTACTATGATGACATGAAAGCCAATGCCAAAAACGCACCCCACGGACAAGTCATCAATTACGTCGAAGCCATCGCCATCAAACAAGGACAAGAACTCCTCCGGCAATCCGTCGAGACCATCATCCAAGACGAAATCGACGAAATCGAAAAAAAAAATGAGACACGACTCTGTCCGATGTGCTCAACGAAAAAACGGCACCTCGGCTACCGATCGAAAGAAGTCTTTACCGCCAAAGGAATTGTAACACTTTCGAGACGGTACGAAGAATGCCGCCCCTGCAATCTTCCCGAACATGTTGTGGACACCCTACTCGGACTTGAGGACAGGTACACGGTCGGTCTGCGTCGTCTTGTTGTGCGAGCAGGCGGAGCAAAGTCCTTTGAGGAAGGCGAAGAAGATATGCTCGAGTATTGTGGATTAAAAATCTCCCATATGACCATTCGCGAGCTTTGTCAGCGAGAATCGGTGAAGATGGAGGCGTGGCAACAAGCGGCAGCCACAGAGATACAAGAAGATTTCATCGAGTCACCCGGCAATATAGAGGTGACGATGGACGGAACTTGCGTGAATACAACGGAGGGTTACAAGGAAGTTAAAATTGTTCTTAATTCCAAACGCGAATTGGGTGATGCTGCTTTGCCGGAAGAGTGGGGTACACGGGACTTGCCGCGTCATACTGCTCGTGTGGCATCGGCGGCGATTGAAGATAGAGAGGCGTTTCAAGCCCGCGTTAATGAGTTGCGTAGGCGATTGCATTTGGGCACAACGGGTGACATTTCTATTCTTGGCGATGGTGCTCCGTGGATATGGAACATTAGTCAAGAAGTGTTTGGTTCTGTGTGTGAGTGCTTGGACATTTATCACGCGTTGGAGCATTTGAGCGACACGAGCAAGGTGTTGTATGGCAAGGGCACAGAGGTACAGAAGCAGTGGTATGAGGAAGCGACGATAGAATTATTGTCGGGTGGGTTTGAGGGGGTGGAGCCTCGTTTGCAACGAGCGGAGCGAGAGAAGGAGAAGTGGAATAGGGAGCAGTGGGAGAATCTTCGGTTATTGCGTGGATATTTGGAGGGCAATCGTGAGCGATTGTGCTATCGCGAGCGGTTGGCAGAGGGGCGTGCGATAGGAAGTGGTCAGGTGGAAGGGACGTGTAAGAACATGGTTGGTCGGCGATTGAAGCAGACGGGAGCGCAGTGGCAAGTGTCTCGTCTCAATCGCATGACCATCATTTGTTCCATCAGATACAGCAGCCACTGGAAAAAATACTGGATACAAGCAAAGTAATTTGCCTACAAAACTTTTACGCACCCGTTTGTGTCATCTGAGGCGGAGTGGACTACTACCCAGTTCATTTATTTCCGGTAGAATGTAGATGGGCGTGGAGTACCCCAATTTTTCGCGCCGTTCCTTTTATCGTCCTTTCA
>CAZNVM010000146.1:0-9665 GCA_964576215.1 uncultured Planctomycetaceae bacterium
TGTACATCCGAAAATAATCCCTCGCCCGTTTGTCCGCCGCACACGATTGGAAGCGATTGAGAAACTGTCGCAATTTGGTGCGGAATTCGGCAATATCAAACAAGTCCATTTTAGGCGTCCTCCATGATCGTAAACTCATTAAAAAACGCATTTTACAACATTTTACCACTTTAATGCAATACCAATTTATTGCGCTGTAGTACTAACAAGTTCCCGATGCCCTTAAGTACGATCTACAACCGTTCGACCTTCAAACCGCTGTCGGCGAGGTCCGATTTCAATTGCTCAAACACCGCTTCGGCTCCTGGGCGAACCTGGACTTTCAACAGGGGCCGCCAAAAGTGGTTTTCGCCGGCACTGTCCCAGGTTTCCATGAAATCCCAGATCGCTTGGACCAGTCGGACCGACGCACTTTCCGTGAACGGACCGCTAAACGGAATATCCCGATACTGATACACACCGGGCTGCTTGACGATGGTGTAGCGGTCCGTATCACAGGCCATTCGAATGATCCGTTCGACCGATTTGGCCGATTGCCTTACGTTTTTGAGTCCCCAGTTCTGTTGCCGCCCTTCTTGCGGACGTGCCATTTGTTGAAACGTAACCGACGGGACCAGCGGCACTGGTTCCGGCGTCGGTTCACCCGAGGTTGGCGATATTCCGCATGGAATATTGGGGGGATTGAGTTCAACCGTCTGCCTTTTTCCCTCTGCAGTCTGAAATCCACCATCCGCCGTCTGCTGTCCGCCGTCTGCCATCTGCCCTCTTCCTTCTGCCATCTGCCGTCCGCCGTCTGCCATCTGCCGTCCACTACCTGTCAGAAAGGGTGGTCTGGAGACGAAGCCTCTTTGTTCGAGACCGCCGCGAGAGCTGGCCCCGTAGTGTGTCACGTCGCCCCGCAACGCGGCTTGCGCAATTTCCGACTGAATGTACCCGGCCTGTCTTACTCGAGCGATCTGGATTTGCCGCTCCAACCGCTGTTTTAACTCTTCGCTCGGTTGGTGGTATTCGAGGTTCCAATCTTCTTCAATCAGTTCGTAACCAAAATCCCCTTTCCACGAGCCGAGCGACCGCAACGCCGCCTCGTAAGCGTAGATTCCGCTCGGACGCACTAAAAAGAGCGGATACGGCTCCGTGTCCCGTTGTAATTGCTGCGATTCGACGAGG
The DNA here is from genome assembly GCA_964576215.1 of uncultured Planctomycetaceae bacterium. Taxonomy (GTDB): domain Bacteria; phylum Planctomycetota; class Planctomycetia; order Pirellulales; family Thermoguttaceae; genus JAVBSX01. Next base: position 1,168 of record CAZNVM010000146.1, read on the forward strand.
TATTGCCGGACGGTTCGCACCCCCATTTCCATCGGGTTGTCCCGGTGGTCCGGCGTCACAAAGTCGTCCGCTCGTAAAACGATCCCCTCCGGTTGAATCACAACGCTGTCGGCGCGGCACTCGATGTAAATCGGACGGCGAAACGTCCCATTGGGACCGTGATACGGAACAATCGCGTAAGAACGCTTTAAGTTTTCCTGTTGTTCCTGGAGATTTTGCAGTTCCGCTTCAGCCTGTTCTTTGAATTGAAGCTTTTCGTCGAGTTGTTTTTGGAGTTGCGCAAGGTCTTCGGAGGGATCGTAGTTGTTTTCGGCAAGCGACTTCATCGCTCCGTGCAACCGCTCGACTTCGCCAAGCAGTCTTTTGATGCTCGTTTCGATTGCGCCGACCCTTGCCCGTGCGTCGTGAAGCTGTTCGACGGTCGCTTCTTTTGAGGCGAGCATTTCCTGCGTCAACCAGTCGTAGGTTTCGGCTTCGAACTGGAGTTTTTCGGCCATTTCGTCGACCGTTGCCGTTTTAGGCAGTCCGAGGAGCACTGGATCAAGCGGCATCGGATTTTCGGCGGCGACCGCTTTTTCGCGGACATTACGCGCAATCGCAATGAGGAGCAACAAGAGCACCCCCATTGTGCAGATCAGCACGGCCAAAAACGGAAACAACGAAAACGACGCCGAATTGCCGGGACGTTTACGCCGGGAATATGTGGAACTCATGTCTGATAATTCAGTTTACCTGCCGCATCGGGTGTACGACGATTGATTTTTCTCCCGCGAATAGTACAAAAACAGGGATTTTGAGTCCAGAGGGAAAAAAGAGAGACTCACTCAAAGTGTAAACGGATTAGTTCGTCGTCGCGTCCTGTGCGGCGCAAATGTTTTTGCCCTTGACCCGGTTCGAGAAAATCGGTACTCTTCGCTTCCGTATTGGTGTTTTGCCGTAAACCATCAAATATCGCCGCACAGGGTGCGGCGGCTAAGTCAAACATGCCGTTTTACTCTATTACGATTTTACTGCTCCTTTCGCTCGTTTGCGGAAGCGGGTGCAGGACCATTCCTCCGGCTTCCGTTCGTGGTCAGTCGCCCAATAACAGTATGTTTGAACCGTTTGTCCCGGACTCCCATTTTCCACCCCCTTCTCCTTTGAACGATTCCTTTAACCCGGTCGATCCGTGGAGCAGCCCGGTGACCGATCCGTACGCCGGCGTTTCCCTTGCCGAAGCGGAACAAAAAAATCAGGAGGCGCAGCGGGAAGCCCAGTACCAGGCCATTCGGGAATCCGCAAAGAAAAATCCGGCAAAACCGTGGTTGGATCCATTGCCGCACCCGTTGGGGCCGTTCGAGTACCGTGAAACTTCGCCGACACGTGGACTCGGCGGTGAAATCGATCAATATCAACCGGTTCCGTTCGATCCGGTTACGAAAAAACCGCAGGAGATCGTCGATCTTTACGACTGGGAAAAAAATACGGAAAAGGAATTTGACTGGTCGAAATTCGATCCGGCAACGTTCGCCAGAAACATCCGCGATTGGATGGGGATGGGACCGGACGAACGCAAAGCCGCCGAGGCGATGCAAAGCGGGTACGCGATCATGCGGCAAAATCCCGACTTTAAAAACACCGAAAAAAACGTACAAGCGGCCAAATTCTTCGAGAAAGCCGCCAAGCGTTGGCCGGATTCCGTGCTTGAAGAAGACGCCTTGTTCCTTGCCGGCGAATGTTACTATTTTTCGGACAAATATTCCGGTGCCCTGCGAAATTACAAAAAGCTGGTTACCAAGCACCGTAGCACGAAATACATGGACACGTCGACGATGCGGCTGTTCCGGATCGGACGGTATTGGGAAAAACGGTGCGACCAGGGTGTGTACTTTGTCAATTTTCGGGACAAAACCCGGCCGGTGTTTGACACGTTCGGTTATATGAAAAAGGCGTATGAGGCGATATACACAAGCGATCCGACCGGCCCGTTTGGGGACAAGGCTCTGATGGCCCTCGCCGGGGCACACATGAATCGTGGTGTCAATCAGGGGGATTCGCAATTCGTGGAAGCGGCGTCCCTTTATGCGTCGTTGCCGGACATCAACGCAAGAAGCGAGTACCTCGTCCAGGCGAGAAAGCTGGAACTTCTGGCGAAAAGCAAAGCTTATGTCGGTGCGGAATACGACGCGAAGGCACTGGAGGAAGCGACCAAACTTGCCGATCAGACATTGCGACAATACGGCGACGAACTTGGCAACGAGAAGAACAACATTCTGGATTTGCGGGAATCGCTCACCCAGCAAAAAGCGGAGCGGCTCTACGAAGCGGGCGCGTATTTCGAAAAGAGAAAAATGTACTCGTCGGCGAGATTCAATTACGAACGCTTGTTGCAGGAGTACCCGACTTCGGAGCATTACGCGGAGGTCGAAAGGCGGTATGCGAGAATCCAGAACCTCGAAGATATGGACGACAATTTGAAATGGTTGAAAAACGCTTTGACTTGGCCGGGAACTTCGGGAAAACTTGCGGAAAGAGAGGAAAATCGTGAAGAGTCCCAACAACTTATCAGAGAAGCGAAGGCTCAAGAATGGGAGAGTAAGGAAAAAGAAAGCAGGCTTACCGTCAGCCAACTTGTCGGCGGATTGTTTGGTCGGAAAAAATAAATGGTGTTTTCGATCATACTTTTGGTGTGGCATACAGAAATTGAGGAGAACGTAATCGATAGTGTAAGGAGATCATCGTGCGAATTTATCTGGATACCTGTTGCTTGAGTCGTCCATTTGACGCACAGACAAATGAAAGAGTGATCTTGGAAACCGAAGCGATTTTGGGAATTATCAATCGTTGTCAAACGGGAAAGGATTGGAGTTTTTTCAGTAGCGACGTATTGGACGATGAGATCAGCCGAATTCCTCACCCCATTACAAAACAAAAAGTCCTGACATTATATCATTCTGCCTCGACACACATTGACTTGAATGATAAAATCGTTGAACAGGCAAAAGCACAAGAACAATTTGGTTTCCGTCCTTTCGATTCGCTTCATTTGGCTTGTGCGGAACTTGCAAAGGCTGATGTGTTGCTAACCACCGATAAAAAGTTTATTCAACATGCAAAACGTTTGAAACTAAAAACCAGAGTGGTCAATCCGCTCATTTGGCTTATGGAGGTGATTGATGAATACTGATTTGAGCGATATACGGCAGCGAGGTTTGGAAGCCCTGACTCGAGAACTTGGTGCGGTTGCAACCGTGCGGTTTCTCCGGCAGTTTGAAAACGGATACGGCAATTACACCGAAGAGCGGGAAGCATTGCTGAAAGATATTTCCATCGACGAAATTGTTGCAAGTATCGCAGAACGGAAAAAGAACTCAAAAGCGTAAATGGATTGCTTATGGAACCGAAAAAAGAATTGAAATTTAAGGAAATCGGAAATCGGAAATCGGAAATCGGAGATGTTTTTTTACTCCCGATTCCCGGTTCCCGGTTTTCTACTCCTTGTTTCCTATTCCCCCTCTTTCTTACTGGAATTTTAAGTCTGTCGCTCCTCGGCGGTTGCGCCGGATACCGCGTTGGGGCTTATTCGCTCTACAACGACCACATTAAAACCGTTTACGTGCCGATGTTCGAGTCGGATTCGTTTCGGAAGGACATGGGCGAGCGATTGACGGAAGCGGTTTGCAAGCGGATCGAAGAACGGACCCCGTACAAAGTCGTCGGACGACCGACGGCGGACAGCGTGCTTCACGGAAAGCTGGTCTCCGATTCCCAAGAAGTTTTGACGAAAAACAAGTACAACGACGTCCGGCAAAAACAGGTTTCGCTGTCCGTGGAAGTCGTTTGGGTTGACCGTCGTGGTAACGAATTACGGCGTTCTGAGCCGATTCCCTGGGGGATGGTCCGCGAAGGGATCACCACAAGCTGGGATATGGTCCCGGAAATGGGGGATTCCACCGCTCTGGCACAACAAAAAGCGATTGACCGTATGGCCGAACAGATCGTCAACATGATGGAAAATCCCTGGTAAACATCTTGACGGAACGCGGGAAAGAATTACGATAGGGGACTTGAAAATACGTCTCACAGGGTGAGACGGCTAAGAGTAACCATAGCCCCAGTCTGAAATATGAGTTCCGTCGAAGTTCATTGGCACGATCACGCCGTTTCCCGTGAAGAACGAGAAACGTTAAACCAAAACAAAGGGGGCGTCGTTTGGTTCACCGGTCTGAGTGCGTGCGGCAAAAGCACCGTTGCGAATCTGGTTGATCACCGGCTGCACCAGCTCGGTAAGCACAGTTTTGTGCTCGACGGCGATAATGTCCGGCACGGTCTCAATGCCGGACCGGGAATGCTTAAAGAGGTACACGACGAAGAATTCGCCAAACGGTTCGGCCTCGGCTTTTCCGCTCAGGATCGCGAAGAAAACATTCGCCGGATCGGGGCGGTCGCCAAACTGTTCGCCGACGCCGGGATTATCGCTCTTACCGCGTTTATCAGTCCGTACAAAGTCGACCGTGACCGGGTTCGCAAAACGCTCAAAGAGGGGGATTTCATCGAAATTTTCGTTGACGCTCCGATTGAAGTGTGCGAACAGCGGGACCCCAAGGGACTTTACAAAAAAGCGAGGGCCGGGGAACTCAAAGGGTTTACCGGAATCGACGACCCCTACGAAGCCCCGGAAAAACCGGAAATGATTCTTGAATCCGGAACGAAAAACCCGGAACAACTTGCCGACGAAGTGATCGCTTATTTGAAAAAATCAGGGAAAATCTAAACAAGTGAGAAATAAGAAATGAGAAATGAGAAATGAGAAAGAATAACGTCCTCATTTCTCATTTTTCATTTCTCATTTCTCATTTCTCATTTATGAAATTTAAATATCGTCTTGCTCCGCTTTTGAAAATTCGGGAAAATGTTCGGGCGGAAAGGCAGACGGAACTGAGCAAGGCGTACGAAGCGGCTCGAATTGTTGAAGAAGAACTTCAACGGGTACAATCGGAACTCGTTCGCAACAATGAACTTGGGCGTGAAGCAATCCAAAAAGGACAAATCAGCGTCGATTACCTTCTTTCCTTGCGGCGACATGAAGCATTTCTTTTAACGCAGCAAAGCCAGGCCCAGGAGCAATTGGAACAAATCCGGCAGGAAATCGAACGTCGCCGTGTCGCTCTCATGGAGGCGGACCGGGAAGTCAAAGTCCTCGAAAAACTACGGGAAAAGATGAAATTCAAGCATCTTCAGGAAGAAGCCCTTGCCGAATTGAAACAGATGGACGAAATCGCCGGCCGCGTTCGGAAAAAAGAATAGCAGCCGGTCGCTTACGCCCCCGGCTGCTGTTTCGGGTTTACTCAAACCGATACACGTCAAGTCCGAACAGCGTTCCAAGGGAGTCGGCGTTTTTCCCGACAACCTCGATGGTCAAAACGTGTTCCCCCTGTTCAACGTCGACGGTTCCGATCTCCACGGGACCGGTGCTAATTACGTTATTGTTGAAAAGGTCAACGACATCACCGACTTTTTTACCATCAAGGTAAAACTGGAATTGTCCGTAATCGTTCGCTTTGGTCATTTCACAAATCAGCTTTTGCGGTCCGCTCTTTTCGATTTGAACAAGCAACTCCAGCTTGTCGCCCGGCTTGGTTCCCGTCCAAAACAGTTGATCGTCGTCTTTCCAGGTACCATCTTTCCAGAAGCCCATCTCCTGCCGGGACAAGTGACCGGGCGGCAGTTCCTTGATCTTGAAATCCGCCATTTCGAATACGTAAACCAATTTGTAAGCGACTTTCGCCCTGGCTTCTTCAATCAACCTTTCGTCGGACGGATACTTGCCGGTTGGGACATCCACCGGTTTTAGGCCGGGAAATCCGTACCAATAGGTAACGACGGCGTAATCGATGTTCGTCGCCGCCCAGTGCCAGACTTCCATATCGAAACGGAAATCTTTCGTGAACGGAATCCCATCGAGAATCCGGAAACGGTCATTCGTCACATTTCCGAAACTGCCGGGACCTTCCGCTCGTGGTTGAGCGTGGGACGGAGCGTCAAAGAAATCCGGCGTCCCCCAAGCGTAACCGTAATAATCTTCGGTTCCGGTCCCGAAATGCGACGGGAACGTTTCGCCGTCAACGTAAATTTTTTCGTCCCCTTCGCCCCACCATACCAACGCCGGGTTGACAATACTGAGCGAGTCGCCGACGAAAATCCCTTTCCCTTGCAGAGCGATGTAGTTCCAGTCCTGCTTGTTCTCTTCTCCGTGGAAGGTTTCAATCGCACGGTCCTGACGCCAATCGGCAAAGAAGTACATTGTGCGGTCCGTCCATCGGATCGGCTGCGTATCCACGTCTTTGAAGGTAATCGTAACATCCTGGTCGGAATAGTTGACGAACGTGATCTCGTACTTTTTCTTAAACGGCATACGCCAGAAGCTACGGAGCGTACCGTCCTCTTCGATTTTCATGTACCACACCTGATAGGGATTGATTCCGACACCACCACCGAAGAAATCGCCGAGCGGAACCCGGACGGTCTGAATTCCGTCGAAGGAAATCTTGAGCAAAACGCTTCGCATCGCCTGCGGAATGTCTTCGGCGTCGATTTTCACGGCAAACGAGTTGACCGAGGCCGGAGTTCGCGTCCGTTGGGAGACGGTTGTCCCACCGCCGTTTTTCGCAAGTTTGAATTTACGCCCCTCGTTTTTCTTGATGGGTTTTTCCAGAAGTGCTTTCTGGGCTTTCTCGATTTGCGGCTGGATTGAGCGGAGATTTTGCATCGTGAACGATTCAACATTCACGCCGTCGCCGTAGGTACGGAAATTGATCTGGTAGTACAGATTTTGTTGCGTCGGCATATCGTCCACGGTAACTTTGATGCTTTTCGCATAAGGAATCGGGAGATAAAGGTTCCGTCCGTTTGCTCGCGGGGAACTCAGCGGAGCGTCGACGAGAAAATTTCCGCCGATGAGGTCGCCGACGTTTGCCGTGATTTCCGGCTCCGTTTTTCCATCGATGTAAATTCGGAAATTGACCTTGTAATGGAATGAGGTGATCCACCAGCGGACGATGGCACCGGGGCCTTTTTCGTCCATGAGCACCCATTCCTTGCGGTCGCCATTCATTTCTTCACGAACGAACTGTGAAGTGTCGAAGTTGGCGAACCAGGTTTTTTTATCGTCCGGACTTACGGAAGCCCGATCGTAACTACTTGCCTGTTTGCAGGTGTAGGCCGGATCAGGAAACTGCGTGACCGCGTTACGGTCAAGCATTTCGTCCAAAAGCGACGAAAGGGTAACATTAGCCGCTTGAGTGAGCGGACTGAACAACAACAAAACCAGAGACGACAGTAGAAATCTTTGTGCCATAATTTTTTCCTGGAGAAAGAGTGAATGAATGTGTCAACGAAACTAATCACCTCATTGTAAAGAATCTTTCTCGAAAATTCAACCCCTCGATGAACCGTGAACGACACGGCGACACGGCAACACGGCAACACGGCAATCCTCCTGCCCTTGACAATCCGACTTTACGGGATAGAATCCGGGGCGTGTAGTAGGGTGGTGTTCGTGAAGGGGCTGTGTGTGTCCCATTAAAAAATCATGACGGAGGAATCACTGTATGTTTGGCTTCCTGAAGAAATTGCTCCCGCCGGCGAATGAAGAGTTTTTTGCGCTTTTCGAAGAGGCGGCAAACAACTGTAAAGAAACAGTCTTGCTTCTTCACCGAACCAGTGAAGAAGGCGTCAACGGTGCCATACTGGAAGAAGCCCGGCGTCTTAAACATGAAAGCGGTTTTATTGCCAAGTCCATTCTCCGCAAACTGAACAATACGTTCATTACTCCCATTGATCGGGACGATATTCAGAGTTTGGCCAATCTGCTCAATAAAATCACCCGGAAAATCGTCAAAGCGTGTTTCAATCTGCATGTTTATCAGGTCGAAAGTGCGACGCCGAGCATTAAATCCCAGGCCGCCAACCTGATGGAAGCGGTGGAGGAATTGTACCCGATCATCCGGTTGATCCGAAACACCTCACAGGTGGAAGAAGCGACGAGGTACAACAACCGGATGAAGGAAATCGAGTCCAGAGGGGACGAGCTTCTGAATCAAACGATGGCGAAACTTTTCCGACAGCCGTTACTGCCGTTGGAAGTGATGAAGTACCGCGAAATCCATAAGGACATCGAAAGCGCACTCGACCTTTGTTACGAAGTTTCCGATGAAGTGTTGAGCGTCATATTGAAGCATAGTTAGATTGAAACGAATAGGTCATGGAATCGGAAAGGTGTTGAAATTTAAGAGGATAGAGGATAGAGGATAGAGGATAGAGGATAGAGGATAGAGGATAGAAAAAATCTTTTCGTTCATCTGTTCCGCCCTCTCTGTCCACTGCCCTCTATTCTCTATTCTCTATTCTCTATTCTCTATTCTCTATTCTCTATTCTCTATTCTCTATTCTCTATTCTCTATTCTCTATTCTCTATTCTCTATTCTCTATTCTCTATTCTCTATTCTCTATTCTCTATT
>CAZNVM010000147.1:0-1699 GCA_964576215.1 uncultured Planctomycetaceae bacterium
GTCGACAAGTTTGTATCGAGACCGTCATTTCGCGATGCTCCATTCCGGCTTTTATTCATCTCCCCCAATAAAAGCCGGAATGAAGCGAAGCGAAATGACGGTAAAATCAGTAAAAATCGTAAACTTGTCGACGGACTGCTCTACATAATTGGACTATTTTGGAGGTTGACTTTGTGAAAAAACGAGCTAAAATCAACGGCACCGTTGATTTTCGCTTACTTCCCATCGTCAACAATGATTGCAAGTTCTTTAATAACAAGTCTTTACGAAAAATCGGAAAAATTTTTGAAAATCTCTTGACTTTTTGGGGTGTTTTGACGTATTATTACTACAGCTCAGGCACCATGTGTGCAAGGAGTTCCAGAGGCCGTGCCATCTTTAAGGAAGGGACGGCCTCGGCTGTTTCTTGTCAGTTTCTTTCTTTGCAGAACCGTTCCAACGTGTGTTTTTGGTCGGTAACATAGGCCGTAATCAAGTAAAAAACGGTTGATCCTCCTGCTCGAATAGTTTCTTCCAGAATCACCACGTATTCTTCCTGAAACCACAAATAATGCCTGGTTTTTTGGCCGCGGCTTGTGGAATGGATTTTGGTCCAATAGTCGATTTGAAACCCTTCCGAATCCACGTTTTCGATAATGATTCGCGGCCAACGGATTCGTTCACACCGCCTCAGGTCGGGGAATCGTGCTTTGTGTCCACTATCAAAAGTGGTGACGCAATGCCAGAAGCCGCCTTCCTTGCCATCGATAATCGGTTTTTGATAGCACCGCACCCAACCTCCTCGAAATTGAGGTTGCGTCTTGATAAAATCGTCATAAAAGATCGCAAAAACGACCTCGATGTATTCTTTCCAAGGGGATGCTTGCTGATCCCATTCGACCAGTGGCGGTAAGGTCATTGCAACACCTCCCGTGGACGCCAGACCAGGAGATTGAATTTAGGCTCCTTCATCCAAGACGTTGTATTAAGTGTTTGCCGCGAAAGACGCTGGATTAAACGAACCAGTTCCAGTTTCGCCAGACTGGTCAAGCCGCTTGTCGAGTCTCGGTCCAGGCGACGACGATGATGAAACCCTACAGCACCCGCTAATAGGTCGGTCATTTGCATGATTTCGGATTCGTAAGACCGAATCTGTTGGACACGAACAATAATTTCATTGATTCTGTCCCGTGTTGCAGACCGCAACACTTTTTCCAATTGTTTTCGGTTTTCTTCACTGCGAGTGTCTTTAATGTCGAGATAAATATGATAATTCGACTGTGGGTCAATCATCGGTTCAATCAACCGAAAAAACATTTTGTAATACCAGTCGTCGTGTGTTTGGTTCGTGCCGTGATCTTGATTCCACTTTGCATGGTCGATGCGTTTTTTTTCAATGACGACCGCCCGAAATGATAGTGCTTGTTCGCTAAAAAAATAACGAATCCAGTCTCGGTAAAAATGAAACTTGGCTGGTGAGACCTTCGTCCACTTGAGTTCGAATTGTTGCTGTCGGTTTTGCTGTCGTTCATCGGGACGCATCAAATTGTGGTCGATTTTGAGTTGTCGCAGTTCTTCGGAAATCCTGATGAGCTGATCGCGGCGACATGTAACCGCACCAAGCACCATAACCGATGATTGGTCATGTTCCAGGTGACAACTTTCGTCGCAATAAATGTTGTAGTTCATCTAATCCACCTTCAATTCGTAAGGAATTTGC
>CAZNVM010000148.1:0-9322 GCA_964576215.1 uncultured Planctomycetaceae bacterium
TTAGCGGTGGGGCTTGCCCCGCGCTACAGCGGAGTTGGGCTTCCCCCATCCCCGCGCGGGGCAAGCCCCGCCGCCAACCTAACGCTAACGGACTCCCCTCATTCTCCCATAAAACCCAAAAATATTCCAGAGCGTTGAGAAAAATTTTTTCATTTTTTCGGTAATTTCAAAGGGGTCTCAACCGATTCGCCGTTTTTATCGACAATCCAACGGATAAAGCCGTCTTCCAAAGTGTGGAAAACCCGGTAGCCCCGATCACGGAACGCTTGCACCGATTCCGGCTTGTAAGTGAATTTTCCGCCGCTGATGAAAAGCGTTTCCGGTTTGCACCAATCCAGAAGCGGCTCCGTTAAATTTGAGTTCCCACCGTGATGCGGAACCGCCAACACGTCGCACAAAATCGGTTCCCGTCGCAAAAAGTCGATCTCCAGCGACCGTTGTTTCGTTTCCAGATCGCCGGGCAAGAGAATCCGCTTGCCTCGATGCTCCACCAAAAGGACCAGACTCATCGAATTCGTGTGCAGGTTTTCCCAATCGAAATTTTCCACGCCCGTCGGTTTCGGCGGCGGATGCAAAACCTGGGTCCGCAGGCTTCCAGCCTGCAAGGAAGCAGGCAAGATGCCTGCGAACCCAGAACGAATCGGGATGTTTTTTTCCCGAAGCGTCTTTTTCAGGTGTTCAAGTGCCGGATTCGTCTTGTCAAACATGTACGGCGAAACGTATACCGCCCCGATTGCGAACCGTTCGGCCAGTTCCGGGACCGCGTTGTAATGGTCCGTGTCCGCATGGGATAAAACGACGGCGTCGATCCGGCTTTTGCCCGATTTCCAGAGCCGCCGCGACAGCGTGTTCGCTGCAAGGATCGGTCGGGAAAAGCAACCGGCGTCGTAAATCACCGCCTTTCCCTCCGGAGTCAGCATGAAAACGCTTAATCCGTGCCCGACGCTCAGCACGTTGATTTCCAGACGGTCCGCCCGTTGCCGTTCCCATTGAACGACATAACCGCTGTTCCAACCGACGAGACACCAAAGGGCAAAACCACCGAAAATCCATTTTCGCTGGGGCCGCAATAAGGGAAAAAGCGTCCAAATCACCACCAGCGTGTAAAATCCGACCATCCACCACGCCGGCGGAGCGGGACTCCAGTGGTGTCCGTAAGGAAAAGCGTGAAAAAAATCGAGCATCTTTTCCAGCGACATAAAACCGAAGGAACCGATTCCGCCAAAAACAACCGCAAGCGGCGGAAAAATCCATGCAAATACCATCGTCGCAAAGCTGCCCAAAAGCGCAACCGTAAGCGGAATCCAAAGGAGCGGATTGACCAAAAGCCCCACCGGCGTAATCAAGTGGATGTTTTGCACAATAAGCGGCAACGAAACCGCCGTAATGCACAAACTGACCACGAAAAGCTGCGTCATCGTTTGCACGAAATTGAAAACGAGCCAAATCAAAAGCCCCTTGGGGCGTGTGTGGGCGAGACGCCCTCGCTCCCAACGCACCGACGGGCACCAGAGAAACGCCGAGGTTGCGAGAAACGACATTTGCGCCCCGAACTGGAACAGATCGGTTGGGTTGCGGACCAGCACGACAAACGCCGTGATGCAAAGCGAGTTGATTGCGAGCGGCCTCTGAAAAAAGTAAACGGCAAACGACGCAACGCAAATCAACATTGTTGCCCGAAGAACCGGAGGACGCATATCCGTCAGGCAAAAGTAAAACAGAATCACCCCGGCGATCAAGAGGGCGGCCCGGCGTTTTGGAACCATCAGAATACGAAACAGTCCGACAAAGCATCCGGCAATCAGGGCAACGTGCATTCCGCTGATTGCGAGAATGTGGATCGTCCCGGTTTCGAGCATCGTTTGTTGCGTTTCTTCCGGAATATCTTCACGAAAACCCAGGATCATTGCAGCGGCAAGCGGCGAACCGGCCTGATTCATATACCGTTTCAGATTGGTCTGGGCGTTTCGCCGAACCGATTCCAAAAACCGAAACAGAGAAAGGTGTCCTTTGCGTTCGACCGTGATTGCCTCGTCGGAATCAACGTACACAACGGCAAGAATCCGGCGGCATTTCAAGCTGTTGCGTGAGTCGAAGTCGTCCGGGTTTTGCCGTCCTTGCGGAGCGGAAAGCGTCCCAAAAATCATCAGGGAATCGCCGTATTTCGGGAGTTTTTCGCCGCCGACATAAACCGCCGCCCGACCGGACGCCGGTTGCCAGGAATCGCCGTCGCGGATTTCATGGACTTGGAGCGTGAAGGCGATTTTTTCCTGCGCGGTCAGCGGTTGTCCCGGATCGGGCGGCGGAGCGGGAATCCGGGACGCCGACTCGACGACTTTGCCCCGAAGACAAACCGCTTGCGGTTGCGGCGAAGCGAAAAAGCCGATGTCGTCGCTTGCAAACCGGTTCCAGTAAACGTGGTGCCAAAATCCGAACGCCGCAAAAATTCCGAGCAAAACAAAAGCCGCGGAAAATCGAAAACGGATGACAAACCAAAGAATCAACGATGCCGTAACCAGCGTCAGCCAAAACCCGGCGGGAACGCCGATAAAGCGGTCCGCAAGAATTCCCGAACAGGCGAACACAAGGCAAATCGCCAGCGGATCGGACTTCATTGTGACTCGGAAACTCCAAGAAAAGGAGCGTCGAACCAACTGTCATCACAGCCCCACCACGGGCCCAAACTCCAGCCGTCGACGCCCCGGTACAAGCCGGGAGCGTCGCCTTTAGAGTTTGATGACGTGTGGTGGTCGTGATGATTCAAAAAGACGTAAACGCTTCCAGAAGGAAACTGAGGTCCAATGTATTCTCCGTACGGAATAAAGTCAACGGTACTGCAAAAAATTTTCCGTACCTTGAAAAAAGAATTTTTTTCCGGTAGACTGGGGCGAACGGTGGTTTACTAGATTTGTGCTTTTATGGACACCCTGCCTTGAGTACTTCGAATTTTCCCTATTTACAGACCCCTGCGAACGTTTGCCTTCAAGCGGAGAAATTTCCGCTTCAACAGGAATCGACGACGATTGGCCGTCATCCGTGCTGTGAAATCCTGTTGGATCACGGAGCGGTCAGTCGTGAACACGCCAGAATAGTCAAGGAACCGCAAGGATATTTTGTCGAAGACCTCCACAGCCGTAATGGAACGTATCTCAACGGCCGGATGCTCGAATCGAAAACCCGGATTTTCAATGAAGACATCATTCGCATTTGTGATGTGGAGTTCACTTTTTTCGACAGTTCGGCGGGGATTCGTCCAGAGGAACATTCATCGCTCCTCGCAACCGGTACACGAATCATTATCGACGATTCGCCGGTAGACGAGGAAGTGTTTCGCTCGGCAGCCGGAGTGGACGCTCCTTTGCCGCAAAAAGCGAACTTGAATCCGGCCAACGCAGAAATCAAACTTCGCGCACTGGTCGATATTGGACGAAATCTCGGGACCGACCTGGACCATGTTCTTCCCCAGCTTCTGGAAAATCTCCTGAAAATCTTCCAACAAGCGGATTGTGCCTACATTTTGCTCAACGACAAACAGACCCAGCGTTTGGAGCTTCGGGCGTTCAGGCATCGTAATCCGCAGAATCGGGAATCCTTTCGGATCAGCCGTTCCATTTTGGAAAAAGTTTCCTCGACGAAAGCGGCGATTCTCTCCGACGATGTCGGTGCCGATTCCCGCTTTGATCCGTCGGAGAGTATTGTCAACTACAGTATCCATTCGGTCATGGCGGCACCGATTCTCGCGGAGGAGCATGACGACAATACTTGCTTGGGAGTAATCCAGGTTGACTCCCGTTCCAGCGGTAAAAAATTCAATTACAACGACTTGGATCTGCTCGTGAGCGTCGCTTACCAGATTGCCGTTGCCATTGAAAACGCCCTGTACCACGACGTGGTGATTCAGGAACGGATTATCGAACGGGAGCTCTCGGTCGCTCACAAGGTTCAGCGAGGACTTTTGCCGATCTCTCCGCCGACCATTGAGGGCTACGAGTTTTTCGATTTTTACCAACCTGCACGATACCTCGGCGGAGATTATTACGACTTTATTCCGCTGCCCGGCGGGGAAATGGGCATTGCCTTGGGAGACGTGTCCGGCAAAGGAATTTCCGCCGCTCTGCTCATGGCCAAACTCTCTGCGGAAGTTCGATATGGGTTGTTGATCGAACCGACGCTTAGTCAAGCGGCCCGACGACTCAACACGACTTTTTGCGAGAGCCGGTGGGAAAACCGATTCATTACGTTTTTCCTTGCGATTCTCAATCCGATGACGCATAATGTCCGATTCGTCAACGCAGGCCATTTCCCACCCCTTTTGGTCGATCCCGCCCAGGAAACCTGCATGATCGCGGAACACATAGGAGGGTTTCCTCTCGGTGTGGTCGAAGATTCCGATTTCAAAGAATACTCCTTCACCCTGCAAAAGGGCCAAACCTGTGTCTTGATGAGCGACGGTTTGACCGATGCGATGAACGCCAACGGGGATTTGTTTACGTTAGAGGGTGTTCTTAACACTCTTAACGTCAATCATGCCGCTCCCGTTACGCAAATGGGACGAAACCTCGTCTCCGCCGTTCGCAGCTTTGCCGGAAAAACATCGCAAACCGATGACCAGTGCCTTGTGCTGTTCGGAAGGAAATAAAATGGGAAAAAATTCTGCTATCTGCCGTCTGCCAACTGCCGTCTATTCTCTGCCGTCTGCTGTCTGCCGTCTGTTGTCCGCCCTATTCTGGGCGACGGGATTGTTGATCGCTTTTCGGTGGCGTGAATTCACGACTCATTCCACCAACGTTTTGGCCTTTGCGTTGCTCGCTCTTTTTGTCGTCGGTACGATTCTTCTTTTGAACTTTCTCGGAACCGGACGCTGGAAAACGCATCTCGCGGTTGGTCCCGGCGTTTTCGTTACGGTTTTTCTCATACTACCGAGCCGGCATTTCACGGGAACGTCCGTTTACCTGTTGCTTTTTCTTCCGGCGATCGCGTTTTTGTGCCGAAAATCGCGCAACATCCAGGAACTGCCCGCCGTCGATCTCTCCGAAGCGGAGACGGAAAGCGATCTGGAAGCTCAGGAAACTTCGTCAACCGACTGGGACGAAAACGTTCAAATGAGACTCCTGCGCCGAAAAGAATCTGACGAGACCGAGTTGCTTGAGGCTTGGGTTCGGGCCGATTTTTTGCCGGGAGAGCGGGCCGCCAATGTTCATGTACCGTTTTGCCCTCCTTTTGCGGCACAACGACAAGAGCAACCACGCTGGGAGACCTGCCAGTTCGAAGGAAACGAGGTCGAAATTCATGTTTCCCAAGTGAATTCGCTCGGTGTTCGGATTGACCTGAAGCGTCCCACCCAGAGAAAAAATCAGGAATCCGTCGGCGTTTATTTCAGGCTTCAGAGGGCAGGCATCAGGTCGTCAAAGCCTGACGTCTGATGTCTGATGTCTAACACGGATACAAAAGACTTCCGATACGAACGATTGTTGCGCCTTCTTCGATTGCGATTTCGAAATCGTCGCTCATTCCCATCGACAGTTCCCGAATACCATGCTTGGCCGCCAATTGAGAAAGCGTTTGGAACTCCCGGCGTTTTTGCGATTCGTCGGACCGCAAGCCGCTCATTCCCATCAGGCCGCCAATCGTCAGTCGCGGCATTTTGGTAGCGATATCCAGCACGGCAGAAAGCTCGTCCGGCTGGAATCCGTGCTTCGTTTCTTCCGAGGAAACGTTGACCTCCAAAAGGAGCGGCGGCACCGGCAGGTTTTCCTCTTCGGCAATCCGATCCACTGCTTCCAGAAGCCGGATCGAATCGATGGAATGGATCATCGGGCAGATCGGGAGTAAACGCCGGATTTTATTGCGTTGCAAAGGCCCGATGAAATGCCAGCGGATATTTTCCGTGATGAATTTTTGTGCTTTCTCCACAAGCGATTGCGGACGCGCTTCGCCAAAATCCCGGCAACCTGCATCGAGGAGGCTTTCAACGAACCCGTCGCCGGTACTTGCGTATTTCGTAACAACAACCAATCGGACATCACTTTCACGGCGTCCGCTTCGTGCTGCGGCGTCGGCGATGCGTTGTCGAACGGCTTGGAGGCTTGAAGACATGAGAGACGGGCAACCCGGAGCGTGAGCGACGGGTTTGAGTTAAATCTCCGATCCGCTGATTTGATAAACCATCCCCGAAGTGATGTCGTGAACCTTGACGACATTGGAACGAAGAACCTGATCCATCAGGTTTTGAATCTGGGAAATCAATGCGGTAAGTTGGTATCGGTTATTACTCCAGGCTTCGTCGCCCGATTGCTCCAGAAGTTGTGAGAGCTCGACCAGATTTTGGCGGATCAGCTCCACCAACTCCTTTGAACTGGTGAATTTCAGCGAGGCGGCATCGCAAGGAATGATCGAATCGAAATCGCGGACAATGGAAATCCACATATTTCGCATCCAGCGCAGAAGGAGACTTCGGTTCAAAAAACCGACGGGGCGATTCTCCTCAACGAGAATGATCTGGCGAACGGAAACGCGGCAAAGAAAATCATAAATGGTCCGCAACGGCGTCTCGGTCGGGTAACAGATGATGTTCGGAGTGATCAAATCGCTGATCGCCTCATTCCAACGGGACTTATTACCGATGAGAGAGAGAAAAACCTTGTCGGAAATCACGCCGCAAAAGTGTCCCTTTCTATCCACAACGGGAAGGGATTCGACTTGCATTTGGAGAAAAAAATCGGCGACGTTGGAAACGGTTTCATCCAAATTGACCGTCAGTGTAATCGGCACCATCACGTCGCGGGCAAAGACTCCGTCGAAAAGGTTGTAGATGGTTCGGAGTTCTTGGGAATGCTCCGTATCTTCCGCAATCGTTTCGGAAAAACAGATCACCCGATTGCGTCCGGACTCCTTCGCAAATAACATCGCCTGGTCCGCTTTTTCAACCAAATGATCGAATTGAAGCGTATCGTCCATCCGCTCTGCGATTCCGAAACTCACCGTGATGGAAATTTCGAGCGATTCGTATTTGATAGGAAATTTTTCAAACTGCTTGCGGATTCGTTCCGCCCAATTCCAAGCGGTTTTTTCGTTGCAGCCCGGCAGAAGAACGCAGAATTCTTCACCGCCGTATCGACAAATCAAATCGGAGGTTCGCGTGAAATTCCTGAGCGTCGCGGCAATTTCCTGCAAAACGCAGTCGCCTGCCAAATGTCCGTGAATGTCGTTGACCCGCTTAAAAAAGTCGCAGTCCAACATAATCAGGGACAGCGGGAATTTGTTTTTAATGGAACGTTCCCAAAGAACCTGGGCGGAATCGTAAAAGGTAACACGATTGAGCAACTTGGTCATTGCGTCGTACTTCGCCGCAAATTCCAAGTCCTTTTCCAGTTTTCGGGCACGCAACGCGGCTTTAAGCCGAACCCACATTTCCAGATGAAGGTCCGTCACTTTTTCGACGAGGTAGTCGGCACCGGCCTCGAGTCCTTCCACGAAGTGTTTTTTCTCCGTAAAAGGGGTCAAAAGAATGATATGGGTATAGTGCGGCAAAAGTTTTCGCCGATGAAGCTGCCGGACGCGCCGACACAGTTCCATGCCATCAAAATCAGGCATTGTCCAATCGACAATCAGGACATCGGGACATTCCTGCAGCATCATTTGCAGGGCCTGGTTTCCGTTGGAGACGATACGTACCCCATAACCGCTACTCTCCAAAAGTTGAGTAAACTGTTCTAAAACTTCGGGGTCATTATTGACAATTAAAATGTCCGCGAATTGTAACGTCTCTTCTCTGTCCAAACAACGTACCTCATCACTCGGCGAACGCGTCTTCAGGCGGTAAACGAAAGACGTCGTAGAACAGCTTTTTCCGGTACCCCGGCACAAGCCGACCGGTCCGAGCGGCGGCGAAAACCCGCCAACGCCAAACCCTACGGCAGTCTCAAGCGCATGTATATCATTTTCCCAAAAAATTTCAAGTATGGGGAGCTTGCAAATTTTTGGGGAGAAGGCCGGTGCTATTGACTGCTTACGCTTTCGTTCCCGGCTCTTTTGGATTTGTCTAGTGGAGGTTGCGTACCGCTCACTTGGCGTTATCATTTACCCTCTGCTGTTTCTCGTTTCCCATTTCTCATTTCCCCTTCAATGCAAGATTTTTTTCGCAATTCCACCGACTTGAACCGTGTTTTTCCGACCGGGGTGAAAGTCGGTAAAACCAGGTACGGACTCGGTGTTTTTTCTTACGCTTTTATTCCGGCGGGAACGCCGATCGGACGTGCTCGCGGCACCGTGATTCACAACGAGTAATACAGTAGTGACTACTGCATCGCGGCAGGGGACGGGATGGTGTTGGAACCGGCCCCTCCGTTTTGTTACCTGAACCACTCGTGCGAGCCGAACTGCTCCCTGATGCACTATGTTAGCGAGGAGGAACTCGACGGCACCGAAATCGAAGGGAATCTGGTAAATGAAGAACTCCACAGCCACGTCACGCAAGCCGATCTGTACGGGGAAGACGACGACCTGGACGGCGAACTGACCGAGGATGACGAGGGCTTTTTCGGCGACGGCGGAGCGGCGGAAATTGACGGTGAGGACACCGAAGAATCTGAGGATTCGCTTGAGGACGAAAAGGAAGAGGATGAACCGCCCTACAATGACGACGAGCACGGTATTGAAATCTGGATCGAAAGCACCCGGGATATTTTCCCCGGCGAGGAATTAACGATAGACTATTCCTGGCCCGCCGATCGGGCGATGAAGTGCCTCTGCGGGGCCAAAACCTGCCGCGGTTGGATCGTCGATCCGGTGGAACTGGACGAGCTCGTCGCGGAACAAAATGGGCGACTAAACTGAGAGAAATGCACTACTGGTCTGTCAATCTCTTTCCTGGGCTTGTAACCGACGTAAAAAGGAATACAATATATGTTCCTTTTTTTCTCAAAAAAACGACTTGGGATTCTTTGTCCCGTTCAACAAATATCACCGGTAATTTTCAAAGGCAAAAAATATGGCTAGCCGTTTGTTTTTTGGCGTATTTACGGTTGCGGTTTGTACTTTTCCGCTGATTTTGGGGTGTTCGTCGGCGAAGCGTGAGCAACCGACACCACCACCGGCAGAGGTGATCGTCGATCAGGCAATCACCCAGGATGTGCAACTCTACATTCGAACTCAGGGAGAGACCCGTGCGTCGCAATTTGTCACGATTCCCGCCCGGGTTTCCGGGTTCCTCAAGGAAATGAAATTTCAACCGGGCGACCTCGTCCAGGAAGGGCAACCGCTCTTTCAAATCGAGCCGGACGATTACCAAGCCGCCCTGGCCGCGTTGGAAGCGGAATTGAAG
>CAZNVM010000149.1:0-7543 GCA_964576215.1 uncultured Planctomycetaceae bacterium
GGTATCCGGCGATGACCCCTTTCCCCATCCGCTCCTTGAACCCTTTTTCGATGGCGGGGAAAAAGTTGGAAGGAATCACGCCGCCCACAATCGCATCGACCCAAAGGAAGTTATTCGTGGGATCGTAATGGAAATCCTTCATCGAAGGGAACATCTCCTTGTTGTTCGAGAAGGTTTCCGGGTCGGTCCCTTTCGGGAACGGGTACATGCGGATATGCACCTCCCCGAACTGTCCGGCCCCGCCGGATTGCTTTTTGTGGCGGTACATCCCTTCGGTTCGCGGGGCCTGGATCGTTTCACGGTAGGCGATTTTCGGCTCTTTGGTGTCTAGTTCGACCTTATCACGCCGCTTGAGCCGCTCGCGAATCACCGTCAGGTGCAGTTCGCTCATCCCGGTAATCACGAGTTGCTTCGTTTGATCGTTCCGTTCGCAAAGGAACGTTGGGTCTTCCTGGGTGATTTTCGCCAGGGCACCGGACAATTTCGCTTCGTCGCCGCGGCTTTTCGGCGAGGCCGCCAAGCCGACCATCGGCGTAGGGAACGGGAAATGGTCCATGCCGTACTCCCCAAGCGTCGAGCAGGTTTCCAGTTCTTCCAGTTTTGCGACGGCGACGATCATTCCGGGGGTCGCTTCGTCCACCGGCGAGGTTTCGTTTGCCTGCATCTCGAAAAGTTGGGCGATTTTGATCCCGCGACGTGAGGTGCTGGCCGGAATCGACACTCCATTCTTGAGCGTCCCATTGTAAACGCGGATAAAGCTCAATTTTTGCACAAACGGGTCGATTCGGGTCTTGAAAACCTGGGCGATGACCGGTCCGGCGGGATCGGATTTGATTTCGACCTCTTCCCCGGCAGCGTTTGCCGCTTTTCGTTTGATTGCGTTTGGGGCAAGTCCGCAAAGAGCGAGGGCGTCAAGCATTTCGTGAAGCCCGACCTTCGTTTTGCCGGAAACGCACACGATGGGAATCAGCGTTCCGTCGAGAATCGCACGGCTCATCAAACCTTGCAGTTCTTCGTTGGTCGGCGGCGTTCCTTCGAGGTATTTTTCCATCGCCGCTTCATCGACCGTTACAATTGTTTCGATTAAACCTTCATGGATTTCCTTCGGATCAATCAACGCTCCCGTCGTATCAGCCGGCGGATTGAGCGTGCTGGCGACCCCCTTGAAGTTGTGTCCGTGCCCAATGGGAACGTTAAGCGGAACGCACTCGGCCCCGAAAACGTCTTTGATTGCGTCAAGCAGCTTTGCAAAATCGATATTGTCGCCGTCCATCTTGTTGAGGACGATGATTCGCCCAAGCCCGGCTTTTTTGGCTTCGGCGAAGACGCGGCGGGTATTTACTTCGATCCCGGATTGGGCATTGATTACAATTGCGGCGGAATCGACACCCCAGAGTGCTCCGATGGTTTGACCGATAAAATCGGGATAACCGGGCGTATCGACAACGTTGAAATGGACTCCGTTGCGGTCAAAATGGATGACGCTTGCTTCAATCGTGTACTTATGGGCTTTTTCCTCTTCGTCAAAATCACAAATACTGGTTCCCTCATCGACGCTCGCCGGACGTTTGACCAAGCCGAGATCATTGAGTATCGTGTCGGCCAGAGTTGTTTTACCGGAACCGCCGTGTCCGCAGAGTGCAATGTTTCGAATCGATTCGATTGGGTACTTCGCCATTTCTTATAATCCTTGTTTTTCGTTAAGGGTGGGAACTAAATTCTAGCATACTTTTGGGTGAAATAACGAGAATCTCTCATTATCCTTTACAAATTTATAAGCGTTCTTTTATACAAGATTTTCCCGTGTCGACAATAGACCCGTGAATTTTACCGACAGAATTTGAAAATGGGGGTGTAGACGATACGCCCCAGCAGGATTTGTCAGCGGTCTGGCTGCACCGCGGCGACACGGACTTCGGCTCTTTTTTTCGCTAACTTTTCGGGAACGCGAGGTTTTTGATGCGTTCGATGGAGTCCGCAAGCACCGCCGGTTCGGCAACCGACTGCTGCAAATACTGGTCGATCAGCGGCTTCATTCGAATCGCATGGTCGATTTCTTCGCTACTTCCCGCCCGATACGCACCAATGGAAATCAGGTCTTCGTTGTCCAAATAAACACTGACAAGCCGCCGAAGCGTATGCGCCGCCTTCAAATGTTCCGGATCGCAAATGTCCGGCATGAGTCGGCTGATGCTTTCAATCGGGTCAATCGCCGGATAATGTCCCCGTGTGCTCAGTTTCCGGGACAGCCAAAGGTGTCCGTCCAGAAGTCCGCGAACCGTGTCGCCGATAATGTCGTTCGTGTCGTCCCCTTCGACGAGTACCGTGAAAAACGCCGTAATGCTTCCCAATGTGGAACGACCGGCCCGCTCGACCAATTGCGGCAGCATTCCGAACACCGACGGCGGATATCCGCGCGTCGTCGGCGGTTCTCCGGCGGCGAGTCCGATTTCCCGCTGCGCCATCGCAAACCGGGTTAGCGAGTCCATGAGCACCAAAACGTCTTTCCCCTGATCCCGAAAATACTCGGCAATCGCCATCGTCGTGTACGGTGTCCGAACCCGCATGAGCGCCGGTTCGTTTGACGTTGCGACGACCACGACGCTCTTTCGCAAGCCTTCTTCACCGAGGTCGCGTTCGATAAAGTCGTTCAGTTCCCGGCCGCGTTCGCCGATCAGTCCGAGAACGATCACGTCGGCGTTGGTATATCGGGCCATCATGCCGAGCGTTACGCTTTTTCCGACGCCTGACCCGGCAAAAATCCCGATCCGCTGTCCACGGCCACAGGTGAACAGCCCGTCGATGGCACGAACGCCGGTCGAAAGAATCGTTTTAATCCGTGGACGGCTACACGGGTCCGGCGGTTTGTTGTTGAAATTGATGCGGTCATTCAACACCGGTTGCGGTTTACCGTCAACTGCACGTCCTTCCGGATTGAAGACCCTTCCGAGCATATTTTCACCGACGCGGAGCCAAGGGAACGTTTTCGTGAGGGAAACACGGTTTCCCCGCCGGATTCCGGAAAGATCACTGTACGGATAAAGAAGCGTTTGTTGGTCCTTGAAGCCGATCACTTCGGCGTAAAGCGGAGCGGCCCCCTGACGTTCAATTTGCGCAATCGCCCCAACCGGGGCGGGAAAGCCGATTGCGGAAATCGTCTGGCCGAGCGTTTCGACAACGCTTCCGACGAGCCGAACCGGCATGATCGTGGAAATTTGTTCTTCAAGATTAAGCATAGGGCGAAGTGTAGAAAATTTCGCCCCAAAACGCAAGAGGAAATCTTGCCGTTGCTAATCGTGGGTGCGTGCAAATTTTCTGGGTGGGCAATGGGTCATGCATTAATCAGAGCCGCGCACGCAGTAAGCGGTAACCCCGGTGTAAACGTGAAAACCGCTTACTGCGTGCGCGGCTCTGATTGCATTTTCCTGCGTTCGAGCTTTGTCAAGCAGCTACCCATTTTGCCCAGCCCGCCCATTTGTACAAGATATTTTGCGCGTACCCCCCAACCCCATTCCATGATTGTATCAGAGACCGCCGCGTAGGCAAGGGAATTCTTAAAACGGCACCCAAGAAAACTGCAAAGTTCCTGGGAACGCAGGCATCTTGCCAGCGCGAGGCAGGCTGGAAGCCTGCGAACCCGGGGGCAGGCAAGATGCCTGCGTTCCCAGGGGGGGCCTAAATTTCGATCTATTTTAAACAATGCAGTTCTCTTAAAACGGCACCAACGAGTACAAATCCGTGCCAAGTTGTCGGGCAAAGAGGTAAACGTTACCGAACGAATTCTCATCGTAGATTTTCAGGCGATACGTCGTTGTGCGTCCAACGGTCTCGTTTTCCAGGCGGAATCGCATACCATCGGCATTGCCCCGAACCAGCGAGGTTGGTGTCGGCATCCCTTCTTCCCGCAGACGCCGTGAATCCTGGACCTTTTGCTTGAGCTGTGCTGAATAAAACTCGCTTAAAAGTTCTTTTTCTGTTACTAAATCCTCTATCTTTTCAACTTCAAAACTAAAACCCCAATCGCACAGCCATTTCGAAGGGTTCGGAACTGCCAGACAGAAAAAATCCTCGCCGATCCCGAATACGCCGAAAAGCAGTACCTTGCTTTTTTCGGAACCGTTTTGCTCGTTCATAATCATCTCAAACTTTCGATAGGAAACTCCTTCGCAAATTTCCGGCTCGGAGAATTGGAAAGAAATCTGCCAGTTTTCATCGGTAATGAGTTTGCCATCATCGTTCAAATAAGGCAACGACCACATTTTCGAAAGAACGTCAACCGTTTTTTGAAACGAATTCCACTCGACCGGTTTCAAACCGGACGGAAAGGCGAGAGCGAGGTAAATTCCCCCATCATCAAGTTGAGCGGCAAGGTCTATCGGCTTGTCGCCCCCGGTAGACATTGCCGAAGAGCGTAAACCGGTAAGTAGTTCAAGAAATTGTTCGGCAAAGGTGCGGTTGAGAGGGTCCAGTATTTCCGGTGTTGCGATTCCTTCCCTCAATTCAATCCCTTCCGGTTGGTCAAAACAAAAGCAGTAAAGAGAACCATCGGAGACGTATTTTTTTTGGGTCAAGCCACACTCCCAATGCTTCCACCCCAAGCAAAAATTATAGCTTTTGGTGTCTTCAAGTTCCTTAAGTTCCTTTTCTTCCGGCGTAAGTAGTGTTATTCCTCCGCTAAAGATAAGATTGGTGTTACCGGAGAACAATATGTCGGGCACGATCCGCCAACTGGCGTTAATTCCTGTTTCGCTGTTGCAAAAGCCGCCAACTTGGAACGGTTCCGTAAAGGAAACCAAGCGTTCCCGCTCTTTCGCGTCCTCTGTACCTTCGACGGCGGTCGTTTCCCAGAGGAATTCCCAGGACTCGTCGTCTGCGTCCCATCGGAGACCGAGAAACGTGGATTCTTCCTGAAAGAGTTTTCCATCGTGTTTTTTTCGTAATGCCCGGGTGCGTTTCACGAACGGCGGCTCGTTTTCCTCTTCCGGCGGAAGTTCCGGCAACAAGATTCGGTCGGGACGTTCCGTCATGTAGGCAATCGGGGCTTTCCAGCGCAAACGATTCCAATACAATTTTGGAGGAGAATCCATACGGTCCTCTATTTCTTCCGGTATTGTCGCAGAGACAAGAGCGAGGTAATTATCTTGTTTATACCATCGAATGTTGCCATCTTCGAAAACGGAGTGAATAATCGGGTGTTTGCATAACGCAGCCCGTAAGAGCAATGCGTCGAACGATTCCAAGTCATAATCCTTATTCTTGAGCGGCAGAGCGACGATTCCCCAGATTTCCGCTCCGTCGGTCAATGTCATGCCGTACCACGTTGAACCGGAATCAACCGCGTTCGGGAAAATGAGAGAAGCCGTGTACTTTTCCCGTTCCTCTTCACTTTGGTTTTGACCGCAATTATAGTAATTTCCGGCAAGGTTGTTGAAATTATCGTTATTGTAAATGCTCCAATATTCGATGGGGAGAATTTGTTTCTCGGCAGCCAACGCCGGGCAACACCAGAAGCCGAAACAGATGAGCGTGACGAAAAGAGTTTTGCGTAACATGTTATATCGGGGGTGGGGATCGGGAATCGGAGAATGATGGAACGGCACTGTAGCAGAAATGCGGTTTTTGGGCAAGATCAAAAATGGGGGATTTCGCCCGTTCTGCTTTCTGTCGACATGGAACCGTTCGTACTCAGGAGGATTGCAAAGTCGCTTTTTTTCCTGGGAACGCAGGCTTCCAGCCTGCCAGTGAGTTCGTAGGCATCCTACCTGTGCAGGGCGGAGACTCCATTCCGCAACCTTCGCGCAGGCTGGAAGCCTGCGTTCCCAGGGACTTTGCAATCCTCCTGCGTTCGTACTTGGGGCAATTGAACCTCTTGGGATTCCAAGTACAATTGGAACGTTCACTTTGTTCTTACTTTTCTCTTGACCTATGAATACATTAGATTTACAAATTGATTCCGCCGTCCAGGACATCCGGCAGCAGGTCGGTAACGAAAAAATTCTCGTGCTCGTCAGCGGCGGCGTCGATTCGGCGGTGAGTGCGGCTCTGCTTCTGAAGGCACTCCCGGCGGACCGGATTTACGCCGTTCACGTCGATCACGGTTTCATGCGACTGCACGAAAGCGATGAAATCTGCGACGCCCTGGAAAAAATGGGACTCGTTCACCTCAAACGGATGAACGCCCAGGATTTCTTTTTTAACACAATTCTTGACACACCGGACGGACCGGTTGGGCCGCTCACAACGCTCAACGATCCGGAGAAACGCCGATTCGTGATCGGAACGCTTTTCATCAAGCTCCTCCAGCAAATCGTCGAGGAAATGGGACTTGACTTTATCAAAACCTACTGGGCACAAGGAACAATCAAGCCGGACCTGATCGAAAGTGCCAATCCCGACTACACGCAGGGCAAAAATTCCGGCAAAAACCGGATTAAAACGCACCACAACGACGTTGATCTCGTCCGCGAAGCCCGGAATCGCGGCTTGGTGGTGGAAACGAACAAGGCGTGGTACAAGGACGAAGTGCGGCAGGTCGCTTTGCGGCTTGGTCTGCCGGAGGAAATCGCCTATCGGCAACCGTTTCCCGGTCCAGGCTTGTGTGTCAGACTTATGGGCTTCGACGGCACCGAAACCGTGACCGAACGACAACATGCCGAATTCCAGACGCTTTTAACGCAGCTCGCACCGGGATTGCGAGGCACAGTGATCCCGATCAAAACGGTCGGCGTTCACAACGGCGAGCGGAGTTACCGAAATTTCGCCGTCGTCGAAGGGACCGACTGCGAGGTGGATTGGGACGTTGTAGCGGACCTTGCCGCCAAAATTCCGAACACGCTGGATTTCATCAATCGGATCGTTTACCGGCTCAATGGGAGAGGGAAGGAATACGTTTGTACCCCGACGACAATTTCGCAGGAAAATACCGAACTTTTACGGCAGGTGGATGCCAGAGTGAGTCGTTTCTTTGCGAGGAACCGAAAAATTGCCCAGGCGTTTGCGGTGCTTTTGCCGACGGGAAGCGACGAAAAGCCGTTTTCGATTGTGATTCGGGCAATCGTAACAAGCGATTTCATGGTCGGTCGTCCGGCAAAAGTCGGCGAAGAGTTCACCGCCGGCGAACTTCGGGAACTGGTCGCCGAGATTGTCCGCGATTTCCCGCAGATCGACTGTGTTGCTTATGATTTCACCGCGAAACCCCCGGCGACCGTGGAGTGGATGTGAACAAATTGTATCCGTTCCACGAACGACGTATTCAGGGGTTCGCTGAATTGGTCGATAAGGAAATTGTCGTTTTTTACGTCGAGATTCCTTCTATCCATTGGTGCGCTTGCCCAGCGAGTGTCCGGGAAGCAAAAAATGACGCCACTTCGCCGGAAAATTTGCCAGAACCTCAAGACGGACCGGACGAAACGAAACTGTTGGCGGATTACGGCGATTGCGGTCGGGAAGTCTGCTGCAATTC
Source organism: uncultured Planctomycetaceae bacterium (assembly GCA_964576215.1). Classification (GTDB taxonomy): domain Bacteria; phylum Planctomycetota; class Planctomycetia; order Pirellulales; family Thermoguttaceae; genus JAVBSX01. Next base: position 7,463 of record CAZNVM010000149.1, read on the forward strand.
GCATTTGACCGAGATGCCGCCGGTTTCCATGAAAATGGCAAAGCTGCAAAAATCGACGCTCGACCCGACGAAAATCTCCGG
>CAZNVM010000150.1:0-32602 GCA_964576215.1 uncultured Planctomycetaceae bacterium
CCATCAACACTCGCGCCCTTATTCCCTTATCTCCCCAGAAATAAGGGAATAAGGGCGCACCGAATGAGGGCGATTCCGTGCTACTAAGGGCGCACCGAATGAAACATTTCACTATTACAAACATTCCACTGAATAGTTACGTTTTGTTTTACTTTGGATTGGTCCGAGTGCTGAAAGAATCGGACCTTTGGGAGTTGTGTGCTGTTCATCGAGGGAGGCGAAGTTTGTCAGAAGATCAAAAAAATAAAGAAGAAGCGATTGAAGTGATGGGGAACGTCGTGGAGGAAGTTCGCGGCGCATTCCGTGTCAAGTTGGAAAACACGGACCATGTTGTTTTGTGCCGTTTGGCGGGCAAAATGCGGAAATTTCGTATCCGCGTCGTTCCCGGTGATCGCGTTGCCGTTGAAATGAGTCCTTACGACATGACCCGTGGACGAATCATTTTCCGCGAACGGTAAATTGCTACAACCAAAGTGGGAAAGACGACTTGCTCGAAGGGGATATTGTATTTTGGGCTTCGAGTGATAAAGTGAAACGCTGTTGTGCGCGCCGTACAGGATGCGGCGGCTAAATACTTTTCATTTCTCATTTCCCATTTCCCATTGAAAAATGCGTGCTTATAATTTCTCCGCCGGTCCCGCCGTTTTGCCTGAACCCGTTTTAAAAAAGGCGCAAGCCGAATTGCTCGAGCTGCCTGGTGCCGGAGCATCCGTCCTCGAAATTTCCCACCGCTCGAAACCGTTTGTCGCGATCATCGAACAAGCGGAAGCGAATATCCGTAAACTTCTGTCCGTTCCGGAAAACTACCAGGTTCTTTTCCTTCAGGGCGGTGCGTTGCTCCAGTTCGGCATGATCCCGATGAACCTGCTCAAAGGGGGCAAGTCCGCCGACTATATTGTAACCGGTTCCTGGAGCAAAAAGGCGGTTTCTGAAGCGAAACTCGTCGGAAACGCCAACGTTGCCTGGGACGGAAAGTCCGCCGAGTACCGCCGCAAACCGTCCGCTTCGGAACTGAAACTCGATCCGAACGCCGCGTACTGCTATTTCTGCTCCAACGAAACGATTGAAGGAATTCAATGGCAAACCGAGCCGAACGCCGGAAACGTTCCGCTCATTTGCGACTCTTCGTCCGACATTTTCTGTCGTCCGATTGACGTTTCCAAACATGGCATGGTTTACGCTTGTGCCCAAAAGAACTGCGGACCGGCTGGAGTAACGATTGTGATTATGAGAAACGATTTGATCGAGCAATCACCGGCGGACCTGCCGTCGCTGTTGAACTACAAATTGCTTGCAGAGCAAAAATCGATGCTCAACACGCCCCCCTGTTTTGCGATTTACATGGTGAAGCTGGTGACGGATTGGTTGCTCAACGACATCGGCGGACTCGACAAAATGTACGCTTTGAACAAGGAGAAAGCGGCGTTGCTTTACCAAACGATTGACGAGTCGAACGGGTACTACAAAGGACACGCCGACAAGGAATTTCGTTCGATTATGAACGTTCCGTTCCGGTTGCCGTCGGAGGAACTCGACAAGAAGTTCGAGGCGGAAGCGAAGGCGGCGAACCTCATCACGCTTGCAGGACACCGTAGCGTCGGCGGACTCCGGGCGTCGATCTACAACGCCATGCCCCGCGAAGGCGTCGTTGCTTTGTGCGAGTTTATGAAAGAATTCGCGAAAGCAAATGGAAAATGAGAAACAAAAAAACTTTTTTGTTTTTTGTTGCGTAATTGTTCACTCCGGGAAGATCATGCTTTCGCCAAAGATCGCGGAAAAATTTGGTCGGGTCGAAAGATCGACGTGTTCCGCCTGCTCAAGAATGGAACCGATTCGCGTTGAGATGCAACGGTCCCGGACGAACATTTTCGCTCCCAAAAGCGACGTGTTGCCGCAAAAACGGATCCGGTCGGCGGTAATCTCCGGCGGAAACAGTCCGATTCGCCGGGCATTTTCCGGTCGGATAAAATTCCCAAATCCTCCGGCCAGAAAAAGAGAGCGAATCTCGGACGGCTTTAACCCGGCAAGCTCCAAAAGTAGCAAAATCCCACAGCGAATCGCACCGGCAGCCAGTTGAATCTGCCGCACATCTTTTTGCGTCAACACGATTTTCTCCGACAACCGAAACGCCGGTTTGCCCTCGAACGTTGTGATTCGTTCCCGGAGTTTCACAGGAAGCGAATCCGCCGCCGCAAAAACTCCTCGGGAATTCAAAACGCCCCTTTTCAGCAGTTCCGCCGTTATGTCGATCAGGCCGGAACCGCAAATCCCTTTCGGTGGAGCGTCGCCGATTGTGTGAACCGCAAGCGATTCGTCGGCTTCCTCCCAGTCAACGTGGTCGATTGCCCCCTCGGCGGCGATCATTCCGAACTGGATTCTCGCCCCTTCAAACGCCGGTCCCGCTGCGGTTGCCGCCGCATAAAGCCGATTTTTGTGCGAAAGAATGATTTCGCCGTTCGTTCCAATGTCGATCAAAATCGCCGGGCTGTCTTCTTCCGCAAGCCGGTCAAGATTCGTCGCAAGAATCCCGGCAACGAGGTCGCCGCCGACGAAGCCGCCCAAAATCGGCAACGTTTCGACCCGGCCAAACGGGTGAATGTTCAACGCGAGTTCCTTTGCCAAAACCGTCGGAAAGCGATTGGACGCCGGAACGAAAGGGGAAAAACCGAGCGGTCGGGAATCAATTCCGAGGAAAATCTGTTCCATCACCGTATTGCCGGAAACGGCTAGCAGGAGAATTTTTTTCGGTGAAATGTTTTCTTTCCCGATCAACTCCTGAATGATTTCCCGAACGGCATTCAAGATCGTTTGTTGCAATCGATTCGAATTCGCCGGGTCGTCGATCATTTTTTGAATCCGTGAAATAATATCGTCGCCGAACACATTTTGCGGATTGATGCGAACGCGGCAGGGGGATTCCCATTCCGGCCCGGCGTCCAACCGCACAAGCTGGGCTGCAAGCGTCGTCGTCCCGAGGTCCAAAGCAACGGCGTAAAACGGCCCCTGCGTTTCATCCGAACCGACGAAATCGAGAAAATGATCGTCGAGAAAAACCGCCGCTCCTTTCCAGCCGGACTGCCGTAGCTTTACCGGGAGCGACGCAAGCTGTTCCTGTGAGAACTCGCAGAAACCCGGCAACACTTCTTTCAGCCGAACAAGATCGGGCCGATGGTCTTCACGGCTGGGGGGCGTCAACTCGACGGGGACGATTTTGAGACGACCGAACGAAAAGTCGTGAGTTTGTACAGAATTCAAAGATTCCGTAACGACCTGAACGGAAGAAGAAGCAAGCGATTCTTCCGGGACGTAGACGGTAAGATTTTTGTCGGCAACTTTTTCCTGACAAGCGAGGACTTTTTTCGCGGTCGCCCAATCGAATGGTTCGGTACCGTCCACAACATAACCGGCGACGTGTACGGTGCATTTCCCGCACGTTCCCGCTGAGCCGCAATCGCTTCGGAGCGGGAGATTGACGGCGTGCGCCGCCGCAAGCAGCGTTGTTCCCGGTGTGACTTCCGTGACGATTGCGTGCGGTAGAAAACGGACTTTACGCGGGGGATTGCTCATAGTTTTAAGCGGATTCGGCACATGATAAACAGTTGTGTCAAACCGACGATCACGAGAACGTAAAGGAACAAGTGCAAAAGTCCCCAGCCGCCGATTCGGAACCAACCTCCGTCCTGAACACAGGCCGGCAACCATTTTTCCAGGTAAGCCCAATACAAGACGTGAAACGGATACGGCATGATATAGCACGTCAATGTTGCCTTACCTGCCGGAGACGCGAGGAAAAACAAGCGTTTTCCTTTGCAGACGTCCACGATCAGAAACAGAACGGCGTAACAGGTTAACGCCAAAGCCGTACAGTAAAACAACCAAGGGACCGTTGCGCCGTTTTTGCTGATGATCCAAAACTGGTGCGACAAGGTGCCGCACCCGAAAAGAGCGGCCGCAAGCACAAGCAACGCGGCAATATACCGAAACGGCCTGGTACTTCCGTATTTGAGGAGGAACACGGCCGTAAATACTCCGCCCCAGCCGAGGGTGTGGTGAACCGGCGTGCTCGGCAAGCGAAGGTTTTCCATGTTCATCAATTTCAGGATGCCCGCCTGGTTAAGAACGCAAAGGATCATCATCGCGATCCAAACGGTAAAGACGATTCCCAGCCGGTCTTTCGTGTGAAAATAGACGATGGAAGTGATAAAGTACGTCCAACCGATCAAGCCGAGAATTTCCCACCAATTGTTGGCACTGAACGGATTTCCGTTTTTGGAAACGTATTGCCAGGCCAAATAGGTCAACAGCCCGATTCCGAGCAAACGTCCGAGGAACGAGATGTAAAGTTTCCAATCTTTCCATCCGCGGTTGGCCGGATAAGCTCCCCAGATCAAGTAAAATCCGAGTACCATCAGGAGCGTGAAATTCAATTCGGAAAGGGTATTCGGGTCGTCTCCTATGTGTGCGCGATTGAGGAGGAAAATCCCCATTGTGAACAGGGCGACGCTTCTCCAAAGCGTGTGAAGAACGATTTTGCCGTAGGAATCCCCTTTGGCGATTCGAACGGCAACCGCAAGGGGGATCGACATGCCGACGATGAAGAGAAATGTCGGAAACACCACGTCGGCAAGGCCCAGCATATCCTCGTTGATTTCGGCGTGCTGCATCCAGTGGGGAACGCCGGACATTCGCCAAAGATCATTGACGAAAAGCATGAGCATCATCGTCAGGCCGCGAAAAACGTCAATCGATTCGATTCGGGAAGTAGTGGTGGGATTCATGGAAATCAAGGGGGAAAAATTTTGGTGTAGCCGTGATTTTAGGTAACGTCCGGGATCGTCAAACAAGGTTGCTCATCGGCAAACCTTATTTTTGAAGCGAAATCGCTACGCCTTGACGATTTTTTCCCGTCCGTTTTTCACGTTTTTCGTCGCGTTCCGGGTATCGACGACGAGCTTCGCATTTTTGACGATTGCGTCGTAATCGTAAGCGGTGTGATCCGTTGCGATAAGGATACAATCCTGTCCGGCGAGAAACTGCGACGTCAACTCCTGCGATTCCATGTACGGACAATCCCAATGCCGCATTTTCGGCAGGACCGGAATGTGCGGATCGCTGTACGTAACAATCGCCCCTTTCTTGCGAAGCCGGTCCATCAGTTCAAACGACGGACTTTCCCGCGGATCGTCCACGTCCTTTTTGTATGCCACTCCGAGTACGCAGACTTTGCTCCCTTTGAGCGATTTGCTGTGGTCGTTCAATGCGTCGCTGACTTTGCGGACCACATGAAGCGGCATCGACGTGTTGATTTCCCCAGCCAGCTCGATAAATCGGGTCGAAAGCCCCGCTCTCCGGGCGCACCAGCTCAAATAGAACGGGTCAATCGGGATACAATGTCCGCCGAGACCGGGACCGGGATAAAACGCCTGAAACCCGAACGGTTTCGTCTTGGCGGCGTCAATCACTTCCCAAACGTCGATTCCAAGCCGCTCGAACACGACTTTCAGTTCGTTGACCATCGCAATATTGACGCAACGATACGTGTTTTCCACGATTTTCGCCGCTTCCGCAACTTCACACGAAGAAACCCGAACGACTTTCACGATGGCGTGTCCGTAAAGAGCGGCGGCAAGTTCACCGCTGTCCGCGTCGAATCCGCCGACGACTTTGGGAATTCCTTCGGCGGAAAACGTCGGGTTGCCCGGGTCTTCCCGTTCCGGAGAATAGGCAAGAAAGTAATCTTTGCCGACGGTCAAGCCCGCTTTGTCCAGAATCGGGAGCATCACGTCGCGGGTCGTACCGGGATAGGTTGTACTTTCGAGGACGACCAGTTGTCCGGGACGAAGCTGCCCGGCAATCGTTTGACAGGTTGATTCGACGTAAAACAGGTCGGGATCACGGCTTTCGTTGAGCGGTGTCGGAACGGCAATAAGAATCGCGTCGGCTTCTTTGAGTTTCTTGGGATCCGTCGTTGGTTCGAACGAGCCGTTGTCAACGCAGGTTTTTATCCAATCCGGGCAAATATGAGCGATGTAGCTTTTCCCTTCTTTGAGCAGATCGACTTTTTTCTGATCGACGTCGTATCCGAGCGTTTTGAATCCGGCTTTGATGAACGCTCGGATGAGGGGCAGGCCGACGTATCCGAGTCCGATCACGCCGACTTTTGCCGACTTGTCGGCGATGAGTTGTGCAAGTTTGGCTTTCATGGTTCGCAATTTGATAAAAAAGAAAATTCTGAGACTACAAAATTTCAGTCCATTTTATCGTAATTTTTCAACAAGACAACCGCGGCAAGCAGGAGGATTGCAAAGTCCCTGGGAACGCAGGCTTCCAGCCTGCGCGAAGTTTGCGGAATGAAGTCTCCGTCCTGTGCAGGTAGGATGCCTACGAACTCACTGGCAGGCTAAGAAGCCTGCGTTCCCAGGAAAAAAGCGACTTTGCAATCCTCCTGCCGCGGCAAGGTACTTTAAACTTTAAGACAGTCCTGATTTGCGTTGAAAAAAAATTGGGGTAAAATACGCATTCCCGGCAGGAGGTTCCTGCTGAAGGTGTTTCCATGCAGTACACAACATGTTTCGCACTCTCACCGCCTTTCTTCACCGACTTTTCAGGCGACCGGCCCAAAACCCTTCGGCGACGGAGAAACTGCGCGAACTGGAATCGTTACTGCAACCGCAAACGATTGACGTTTCCTCTTCGGTGCCATTCTCACCGGAATTGCAGACGGTTCAAACGGACATCGGCTATTTCGTCGATCTTCAGGCGGAAAACGTTTCGGAGCAGATTGTCCTGCCTTTGGAAAAACCGCAACTTTCCCGTGAGGAATTTGTGCAATTGATTCTCGAAAAAGCCAAAGAAATCAAGCCGGAAGCGGTGTTCGATTACGATCCGAAAGACTACGCGCTGAAATCGCGGAGTTCGGAACAACAGGTTTTGTACCTCCATAACGCCTTCCTGGAATACAATCGGTGTAATCTTGAAGAACGCCCTTACGTGCTTAAAAAATGGTTGCGGCACCTCCTTTTTCTCAAACCGATGCCGGACGAATTTGAAGACGTCGAGCCGGACCTGATGCCCGCACTGCGCACCCGGGGATATTTCGAACTGACTCAACTGCGGTTCCGGGAACAGGGGCGTAGTATGCCGACCTTTCCTTACCAGGATGTCGGGGAACGCTTCGGCTTGACGGTCGCTTACGACATGCACGATTCCATCGTCATGATCTCGCAAAAGCACTTGGAAGAATGGAATCTTTCGTTTTACGAAGCGATGGAAATCGCAATGCGAAATCTTTTGGAAAAGGGATTCACGCTGACCTGTTTGAAACTCGAAGACCGGATGGTTGTTTATATTCCGACGGTCGGAGACAGTTTCGACGGAACGCGGCTCATGTTGATCGACCAGATTCGCAATCTGGAGGTGATCGGTGAAACCGTTGCGCTTTTGTTAAGTACGGACACGATGATGATTACCGGTTCGGAAGATCATTTGGGCCTCGGTTTTTTCCTGTCACAAGCGACGGAGTTTCAGGAAAACCCGCACGCAATCCCTCCGACGTTACTCAAACTCGAAGGGGACGAATGGGTTCAGTGGCTGCCGCCGATGGAAAGCGAGTATTATCTTCCCTTTAAGCGTTTTCAAATCGTCGCGGAAGGAACGGATTACGCGGAACAGGGAACGATTTTGAGAAATCTGTTCCAAAAAGAAGAACGCAATATCGCCGTCGCTCATTATTACGTTGCACAACAGGAAACGACGCAACAATTGTTTTCTTACACCATTTGGACCGACGAAGAGAAAGACACGCTTTTGCCGAAAGCGGAGTTCATTGCGTTCACGATTCAGGGGTCGAATACGCCGGTATTGATTCCCTGGGACGTCGTTTGCGACACGGTCGGATACTTGATGGACCTCAAGTACGAATATCCGCCGCGTTACCAGGTCGGCGTTTTTCCGACGACCCGGGAACTTGCCGAAATGCAACGCCGCTCCGAAGGAAAAGGACCGTTCCAAACGGGATCGGCTTGATTGTCGTTTTTTTTTCTGACGCCTGAGTCCTGGAGTCTGCTGCCTAAAGCCTACCTTTTTTTTCCCGGTTTTTCCGGTATAATTCCTCCGGTTGTTTTTAAAAATGCTTTCATAAGAAAAGGAGTTTGCCGTGTTTGTTGCCGTTTCGACAGGTTGCTTTCCCGACTTGGATTTACAGGAAACGATGGAGCGATTGGCCGATTTGGAGTATTCGGCGGCGGAAATCGTCGTAGGCGAACATGGCCAATTGCGTCCTTCCGAACTGGTGGAAAAGTTCGATTCGACGATCCAGATTTGCCGTTCTTCACGGCGTATCACGCCGGTTTCCTTCCTCTACCACGTCAATCCGGTCGATCCAAACGACGAAAAGTACGAAAAGTATTTCGAACATTTTACGACGCTGTGCCAGTTGGCGAAAGCACTCAAAGTCGTCTCCGTTTCGGTTCTTCCCGCAAATTTGGGAACGCCGTTTAACGTGGAAGTCAAACGGCTTCAAAGACTCGTTCACACGGGGAACCGCGAAGGGGTTCACGTCGGCCTGATGACACTCGGCGATACCCTGACCGAGGATCCGGAAACGGTCGGCAGCTTCTGCAAAACGGTGCCCGGTCTGACGGTTACGCTGGACCCGACCCATTACATTTACGGTTGTCCCAAACCGAAAGACTACGATTCGATTCTGGATTATGTCAGTCATGTCCGATTACGTGATTCCACGAAGGATGTTTTTCAAGTTCAAATCGGTCAGGGCATCATTGAGTACGGGCGGCTCGTCATTCAACTGGGGCTTTCCAAGTACCGACGTGCTCTTTGCGTCGACTTGGGAGTATTGCCCAACATCGATCCAATCGCGGAACTGAGAAAAATGCGGTTGCTACTGGAAAGCCTTTTATAGACGACAGACATCAGACGGCAGACGGCAGGCATCAGGCTTCAGGTTCTGTTTTCTGTCACCTGCCGTCTGATGTCTGTCGTCTGCCGTCTGCCACCTGAAATGACTCAACGTTACTTCCTTTCACAACCGCCGGACAAGGACCATTTGGCCGTTCTTGATGGAGACGAAGCGCGGCACTTGACGAAAGTGATGCGTAAAAAAATCGGCGAAGAGGTCTTTCTGTTCGACGGGTCGGGCACGGAATATCGCGCCGCCGTTTCTGCCATCGCTCGAAGCCAAGTAACGCTTCTCATTCGGGAAAGCCGTCAATCGCATCTGGAACGCACGATTCCACTGACGTTGGCAACCGCGCTTCCCAAAGGGGAACGGCAGAAATGGCTTGTCGAAAAATTGACCGAACTCGGCTGTACCCGGCTGATTCCGCTCCACACGGAGCTGTCCGTCGCCAAAGCGGAGCCGCAAGTCGTTCAACGTCTTGGGCGATACGTGATTGAAGCGTCCAAACAATGCGGTCGTTTGCGGCTCATGGAAATCGGGCCTCAAACGGATTTCGAGAGCATTCTCAATCGGTTGGGAGGGGACGAAGCCGCCGCAAATCTGCTCATTCACCCGATTTCAGACGAACACGTCGGACAGCTCGATATCCATGATTGGATTGTAAGCCGTCAAAAATCTCCTGCGACGCCAGGGTCTCTCAATGTCCTGATCGGACCGGAAGGAGGTTTTAGCCCGGGAGAAGTACAAATGGCTCTTGAAAAACGCTGGATTCCGCTCGACCTGGGACCGCGGGTTTTACGCACGGAAACCGCCGCAATCGCCGTTTGTGCGGTCTTGTCTGCGTTCAAATGAAGGTTTTGCCGCAAATTGCTTATTTCTCATTCAATTCATGCTTGACATTCTCTACGACGAAGGTCCGCTGCTGGTGGTCAATAAACCGTCCGGGCTTTTGACACAGGCACCGACCGGGATTGATAATCTGGAACAACGGGTGCGCGAATACCTGATCGCCCGGGAAGGTCGCGGCGAAAATGGTTACGTCGGCGTTCCCCATCGATTGGACCGACCGGTTTCCGGCGTGATTCTGTTCGGTAAACATTCCCGTGCGACCCGGCGGATTTCGGAGCAACTTGAAGCACGTCAGGTCGATAAAGTCTACTGGGCACTCACCGAAGGAATTGTCGAACCGGACGAAGGAACCTGGACCGATTACATTCGCAAAGTGCCGAATCAGGCGCACGCCGAAATTGTGCCGCCGATTGATCCGCTCGCACGGGAAGCGATTTTGCATTACAAAGTTCTCAAACGCTTTGAGTGGGGAACCTGGCTGGAAATCCGTTTGGAAACCGGACGAATGCACCAAATTCGCATCCAAGCCGGTTCACGGGGGTATCCGATTTTGGGGGACGTGCAATACGGTTCCACGCAACCGTTTGGTCCGCAACATGAAGACGTTCGGGACAACGCGATCTCGCTTCACGCCCGGTCGATTACACTGAATCACCCGATGACCCGCGAACCGCTGAAAATCGTTGCCCCGGTTTCGGAAGCCTGGAAAATGCTCGAGGATTAAGACCCGACTCTTTCCCGGGGAATGATCGACGAAAGCGGTCGGGAACCGATGGGACGGGACTCCATCGGCTTGAAAATCGACTCGATCGGCGTCGGCTGGAACATCGAAGCGATCTTGGAAGCCGACTGCGGTTTTGCCGTCTGGTTTTGTTGTTTTTCCTGCAAGAGAAGTTCGCCGAGCGTACGATCCGTAGAATCGTTTTGCGGTTCCCTTAAGGAATATTTCGTCGAGGAGTTCATCGGATTTGCCGTTTCCGGGAAGAGGTCTTTGCCGAGCGACAGCAAGTCGTCGTTGTCGGAAAATTCCAGACCGGACAAGGAAGACAGCCTCGGAAATAACGTTTTTTTCTCCTGGCTGGATTCCGATGATAAGGGAGAAACGGTCGAACTTGGCGGCGTGACCGGGGGAAAATCACGAAAATTCCCGGAACGACGCACACTTTCTCCGAAGCTCGTTGATGAGGGGGGAACAGGGCGGACAGGTGGACCGACGGTGGCTTGAGTCGCTCTTTCCAGACGTTCCAAAAGGGTTTCCATCCGCTCACAAATTTTCGCGGCGTCGATGGACAACACGGACAGGGCGGACATTTTCGTATCGATCTGGGCGGTCATTTGCCGGGTCAGTTCGAAGAATTCCACTTCCCATTGCGAGATTTTTTCCGGTTTATAGGCCCCTGTAAATGTCGGTTCCGGCTTGATTTTGGCGTTTTTTTGTGCCATTTCCCGCGAAGTCATGTATTTCGGTTCTTCTCCGGGCTTGATGCACCGTTTTCCCGCCGGCGACCGACGCGCAAAGTATTTTTTGACGTTAAACAAAAGTGCCGCCGTAATCAGGGCGAGAGCCGCGACCGCAATTTTGTCCGTAGGAATCGTCGCTCCAAAAAGTATCACGTCCATAATAATCAAACGAAAAAGCGTAAAAAACCGTCCGAGGTGATCTTTTACGAAATTTTCCCGTTTGAATCAAGAGGAAAAATTTTCGCCCGAACTCGTCAACGAACCACCACACCCAATCAGAGCCGCGCACGGAGCGGTTTTCACGTTACCACCGGGGTTACCGCTTACTGCGTGCGCGGCTCTGATTGTGCGTGGCTCTGATTGGCGTTGAATAGCAAATTTGTTTCGGATCAGTTTCCCAGCGTTCTCCCATTGCGTTTTTGTCAAATCTGTCCTACAATTTCCCGGCTTTAGGACCTGTGGATTCCGTTGAATACTTGCTCCGAAAAGAACTGTTCGATCAAAATGGAAAATCGGGAAATCGGGAATCAGGAATCGGGAATCGGGAATCGGGAATCGGTATCCCGTCCCCTTGACTCATTTCTCGTTTCTCATTTCTTGTTTCTCTTATGCACGTTCGCTTTCTTCGGCAACGTTCTTTTCGGGACGGCTCAATTTGCGTTTCGGGACGGGGCACATTTTTATTATCCGCTTTATCAGTACATTCAAGCCGAACTTTCCGCCGGTCGATTACCGCTTTGGATGCCGTACGAAAATTTGGGACAACCGCTTGCGGGCAACCCGGCGGCGGGGTTGTTTTATCCGGGCAAGCTGCTTTTCTTTTTGCCGTTGGATTTCACGACACTGTACCATTGGTTCATCGTATTGCACGTTTTTTGCGCGGCGACAACGATGTATCGGCTGGTCCGACATTACGGGAAAAGCGAGGCGGCGTCAACGTTCGCGGCAATCACTTACGCGTTCGGCGGATCGGTGCTTTACCAACACTTGAACGTGATTTTCCTGATCGGAGCCGCTTGGTTTCCTGAACTGATTCGCCAAACATTGCGTCAAAAACAAGTGAGATCGCTGTCCTGCGGACCGTCGATCCTTATTGCCCTTATGGTTCTCGGCGGCGATGTTCAAGCGGCTTATCACGCCGGGCTGGTCGTCCTTTTCATTCTCGGCCCGAAAAAAAGCGTCAAGCCGCTACTTTTGGCGTTTTTGCTTGCCGCGATCCAGATTTTGCCCGCTTGGGAGCTTTCCCGGGAGAGTAATCGTACACAAACCGGTGTACCGCGATCCGTTTGGGAAGTGCCGTTTGCAAAAAGTACGGACACCGTTTTCGACGGGTTGCTTTGCCGAAATTTCGAACAACGGGGACATGCCCGGACGGCGTACAACTACAGCGTTCCCCCCTGGAGGTTGGCCGAAATGGTTTGGCCGAACGTCGGCGGCAAACCGTTTCCGGAAAATACCCGGTGGTTTTCGACGAGTCCTGTTGATCAGTATGTTTGGGTTCCGTCGCTCTACTGCGGCGTTCTTGCTCTGGTTTTGGCAATCGTCGGAAGTTTCCAACGGCGTTTTCTCGCTTTGATTTTCTTTGTGCTTGTCGCCGGTTCCTTTGGTTCGTTCGGAATCGGTTGGTTGCTCAATACAGGCGACATTGGCGATCCGGTCGGCGGAATCTATTGGCTGATGAATGTGTTCTTGCCGGGATACGCCCAATTTCGGTATCCCGCCAAACTCCTGACGCTCGCCGCAGTTCCCTTTGCGGTGCTTGCGGCTTACGGGCTTGATCGGGTAACGAGCCGCGAAATCCCGCTCTCCTACGTTCGCAGCGAGTTGGTAATTACGTTCATTTCGGTTGTACTTTTCAACGCTTTGTTGACAACACGGTTTTGGGATCGAATTGTCCAAAACGTTCCGGCTTGCGTGATGTTCGGGCCGTTTCAAACAGAAATCGCCAAGTCGGTTGTAGCCTGCTCGCTTTTGCAGACGATTGTTGTGCTCTCAATTTTCACGCTGTTTTCCCGCAAGCGATACGCTCCGATACTTTTTGTTCTCCTTTGCTGTCTCGATCTTTACCTTGCGAATCATTGGATGATTCCGACGGTGGACCGACGGAATTTTGCGAGGCAATCGGTGTTACTGGAAAAAATTGCCCAAACGCATCAGGGCCTGCAACCGCCGCGAATTTATCGGTACTCCATTTGGTATCCGCCACAGTTCAAATGTTATGCAAACGCAAATCGTTTCGAGGAGAGCGTCGCCTTTGATCGGGCAACACTTTGGCCGAAATATACCTTGGAGAATCGGGTTTCGATTGTCAATGTTCGCGGAACAATGGTGATTCAAAGCTATGGAAAGAAGCTCGAAGAACTTCACGCGGTGAAAGAAGAATTCGAAACTCGCGCCGCGAAGTTGGGGATCGAATACGTGATTTTGCCAGGCAACCGGAGGTTAAACCGTGAAGAAGCGGTAAGGCTTTATTCCGATCCGGCAAACGACGTTTCGCTTTGGAAACTCAAGCAGCCCGGTCCGATTGCGTGGACTATTGACGGAAAAGCCGCCAAAAATGTTTCTTACGAGCCGAATCGAGTTGTTTTGGAAACGGAAACCGCCCAGTCGCAAACGCTTGTGCTTGCCGAACAATATTGGCCCGGCTGGAAAGCGAAGATCGCAAACGAAAACGGCGAGCACTTCGCAAGAATTTTTCCGGTGAACGCAATTTTTCGCGGGATCGAAATTCCGCCAGGAAAATGCCGCGTCGAGTTTTACTACGATCCGTTTTTGCTCAAACTCGGCGCAACCGGAACGCTGCTTGGTTGTATTTTTGTGTTGTACCATACTCAAACCGTAAACAAATGGGTACTCAAAACAATCAAAGGGCATAGGGCATAGTGATAAGTATTTCCATGCCCTATGCCCTTAAATTTCAACACTTTTTCCGGCCTCATAACCAATCCGTTTACATTTTGAGTAAAATATGATCTTAAAAAACAGCAGTATATTATTGACCGGAGCTTCTTCGGGAATCGGTCGGGCTCTTGCATTGCAGTTGGCCGAAGCAGGGGCCAATCTTGTTCTCACGGCGCGTCGGGAACACTTGCTCACGGCACTGAAAGAGGAAATCTTGAACGAATCGAAAAACGCGAAAGTGTATTGCGTTCCCGGCGACATCACCGATTTGTCCGTACAAGAACGGTGCATTGAGACGGTCCGCGAAAATTTTGGCAAGCTCGACGCATTGATTAACAACGCCGGGGTCGGGGCGACGGCTTTGATTGAAGCGACCAGCGATGATTTGGCCCGGCGTTTGATGGAGGTGAATTACTTTTCCGCTCTTTCTTTAACCCGGCTTGCGATTCCGCTTTTACGAAATTCAGCGGACAAGAATCCGATGATCGTGTTTCTCAGTTCGGTCGTCGGTTTTCGGGGCGTCCCGCATTATGGGGCTTACGGTGCGGCAAAGTTCGCAATTACCGGTCTGAGCGAATCGCTCCGGGCCGAATTGCTCGGCGACGGAATTGACGTCCTTTTGGTCAGTCCCGGAACGACGAATACGGAGTTTTTCGACGCGCTTCTGGAATCCAGTAGCAAACCGAACATGCCGAATCACAATAGGGTCTCCCCGGAATCGGTTGCCAAAAAAATCGTCGCTGCAATGAAACGCCGAAAAAAGCGGATCATCCCGTATTTTCAGGCACAAATTCTTTACTACCTTAACCGTGCGTTTCCCGGCTTGACCGACCGGGTGATGAGTTGGTACAGATGATTGATTTTTGATTTTACCGGAGTGTACGCAATATCAATTGCAGATACCATACAACGTCAATAAATTGACATTTACCCAATCAGAGCCGCGCACTACTTGTTTTGTTCGGAAAAATAAGGTAAAAAAAGGTTCCTTTGCCGATAAGCAACCTTGTTTAACGACCCCGGACGTTACCTAAAATCACAGCTACACCCTTCGTAATTCGTAATTCGTAATTCGTAATTAACCATGTGGTCCTTTCATTTACCAACAAAAATTGTTTTCGGACGTGGTACAACGGGAACGCTTGCGGCGTTGCCTGAACTGTCAAACCGCCGTATCGTTGCTGTTACCGACCCGGTGATTGCCAGGTTGCCGGCGGTGCAAGCGGTTATCGGACAACTTGCCCCAGTTGCCGTTTTTGACGGCGTTCAACCCAATCCGACCGTTGCGAACGTCGATACGCTTGCCGAACTGTTACGAAAATCCCAGACGGAAATCATCGTGGCCATCGGCGGCGGTAGCTCGCTCGATTGTGCAAAAGCGGCCTCGTGCCTCGCCAAAACCGGCGAAGCAAGCATCCGCCCTTTTCACTCCGAAGGAAAAGCGTTTGCAAACGGGAACATTCCGGTTGTCGCCATTCCGACAACGGCTGGGACCGGGTCCGAAGTAACGCCGATTTCGGTGCTTGACGACGAAGAGAAAAATTTCAAAGGCCCGATGGCGTCACCGCTCTTTTACCCGGTCTGTGCGGTCGTCGATCCCGACTTGACGCTTTCGGTGCCGCTTAGTGTCACGGCAGCAACGGCTTTGGACGCCCTGAGCCATTCCATTGAAGGATTCTGGTCGAAAAACCACCAGCCGATCTGCGACGCCCTCGCCAAAGAAGCGGCCAAAACGATTTTTGAAAATTTACCGAAAGTGTACGATAACTCCGGTGATCCGGCGGCACGGGAACGGCTTTCCTACGCGGCCCTGATTGCCGGGATCGCGTTCCACATGCCGAAAAACGCGATTATGCACGCTTGTTCGTATCCGCTGTCCAACCGGGCTCACCTGTCGCACGGAGCGGCTTGTGCGTTCACTATGGAAGCCGCCATCCGGCTCAACACTCCGTTCATGAACGGACGCATGGAAGAATTTTCGCTTGCCTGTGGTTTCGGTGCGATTACGGAAATGATCGAGGCAATCACAACGCTCAAACGACGCGGCGGCCTGCCTTGCACGCTCAAAGAGGCGAAAATCGAACCCGACATGGTGGAAACGCTTATCAGGGAAAGTTTTCACCCGGTTATGAAAAATAATCCGAAAGAGGTAACGGAGGACGATTTACGTAACATTTACAAGGAGCTGGCCGGTTGATTCCGGTGTTCGACCCGGCCGTTTTATTTCGTTACGCCGGACGACTGCCATCGCCGGTGATGCGATAACTTTCTTTGAACGCCGTGTCGAAATCGTACACGTCGTTAAAATCTTCGCGTCGATCTTCGGTGGTTTTGCGCATACGTCCGATTCGGATCATGTTATAAACGATTTCGCCGATGTCGCCGGTGCTGTTGATTCCCAACGAAGATAACACCGTTCTGGCAAGCGAACCGTACTGTTGAACGGCGTACTGTCTGGCCGCGACGCAAACGTCCTGCCCCTTGATGTGCCGTTGCGATTCCTGTTCATCCAAACCGATAACCGGGGTTTCCTGCAAGTTTTCCTGCAATTCCGGCGGAAGTGGTTCGCTCGGAGTGTTCTGGCCCATGTGTAACGTGTTTTGCGCATAGTCCAACGCTTCGAGGACGAACAAATACGCCTCTTTCGGGTAACGATGGTCCTGCCTGAGCAGCCCCATGAATTCTTGCGAAAACATCATCAAAAATGCAGGCAAGTTGAAGTGATAAGTGATAGGTGATAAGTGATATTTCTGTTTGTCACCTATCACTTATCACTTATCACTTAATTATCGATTCTTTGCGGCATGTCGAGTTTTTTGGACTCCAATCCCGCTTTGGCGAGGATGTAATACAGGACAAATCCGACGACAAACGCACTGACCGGCGGACAGGGAATCACTTTGGCGAGCACACCCACAATCGGGGCACCGCCGACGAAAAATCCAACCCCCCAGGAAATCCAGCCGGCAAGGTTCCAACCCTCACGTGGACCAGCCCACTTTTTGCCGGCAAGGAGGTAATCGGCCATCATGGCACCACAAACGGGACCGAACGAGGCACCGATAAACCCGAATACCGTACCGGCTTTACCGGCAAGTCCGGTAAGAATCAGAACACAGGCAACCGCTGTTCCGATACCGCAACTGATGATCGGATTGGTTTTCGGCAACGTCGTCTTGAAACTGTTTGCTGCAATGAGTGATGAAAAACACGCGGATGGGAAAGCCGCAATTGCCAGTAACAGCATAAACAGGCTTCCCAATTTGTCGCCCGTGATCGCTTTCAGACTGTTATACAGGTTCAACGTAATTCCCTCTGTTCCTTGCGAACCCGCGATGGCAATCAAGGCAATCGCACCGGTGAAAATCGTTGCACCGGCAATTCCGACAAGGCCGCCTAAAATGACGGCAGTACGATCTTTGTTGTTCGAGCCAAAGTCGCAACCCGCGGCACCCGCCGTTGCGAAAAAGCCGACAACATAGGCACACATCAGCGAGAGCACACCGAGTTGACCGGCAAACGATCCGAGTGTACCGTCCCCATAAAGTCCCACTGCTTTTCCGCCTTCGACCGCGCTGACAGCCGTAACAGGATCAAAATGAAACACACCGCCGATAGTTTTAAAAAGCAGATACAACAAGACAACGACAGGAATGATCGGCATGTACGATGCGACCATGCCAACATATTTAATACCTTTCAATCCGACAAATGCGGCAACAACTGACCAAATGATACCGATACCCATGTGCAATGCCCATGATACTTCGGACGCAGGTAATCCTTGAATGATGCAAGCCAGACCGAGACCGGCAAAGTAGCCGTTGACACTCAACCAGCCGAACTGAAGGCATCCCATCAGGAATCCGGGCATGAGGAAGCCGCCCTGGACACCATAGGTCGAGGTTCCAACGATGTAAAGCGGCAAGCCTGTTTTCATACCGAGCATCCCCGGTACGTGATAAAAACAGAAATAACAAATGAAAGCAGCAACGACCAACGCACCAAGAGCAAACAGAAGCCCTTGCGAAAGAGTTCCGCCGGCAATAAGAGTACCACCGGTCGGAACATCTTGCCAAAAAACGAACCAGAGCATGATTCCGGCGTAGGTTGCGGCGGTCGTGGTGAGCCAGGGGGCACGATTTTCTTGCGGGTTCGGCTGCGCGGACGCAACATAATCGGGGAGTTGAGACATGTTTTTTCCTTTCTGAAATATCTGAAAAGTTGCAAAAAAAGAAGACGATCGACACCAACGCACTCATTAGAACAATTTTCTTGCCAAAACGCAAGAGGGTTGTTTCGGTGAATCACGCAGGCCGCTAAGAAGTTGGCGATGAATGGCTGCCGGAAGCGCAACGGAGTGAAGCGACCGGACCGAATCGCGGGGAAATCCGGTCACTGCGCTGCGCTCCGTTCCCGGCTGCCATTATGATTGGTGAATTTGTTATCGACCTGGTGAATCACGGAGAGGGTACACGCAAAAATAGTTACGAATTTGGGTAAGATCACCGATTTTGGCAAAGAACGGTAGCTGCCGACGTCCCGGCGGCAGGTCGGCGATAGCCGACTGGAACTCCCGGATTTCAAAAAACCGTCCCACCTGCCAGTGGGATTTGGCCTATGGTATAATGGAGGCAATGCGGTGGAGGTTGTCGGTGCGGAGTACCGGCTCAAAGGGTAAAAAAAATCGACACCTTTTTCCTTTTTCATTCTCATTTTGTATGTCCCTTCCATTTCCACGGCGTGTTGCGATCCTCGGTTCCAGCGGGAGCATCGGGCGTAGTGCGCTGGAAGTGATCGCCGCTTCCGAAGGACGGCTTCAGGTTGCGATGATGTCGATCAACCGCCGCGCCGATATTCTTGTCGAGCAACTTCAGCAAATGCGGCTAAGGCTCGTTTCGGATCAGCTCCGTTCGCTGGAAAAAGACGCACTCCCCTCCCAGGTGATTTCCGGTTTGCCGCAATGCGTGATTATGACCGACGAATGGGCCGATCGAACGCCCCTCAAGGAACTGCCGCCGGAAGTCGAGGTCCGCTTCGGACAGGACGCCCTGTGCGAATACGTTCAGCGGAACGACATTGACGTCGTTTTGTCGGCCATCGTCGGAAGTGCCGGGTTCCGTAGCACTTGGGCGGCTATCGAAGCAGGAAAAACCGTTGCGCTGGCGAACAAGGAATCGCTCGTCATGGGAGGACCGCTTCTTGGAGAACTTGCGAGGAAAACCGGAGGAACGCTGATTCCCGTTGACAGTGAGCACAGTGCCATAATGCAGTGCTTGCGGGCAAGGAAAATGAGCGGCGGACCGGAAAGTTTGCCGTCTCCCCCGTATGATGAGATTTCCCGCATCATTTTGACGGCAAGCGGCGGACCGTTCCGGACATGGTCGCTGGACGATCTGGCGAAAGTAACGATTGACGATGCGCTCGCTCACCCGACCTGGAACATGGGCAAAAAGATTACGGTCGATTCCGCAACGCTGATGAACAAGGCGTTGGAACTGATCGAAGCGCGTTGGCTGTTCGGCTTGCCCGTCGAAAAACTCACGGCGGTGCTCCACCCACAGTCAATCGTCCATTCCCTGATCGAGTTTATCGACGGTTCCGTCATGGCGCAGATGAGTCCGCCGGATATGCAGCTTCCGATCCAGCTTGCCCTCTGTTTTCCGGAGCGTTTTGATTCTCCGGCCCGACGGATTGACTGGATGCAAAAGATGCACTTGGAGTTTTTTCCGATTGATCCGCAACGTTTTCCGGCTCTGGAACTCGGTCTGGAGGTTGCGGCAGCCGGAGGAACCGCCGGAGCGGTCCTCAACGCCGCCAACGAAACGGCAGTCGAAGCGTTTTTGGCAAATCGACTTCCGTTTACGGAAATTACAACGATTTGTCGAACCGTCTTAAAAAACCACAATTTCGAATCTCATCCGACATTGGAACGATTGTTCGAACTTGACGAATGGACACGAAAAGAAGCGGAAAAGCGGATCGAATCGGGTAAGTAACCCCCCTTTCCCCTTTCCCCTTTCCCCTTTCCCCTTTCCCCTTTCCTCTATCCTCTTTCCTCTATCCTCTATCCTCTATCCTCTATCCTCTTTCCTCTTTCCTCTATCCTCTATCCTCTATCCTCTCCTTTACGGTACCGCAAACCGGATCGCGTCTTTATCCCAGGCGGCGGCACCGTGAATCGCGGAAAGCACTTCTTCCGGCTCGTCAACAAATGTCCACATTTGGCGGTGCTTCTCCCGCATGAAGTTTTCGCGGATTGCTTTCTCGAACATTTCCCGGAGCGGATCGTAATACCCGGCGGTGTTCAGGATCACAATGGGAATGGTCAAAAGACCGAGCCGCTTGAGCGTGATCGCTTCGAGCAGTTCTTCGAGCGTTCCGGTGCCGCCCGGTAGAGCGACCAGTGCATCGGTGCCGTCGAGAAATTTCATTTTGCGTTCCTGCATCGTTTCGGTCAGTACGACTTCCGTGATCCCGGGGTGCGTCCATTCGATTTTGTCCATGAAGCGAGGAATGACGCCGCGAATTTTTCCCCCTTCGGCCAAGACGGTGTCGGCGAGTTTTCCCATCAGGCCGGACGCTCCGCCGCCGTAAACGACGAACATATTGGCTTGGACCAGTTCCCGGGCCAAACGCTCGGTTGCGTCAAAATAGACTTGCGAAATTCGTCCGCTTGAAGCACAGTAAACGCAGATGTTCATAGCCAAAGGAGAGATGGGAAAAGAAAAAATGTACCCAATGCTTCAAAATGATACAGGAGTTTCAAAGCGGTGCTGTATTTTACCGCACAATTTTGTCCGAAAAAGGTCTCATTCCTTGAAAAAACGTTAAAAAACACCTATTTTTCGATTTTTACATGATTTTTCGGATAGGCACTTCATTTGCTTATATACTTTAGGCAATGACTTATGGTTCCCCAAAATTTTTAGGGAAACGTAAATAGTTAAGAGCCGCGTCAATAGCTAAGTCAGTCACGTCAATTACTCAACAGTAACGTAAAGGAGATCAAAGTCATGAAAAGTTTGCAACTTGTTAAGCTCAGTGGTGGTCGTTTGGCTGGTTTTGGCCTCGCCGTCGCCTTGTTGCTCGGATTTGTCGTAAGTGCCAATGCCGGTTTAATTACGAGCTATACAGACCCCCAGGCCTACTATGACGTGGCAAAATCCCACGATTGGTTGCTCGGAGGTTTCAAAGGCAATAAAGACAACTGGACATTCCAGGCCACGAACGCGAATACCGGCGAGAAAGTCGGCGGAACCCTCACTTCGTGGGGCCAGACCGGAAACAGCGGTTTTCACACAATTGAGTCTGAAGTACCGGGAACGATAACGTTACGACACAACACGTCCATCAACACTTCGCTGTCGTTCAATTTTGGCGACATCAGCAAGCTCGAAGATGGTTTTGTTGATTCGTTTTATTTTTGGATTGCTCCGCACGACAATAGCAACAATCTGAAACTCGAAATCACCGCAAAGGCTTTCGTCGACGGGGTGATAGTAACAGAAACGTTGTACCAGGTGGGCGGAGGATTTTTCGGGTATACCCTTGCAGAAGGGTATTTCACGGAATTTACCGTCAATGTCAATTACGGCAAAAATAACGGCGGATATGTCGGTCTCGTCTTTGGACTCGGGGATGTGGGAGTCCCGGAACGTTTTACTGATGTAATCGTGACAGATTTCACTGCCGCGACACCGGAACCCGCGACGCTTCTGATCCTCGGACTCGGAATCGTCGGAGCAGGCTTTGCCGCCAAACGCCGAATGGGTGAATAAACAAATCGTTTCAACTTTTGTCCGGGGGCGTCATCGATGTCCCCGGCTTTTTTATGCGCTCGGCATGTTATTGAATCCGGAGGTGAAAGTTCCCTGTCGGCCCGTCAGTAACCGGGCAACGGGCTGTGCCTGTGATCACGATCCGGTCGCTTCACGCCCCCCACATCCCATCCTAAAAAAATAACAGGTCGATAACAAATTCACCAATCATAATGGTAGCCGGGAACGGAGCGCAGCGCAGTGACCGGATTTCCCCGCGATTCGGTCCGGTCGCTTCACTCCGTTGCGCTCCCGGCTGCCATTCATCTAGCGGCCTAAAAAAATAAAAAAATAATAGGGGCATGGTTTGCAATATTACGAAAAATAGGGTATAAATGGTGTTTGTTTAAGTAAGGGTGGCGTTTTCCAGTGAAAAATGGATCGTTTTACCGCTGGGATTGTGCTCCACAAAACAGGAAATTGCCAAATTTCGCTTCTCGTTTGCACTTGTGAGAGGGCAAGAAAGTGAAGGTCGTTTCGAGCTTTTTTATTGAAATAAGACTCCAAGGAGAACAGAACAATGTCTATGTCGAGAATTGAAACAAAAAAAATTGGTGAAGTCACTGTCGCGGTTTGTCGGGACATGAAATTGAACGACGATCTCGTCATTCAGGAATGGGGGGATCAACTGCTTGATCTTTTGGACAATCAGAAAGTCACCAAACTGCTCGTCAATTTCGAGCGGGTTCTTTTTATGTCAAGTTCCGCTCTCCGTGCCCTTATCACGCTGAATAAGAAAGCGAAGGATTCCGGTGCGGCATTGGTCCTGTGTAGCATTGACGACAACATCATGGAAGCGTTCCGAATCACTCGGCTGGATACGGTTTTTCAAATCAAGAAAACAGAAGAGGATGGAACAAAAGCGTTGGCCCTGCTTTCCGATATTGCCCCGGGAGCCAGGTAAATCTAATTACGAATTACGAATTACGAATGATGTTTTGACGTAATTCGTAATTCGTAATTCGTAATTGAAATGGGAGGTTTACCTGTGTCTTCAGCTCCGTGGATATGGTCGCATAAGTGTAACTTCGGCTCCAGCATGGTGGTTGCGCATACCGTGATGGGGGAGGTGCTTCAGCAGCTTGCCCAAAGAGGGTGGGGCGAGCGTGACCTCTTCGCGGTGGAGATGGCTTTGGAAGAAGCATTTGCCAACGCGGTGCATCATGGAAATCACGACGATCCGGAGAAAAAAATATCCTTCTCCTGTCAGCTTTCGGAAAATCTGGTTCGGTTTCAAATCGAGGACGAGGGGGAAGGCTTTGACCCTGATTTCGTCCCGGACCCAAGAGATTCGGACCACTTGGATCAAGTTTCCGGTCGTGGGGTTTGTTTGATCTTCAATTTCATGTCCCGGGTAACCTATTCCGAGTGTGGGAAACAAGTTACGTTGGAAAAAGACAGAACCCGCGAGAAATGAGTGAAAATCGGCCAATCACTTTACGTTGAGTTCTCCCGTTTGAAATTTTACGTTCCATGCAAATTGAATCGATTCAATTTGAAAATTTGAACTCTCTCGTTGGTTGCTGGAAAATCGATTTTTTGGATCCGGCGTATCTTTCTGAAGGAATTTTCGCCATTCTCGGTCCGACCGGGTCCGGGAAATCGACGATTCTCGACGCGATTTGTCTCGCTCTTTACGGACGAACGCCGCGATTGGAGAATATTTCCAAAGCGGAAAACGAAGTCATGTCCCGTGGAACCGGAAACTGCTTTGCCGAGATCGTTTTTCGGACAAATGAGGGGCGTTTCCGCGCCCATTGGTCGCAAAAGCGAGCAAGAAACAAACCGGATGGAGCACTCCAACAGGCGGCAAGGGAATTAGCCAAGCATCCTGACGGAGACGTTCTTGCCGATCAAATTGGAACCGTCTTGAAACTCATCGAGGAAAAAGTCGGGATGAGATTTCGGGAATTTACCCGGTCCATGCTCTTGGCGCAAGGGAGTTTCGACGCGTTTCTCAAAGCTCCGCTCGGCGAACAGGCACTCATTTTGGAGCAGATTACGGGAACGGAAATCTACGCAGAGATTTCCAAAGACGTTTTTGAAAAAGACAAAGAGGAAAGAACCAAAATCAAATTGCTCAAGGAATCTCTTGCCGCCTTCGCTTTTCTCTCCGAAGAAGACGAGAAAACGTTGAACGCCGAACACGACGAAATAACACGGCTCCACGAATCGTTGCAAACGGAACTGCAAACGGTTTGCGGACAGATCGAATACTGGACCACTTTGGAAACGCTTCAAACGGAAATCGAAACACTGAAATCGCGGTCGGACGAAATTCGGGTTCGGGAAGACCGTTTCAAAAACGAGGCTGAGCGTCTTGAGCGGGCGGAAAAAGCCGCTTCCATCGCCGTAGAATACGCGGCTCTTGCGGATTTGCGTCGTCTCATTCCCACTTGCACGCGCGACCTCCAACTCAAAACGTCGGAACTTGAACAAGCGACCGCCGTTTGCCGAACGAAAGCCGAAACACGGGAATCCGCCGAAAAAGATTGGAACGCCGTCCAGACGGAAGGGAACGAACTCAAACCAATTTTCCAAAAAGTCCGTGAACTCGACCTGCGGCTGTTACAAAAAAAGAAGGAACTTGACGCACTGAAAATCAAACGGGATGCAACCGAAACGAACCGGAAAAACGTAGCAGCGGAACAGGAAAATTTTTCAAGGGAACTCCAAAAAAACGAGGCTCAATTCAAACAATTGGAAGACTACTTTCGAACTCATGCCGCGGACGCCAAATTGACGACGGAGCTGAGCGGTTTGAGAATCCGCTGTGAAACGTTGGGGGAAAGAAAGGAGCAGCTTCTTCGCGTCAAACAGGAATGTAAAAAAAGCACCAAAAATCTCGACCGGAAAAACGTACAGATTCAAACGATGCTTGCCGCCTTGCCGACGGAAGATGTCGAAAACGCACAAAAAGACTTTTCCAAACTCCAGGAGCGGTACAAGGCGGAGAAGGTGAATTTGGAAATCGGATCGAAGCAGATTAACGCAACGAGAATCGAATTCGCCCGGATTCAGTCGTTGGAGGAACATCGGCAATACTTGCAGGAAGGTAAACCTTGTCCGCTTTGCGGGTCGCTGGAGCATCCGCTTGCGTTCGGAAATCTGCCGGACGCCGACGCAATGGACCGCTCTCTGCGAGAAAACGAACGAAAAATCCGTGAATTCGACTCGTGGATCGAACAGCTCGAAAAATTCGCCCGATTCGATCTGGAACGCCGAAATTTACAGGCGGAACTCGTGCGACAAGAAAAAGAATTTCAGACCGTCCAGGAACAAACTTTCTCGCTCGAATCGGGAATCCGTCGGGAACTCGAAGAATACGGACTGCCGGAAACGATCCCGCTTTCCGATGTGCTTCTTGAACTTTCCCAGCGTCGGGAAACGTGGATTACGAACAAAAACTTGCAAGCCGTTACGGAAAATGCCGTCGTTTCATGGAAGGAAAAAAAGGAAGCGGCACAAGTTCACTGCGACCGTTTAACGGCGGAAATGGGCGAACTATCCTCGCAACGAAAAACGCACGCCGCCGATTTTGAACAGCTTCGTCGGGAACGAACCGAACTGTTCGGCGAAAAAAATTGCGATCAGGAAGAAAAACGATTGACCGAACAACTTTTGCAGCGGCAAAACGCTTTGAAGCAGGCTCAGGAAGAATGGAATCACGCCGATAAGCACCGTGCCGTTCTGGAATCGGAAAAAAACTCGTTGCTTCTTGCGCTTCAAAAAACGACGGAAGACTTGCAGCAAAAAGAGCCGCAGGTTCTCCGCCGAATCGTCGAACTCGGTTTTTCGGACGAAAAGGATTACCTCGCCGCAAAAATTCCGGACGACGAGTTGAAAGCCTATAAAACCCAGCAAACCGAATTACAGCAGCAGCGGATCAAAATCAACGGCTTGCTTGCCGACCGAAACGATTCGCTTGCCAGGCGGCGTGAGCAACCGCAACCGGCGGAATCGCTCGAAATGTTGCGGGAAAGGAAGGAGCGTGTCGATTCCGAAATCGTTCAACGAATTCAGGAACTTCATGCAATTGACCTGCGGCTGAAAAGCAACGCGGAACTTCGGGAGCAACACGCCGCAAAAATGTCGGAAATCACGATCCGGGGAAATGCGTACCGAAATCTTGCGGACTTGAACGAATTGATCGGTTCCGCCGACGGTCGGAAATTCCGGAACTTCGCGCAGGGTTTGACGCTCGACTTGCTGATTTATCACGCCAACGCCCAACTTCGGATATTGAACAAGCGATACCTATTAACGCGGGGGAAAGATTCGATGGAGTTAAGTGTACGCGATTTGGACCAAGGGGGAGAAATCCGGACGGTCAAAAATCTTTCCGGCGGCGAAACGTTCCTGGTCAGCCTGGCTCTTGCACTGGGACTCTCGAAAATGATGAGCAAGACCGTTCAGGTCGATTCCCTTTTTCTCGACGAGGGTTTTGGAACGCTTGACGAAGAAACGCTTTACACGGCCTTGGAAGCGTTTTCGAATCTCCAACAGTCCGGAAAAACCATTGGGATCATTTCTCACGTTGCCTCGTTAAAAGAACGGATTCCGACGCAAATTCAACTTCATTCGCTCCCCGGCGGACGCAGTCGCATCTGCGGACCGGGAGTAAGTCAAGGGCGTGATTAGTGATTAGTGGTTAGTGATAAGTGATAAGTGATAAGTGATAAGTGATAAGTGATAAGTGATAAGTGATAAGTGATAAGTGATAAGTGATAAGTGATAAGTGAAAAATGTTCTCCGATTCCCGATTCCCGATTTCCGATTCCCGATTCCCGATTTCCGATTTCATAACCAATCCGTTTACACGTTGAGATTTTATGAGAAAACACATTCTTATTTCGGTCAATCCCAAGGCGGGACGAACTTCTCCGATGTTGCGAGCGGAAGAACTCCAAAAACGGTTACAGGAGAAAGGGTTTCAAGTCGAGCTTGGCACGGACTTGAGCGAGATCACCGGTAAGGCAAATGAACTGCAACAAAACGGGCAGCTTCGCGCTTTGGTCGGCGTCGGCGGAGACGGAACGGCGGCGGAACTCGTCAATCGCACCGAACCGGGAACGCCGATCCTCCTTCTCGCAGCGGGAACGGCGAACTTGCTGTCCAAGCATTTTCGCTGGGGATCAACCCCAAAACGTCTCGTAAAAACAATCGAACACGGAAAAACGATCACGCTCGACGCCGGAAAAGCGAACGGGCGGCTCTTTCTCGTCATGGTCAGTTGCGGGTTCGACGCTTATACCGTCGAGCAGGTTCACGCTTACCGTGAAGCGAATTACCGCAAAGGAGCGAAGAAAGGGGCCCATATCAGCTATCTTTCGTACATCAAGCCGATCTGGAACTCCATTTTCGGATACAAGTATCCCAGAATGCGTATCGAATCATTGACAGAGACACAGGAAGACGGCGAAACGATCACCGAAGAGGCCCGTTGGGCGTTTATTTTCAATTTGAACCGATACGGCTGGGGACTTCCGCTCGCCCCTTACGCCGTAGGGGATGATGGGCAACTTGACCTTTGCGCAATGAACGGCGGCTCGCTTTTCAGCGGAATGAAATACGTGTCGCTCGCGCAATTCGGCTCCCTTCACCGTTACCTGTCGGACGTCAAACTCAAGCAAGCCAAACGATTCCGGATCAGCAACGATTCGGGGGAACCAATCCCGTACCAACTCGACGGCGACCCCGGCGGAAAACTTCCCGTCGAGGTCGAAATCGTCGAAAAAAGACTGACTTTAATTACGAATTACTAATTACGAATTACTTATTCCCTTATTCTCACTTGGGTAAAATAAGGGAAATAAGGTTGATTTTTGGGCCGTTTTTGGGTTACTAAGGTTTTGTTTCCCGTGGTCAACCCTAAAAAACATGTCGGATGTTACCTAAAATCACGGCTACCCGAAAGTAGGGGGAATTGCAAGGGATAGAATATTTTTCAACACTTTTTCCTGTTTCATTACCAATCCGTTTACACTCTGAGTGAAAACGGCAAAAATCGCCCTTGACGAAACGCCGCGATTTTCTTATGGTTCGCAAGATATTGGGGAAATTATGACTCACCGAGCCTTATTTTGCGATGACATTTTCCAAAAAAACTTTGACGTTCCTGGTGTTGTTGCTCGTTTTGGCAAACGGGTGTAGTCGTCTGACAAATCCCTGGAAAAAAGGGGACAAGGTCGGGCAACCGGAAAAAAATCCGTACCGGATTTCCTACGTTCGGGACTACGCGACGCCGTGGAACATGCACCTGGTCGCAATCGAGGGGTTCGGTTTGGTTGTGGGATTGCGGGGAACCGGAGCACCGCAACCGCCGGGTCTGGATCGGGAGGTCATGCTTCGGGAATTGCAAAAACAAAGCGTCGATCGTCCCAATGAATTGCTTGATTCGAGGGATACCGCCGTCGTTCGGCTTCAGGGAATTCTTCCGCCGGGCGTCCAGCAAGGGGACCGGTTCGACGTGAAAGTTACCGTACCAACCGGCAGTGAAGTAACCAGCTTACGCGGCGGATATTTGTTGCGGACCACGCTTCAGGAGCAAATTTTCACGGGCACCATCCGGGAAGGAACCCACTTGGGGGACGTGGAGGGGCCGGTCATGCTCAGCCCGTCCATCGGAACACAATCGAACCCAATGGAACTGACTTACGGAAAAATTCTCGGCGGCGGTGTTGCGAGAAAAGACCGTCCGCTTTACCTGCTGATGAAGGAGGAACATATTTCCGAGTTTAACACGAAACGAATCGCCGACCAGATCAACAAGCGTTTCTTTACGAAACGGGGAGGAAAAACGGAAGGGGTCGCAACGGCCAAAACGGACAAACTCGTCGAGTTGCGGGTTCATCCGACATACAAAGACAACATGACGCGATACATGGAGGTTCTTTTGTCGGTTGTCTGTTATGAAACGACGGAGCAACGCGGCAAACGGATCAAGGAACTCCAAGAAGCCGTGTTGGACCATAAAACGGCCCAGGATTCCGCACTGAAACTGGAAGCTCTCGGCAAATCGGGAATCGAACCGCTCCTGGCCGGGCTGAAAAGTTCGGACTTGGAAATCCGCTTTTACTGCGCCGAATCACTTGCGTATCTCAATGTCGTTCAAGCGGTTAAACCGCTTGCGGAAATTGCAAAAATGGAACCGGCGTTCCGTGTCCGTGCCCTCGGAGCACTCAGTTCCATGCAAAGCGATTTGGAAGCGGAAGCCGCACTCCGGGAGATGCTCAACGAAAACAGTGTGGAAACGCGGTACGGTGCTTTTCGCGCATTGTGGCAACGTAACCCGTACGATTTGGCCATTCGTGGCGAAACGCTCGGTTCTTCGGAAAGTGCGTCTCACTTCAATTATCACGTCCTGAACACCAAAGGGGCTCCGATGATTCATGTGACGTACGGTAAACGACCGGAACTCGTTCTTTTCGGGAGCGATATTCATTTGATGCCCCAATTTTTCCTGGACGCCGGAAACTCTATCGTCGTCAAGTGTACCAACGGGCAGGAAGAAGTGAAAGTTTCACGGCTCAATTCGCTTCAAAGCCGGATCGTAACGACCCGATTGGACGAAATTATCAAAGCGGTCGTCGATCTTGGCGGAACCTATCCCGACGTCGTACAAATGCTTCTGGAAGCGCAAGCTCAAAAAGCGTTGCCGTGCCGGGTTGAAATCGACAAACTTCCGCAGGGCGGTCGGGTTTACTCGCGTTTCGAGGAGGAAGAGGAAACCGTCGCAGAAAAGAAAAAATCATTCTGGAGCCGGTAAATTTTGCCGTGTTCGTGGTTTATCAAACCGTCGCGTTAACTCGATCACCTGTTCGTGGAACCGTCCGTTGGAGGCGACCCCTTCTTCGTGGAAAATGGTACGATTTCCCTTCCAATCGGTGAAAACGCCGCCGGCCTCCTCCATAATGATCTGGAGCGGTGCGGCGTCCCAAAGACTCATCTTCGGATCGACCATCAGTTCCGCCCTGCCGGTTGCGACCAAATAATACCCGTAAGCGTCTCCCCAGGTTCGGGTCAGCAAAGCGTCACGCTCCAACTGCGTGTAAACGTCACGCCGTCCGTACTGGTCGAACGAAATCACTTCGCTCGTTAAAAAAAGCGATTCGTCAAGCCGTTCCTTTTGCGACACTTGCGCTCTTTTCGGTTCGGCAAATCGGGACGATTCCCACCAGGTGCCGCCCCCTTTTTCCGCCCAGAGCATTTCTCCCAAAGCGGGCAGGGCAATCACGCCGATCAAACTTTCCCTCTCCCTTTCGACGCCGATAAGCGTGCTGTAGATCGGGACGCCGTGAATGAACGATTTCGTACCGTCAATCGGATCGAGTATCCAACGGTATCCGCTGGTTCCGGCTTTGACGGGAAACTCTTCGCCGAGAATCGCGTCGTCGGGAAACGCCTCTTCGATCCGACGGCGCAAAAGCTCTTCGGCACCGCGATCAGCGGCGGTTACAGGCGTTCGATCTTCCTTGCGATCCACGGCGAGATCGGCCCTGTAAAAATATCGTAACGTCAATTCCCCCGCTTCCCGGGCAATTCTTTTGGCAAGTTCCAAACGAGACATTTTTAGTGATAAGTGATTAGTGATGGGTGTGCCCTATGGCCTGAAAATACCCTTTTTGAGCGTCTCCAACAAGTCCCCGGCTTTTTGCCTAACCACGAACCCAATCAGAGCCGCGTACGCAGTAAGCGGTTTTCACGTTACCACTGGGGTTACCGCTTACTGCGTGCGCGGCTCTGATTGGGCGCGGCTCATTGTCTATTTTTGCCCTTGACCGCCTGTGGGGAATTTGCTACTCTCCCGCTCGTTCATTTTCTCGAAGTTAGAGAGACATTTCACCGAAAGGAGTCAATAGAATGAATTTCAACTTTTTCGATTGGATTCGGGACGGAGTCAAACGGTCGGTTTTGCTCGGCGTTTCCGAAGCCGTGGAAACGATGGGAATGCCGCCGGACGAAGAAAATACCCGGAGCAAAATTCTCCATTTCCTTCAAACGGAAGAAGACGGTTTGGAACTTTCGCCCCGTCGCAGAATCGCCAATTCCGCCGGTCCGTCAAGCTCTTCCCGTAAATCCCCCCTCGGTCGCGGCCTCGCCGACGTTAAGTAAATTACGAATTACGAATTACGAATTGTTTTTCCTCAGTATTCATCCGTAATTCGTAATTCGTAATTCATAATTATTATGGATGTTCTCGTAACCGGTGGTGGGGGGTTTCTCGGACGATACATCGTCGAACGGTTGGTTGCGCGCGGAGATCGGGTGCGGAGTTTCGGACGGAAAGCGTATCCGGAACTGGAACGGCTCGGCGTCGAGGTGGTTCGCGGCGATCTGCGAGACGAAAACGCCGTCAAAGCCGCTTGCCGAGGCGTGGAAACCGTGTTCCATACCGCCGCTCTGCCCGGAATCCAATGTCAATGGAAACCGTTTTACGAAACCAACACGCTCGGTACGATTGCCGTGATTCATGGCTGTCTCGAACACGGTGTCAAATCTCTGGTCTACACAAGCAGTCCAAGTTGCGTGTTCGACGGGAAATCACAGGAAAACGTTGACGAATCGGTTCCGTACCCGACACGTTGGCTGGCTCATTATCCGCACAGTAAAGCTCTTGGGGAACAAGCGGTTCTCCAGGCCAACGGGCCGAAATTGTCGACCTGTTCGATTCGTCCGCACCTGATTTGGGGGCCGCGTGACCAACATTTGATTCCGCGACTTTTAGGTCGGGCCAAACGGGGCTGGTTGGTTCAAGTCGGCGACGGGAGCAATCTTGTGGACCACCTTTACGTCGAAAACGGTGCCGCGGCCCACATTCTGGCGGCAGACGCTCTTGCTCAGCACGGTCGAAACGCCGGGAAAGCGTATTCCGTTTCGCAGGGAAAACCGGTCAACTGCTGGAAATGGATCAACGAAATCCTGAAACTTGCCGGACTGGGACCGGTTAAGCGGAAAATCCCGTTCCGTTTGGCGTGGACGGTTGGGGCGGCGTTTGAATTGGGCTACCGTTGCCTTAACCTTACCGGCGAACCGCCCATGACGCGGTTTCTCGCCGCACAGCTTTCCAGGCACCATTATTTCAACATTTCCGCCGCAAAAAACGACTTCGGCTACGAACCGGAAATCTCGACGGAAGAGGGAATGACCAGGATTTTTAGCGGTCAGCGGTGACGTGATTAGTGCAACCGTTCATTAAGCCCCCAACGGGGGCACACAAAGTAGCCGGGGGTGAGACGTACTCGTCGAACCCCCGGAAAACAGGCCCCAAGCAAGTATTGCACCCCAACGGGGTGCCACAATTCGCCGTTTTGTGCGCCACCGTTGGCGGCGTTTTTTTTGGGCTCCTTTACCGGGGGTTCGCGGGATACCGCTCACCCCCGGCTACCCTGTTTCGCCCCTTTGGGTCGTGATAATCAAGAGAACTGCAAAGTCCCTGGGAACGCAGGCATCTTGCCTGCGCAAGGCAGGCTGGAAGCCTGCGAACCCAGGGGCAGGCAAGATGCCTGCGTTCCCAGAGGTGCCCTCAATTTCCATCCATTTTGAACTTGAACAATGCAGTTCTCTTGGCGTGATAATGAACGTCATT
Organism: uncultured Planctomycetaceae bacterium; assembly: GCA_964576215.1. Lineage (GTDB taxonomy): Bacteria > Planctomycetota > Planctomycetia > Pirellulales > Thermoguttaceae > JAVBSX01. Next base: position 32,537 of record CAZNVM010000150.1, read on the forward strand.
TGCGAAAAAGTGTAATAGCCACTGACCGCTGACCACCAAAAAAAATGAAAATCTTTCAAGAATTTA
>CAZNVM010000151.1:0-12091 GCA_964576215.1 uncultured Planctomycetaceae bacterium
TCGTCGACCTCAAGACCTGTGACGATTTGACCTGGTTCGAATCGGATGCACGGCGTTTTCGTTACGTGCATCAACTGGCCTTCTATCAAAACGTCCTCAACCAAGTGATCGGACAACTCGTTCCCGTCTACATCATCGCCGGCGATGTGGTGACCGCGTCACAATTCCGATATTTTTGCGACAACAACGATGTTCGTGGAACAGGTGGTCGCGGTGTCTCGTTGCTTCGTATTGCCGCTCTGCTGACGTGGGAGTATTTTCAACCGGCCCCGAAAGCGAAGGATTATCTGGAGCAAAAGCGGCTTCAAGCGGAGCGTAACGCCGAGGCGGTCCGGGCGGCACAGGATATCGGAAGTATTCCCGAAGTGACCGATCCACAGCGGCGGGAATCGGCCATTGTTTCATTCAAGACGTTTTGTGAAACGTATTTCCCGGAGATTTTTTATCTTCCGTGGTCGGACGATCACCTGCATGTCATCTCGAAGATCGAACGCGCCGTATTGAACGGCGGCCTGTTCGCCTTGGCGATGCCTCGCGGGAGCGGGAAGACGGTCCTTTGTCAAACGGCGGTCGTTTGGGCGGCGTTCGGTGGTACGACGCCGTTCGTTTGCCTGATCGCGGCCAGTGCGGATCGTGCGCAGAATCTGCTTGAAAACATCAAGACCTGGCTTGAAACGAACCTGTTACTACAAGCGGATTTCCCGGAGGTCTGTTATCCGATCCTGTGCCTTGAACGGATCGCCAACCGGCAAAAGGGCCAAAAGTACCTTGGCGTTCCGACCCGGATCGAATGGTCCGCCGACAAGGTTGTGCTTCCGACCATCGCCGGTTCCCGTGCCTCGGGGATCGTGATTTCCAGTAGCGGAATGCATGGCAGTGAAATTCGCGGGCAACACCATGCCAGGCCGGACGGCAAGGTCGAACGTCCATCGCTTGTGCTCATCGACGACCCGCAAACCACCGAATCAGCGTGGTCGTGGTCGCAATCGCAACGCCGGGAGTCGATTCTTGCCGGTGATGTGCTGGGGATGGCGGGGCCGGGAAAAAAGATTGCCGGGCTCATGGCTTGTACGGTCATTCGGCCCGACGACATGGCGTCACGAATTTTGGATCGGGAAAAACACCCGGACTGGCAGGGGGAGCGGACCAAGATGGTCTATTCGTTCCCGACGAATGACAAACTCTGGGCCAAGTATGCCGAAATCCGAGGCGATTCGCTTCGGAACGACGGCGACGGTTCGTCCGCGACGGAATTTTACCGTGCGCACCGCCGGGAAATGGACGAGGGAGCCAAAGTTGCATGGCCGGAGCGGTTCAATCCGGACGAAATTTCGGCGATTCAACATGCGATGAACCTGAAATTTCGGGATGAGTCCGCCTTTTTTTCGGAGTATCAGAACGAACCGCTCATCGAAACGCTCGGCGATGACATGATGACCGCCGAGGAGATCGCTTCGAAAACCAACGGTCTGGTGCGGGGGATCGTTCCCCTCGACGGAGATCGTCTGACCATGTTTGTCGATGTCCACCAGACTTTGTTGTACTGGCTTGTCACGGCATGGGACAAACAGTTCGGCGGTTATGTGGTCGACTACGGGACATGGCCGGACCAGAAACGATCTTATTTTTCGCTCCGTGATGCGCATCATACGCTCCAGATCGAGTATCCGAGCGGCGGTCTGGAAGGGGCTATTTATGCCGGACTTGAAAACCTTTGCGATGATCGGCTTGGACGGCAGTATTATCGTGAAGACGGAACGGTGATGTCGATCTCCCGGACACTCATTGATGCAAACTGGGGCCAGACGACCGATGTGATTTATCAATTCTGTCGTCAATCGAAACATGCCGCCTTCCTTTATCCGTCGCACGGAAAATATGTCGGGGCGTCGAGTATGCCCTTTTCGGAAAAGCCGACGCTCCGGGGAGATCGGGTCGGACGACACTGGCGGATTCCCGGCCAGATCGGTACTCGGGGTGTCCGTCACGTTTTGATCGACACCAATTACTGGAAATCGTTCATCCATGCGCGGCTTGCCGTGCTGATGGGCGATCCGGGCTGTTTGTCGTTTTTCGGACATGACCGGAAACAGCACCAGCTTCTTGCGGAACATCTGGTTTCGGAATACCGGGTTCGGACGGTCGCCAACAACCGCACCGTCGACGAATGGAAACTCCGTTCGACCCGACCGGACAACCATTGGCTTGATTGCCTGGTCGGATGTTGTGTTGCCGCCTCCATTGAGGGTGTCGAACTTTCGACCTTGAAAACCGAGGGAAAACCCAAGCGTCCGACGCTTAAACTTTCCGATCTGAAAAAAAATCGAAGGATTCTTTAAAACTTTTGAAAAATAACGACACCAGACGCAATAGATATCTATTGAAGGACAAGCGTGGAGATCATCATGGCCGAACCGACATTTTCAAAACTTGCCAATGCAATCAACCATAACGCCGACCTCTTGGAAAGACATCTTGGTGAAGGGGTGTATGTCCATCGGCAAGAAACGCCATCGCTGACGTGGAAGGTGACGCACTCGCTCGGTTCGCTTCGTCCGCTTATCGAAACCTACGATTCGACCGGGAACCGAATCGGACACGGTGTCAACCGTGAAACGCAAACGTTCGATTACTGTGACGTCACCTTCGTCGTCCCGATGTCTGGGGCGGCGATTTTAAGGTTTTAACCTTTTTCACTCATCGGAATTGCGGCATTTCGCAATAACACTTTTAATCTCTTTACGGAAAAAAATAATGTCAACAACCAACGTTCCTTTGAATGAACTGCTCACTACCGAGAATATGGATTTTTCGTATCACGGTACGCCGCTTACGCCAATTCTGCCGGAGCACTACGTCAACAAAGCCTATGTCGATAAAACGGTCAATGATACTGTTTTGGGCGGCCTCCTTCCCGTACTCCCGGTCGGTTTGCCGGACAAGATCGCCACATCGACCACCACCGGCGTTCAGCGATCCGACAAAGAATTCACGGAAGAAATCAATACCAAATGGATTTTCCGCATCAAATCGGGCTTCATGAGTAGTGGCGGCTCCCCCATCTTTACCTTTAATGGAATCACCGCCTGGGCGGGTGAGGATACGCTCTTTTGGAAAGAGGGCCAAACCAATGCCTTGTACGTTCCGGCAGGCGGCCTCTATACCGACCGGGAATATCATGTCGGGTACGAGTCATCGACCAATCGATGGGTACTTGATATTGTTCTGCTGCGTGGCGACGATCCGGAGGCCGTTGTTGTCGAAAGTAACATTCTCTCGTCAAATGGATCAACCGAACTTGTTTCTCGCTTGACACACCAGCAGGTGCCAACGGTCAAGGCGGTTGCGGAATTGGTTTTGGAACATGCTCCCATCGCTGTCAAGGTGAACTGTAACGGCGTTGCCACGACTTATGGTGTCACGCACGGCCTCAACACGACGAAGATCGCATCGGTCCAGATTTACGATGTGACGGGCAACACGAAAAATCCCATCGGCCTGGCATGGGAGCCGACGACCGCAAACACCATCACGCTCAAGCCCGACGTTCTGCTCCCTGCCACCATGAAACTCCTCGTGATTGTTACTGCGTAGTCGGCAGACGACAGACATCAGACGGCAGAGATTCTGATGTCCGATGTTTGCGATTTATCATTCAATTCCATCCTACTTTCTTCTGCCGTCTGCCATCTGCCGACTGCTATCTATTTATGAAACACTATTCCCAGCATCATCTCAAAGTTGCGGCGACGGAGCCGGAACATGTTGTTCGTAAGGCGGAATTCGATGTTGCCGTCGGGTGGCTTGATGAGCGGATCGTTATGCTTGAAGACACACTCGACAGTCGAATGGACGGCCCGGTGATCCTGCAAGCGAGTCCGCCTTTCGAGATCGTTATGGCGAGCGATACGGTGGAGTCACCACAAACGAGTCCGATCTGCGAAAATGTGGTTTCGCTCACGGACGACGCGATTGCCAACAAGCCGCTTATCTTCCAAGCCACGTTGCCATCCGAAAACGTCGGTATGACCGATACCATCGAACCGCCGCCGTGTCCGATCCCGGCCAAGGAATCTGCAAATGTCACGGAGCTTTTGGAGACAGTGAACGTCACCCCGTTCCAAGCCGAAGGCGGCTCTGAAAACCTTCTTGTTACGGATAATCTCGAAACTCTATCAAAGAAAGAACCAGCCGTGGAAAACTGCCAGCTTCAAGGGGAGATCGAGGTGATCGTCGAAGATCAAAACGGGACCGTCAAGTCGCGTCAGGTTGTTTCCAATGCGATTACGGACGGATTTTTACGTTACGCTTTCTACGATATGATGAACGGCGGTGCGCTTGCCAACACGTTAAGGAGTAATATCCGTACCGGCTACAATCTCCTTTCGCGTGTCGCTCCGACGAACATGGGTATCTACGCGATGGACCGCGATATTGAAATTTGTGACGATACGTTTGTGCCGCCTTACAAACTCAGGACGACTTCGCTGCTTGATCCGGGCGTCGTGTTTTACAACATCGACGGGTCGATGACGGAAACGTCCCAAGTGATGATCCCGGTCGATCAGCGGTGTTATTTCGACCATACCAACCGCGAACTGGTGGTCGAGTACATCAAGAACACCGGGAGCGGCAGCGTCAAATCCATCTGCGTTGGTGCCGCGCATAACAACAGCCAACTCTACAGCGTCACACTTGCGGAGACAGCAGTCCCGGACCACTGGAAGGCGACGGCTACCGGGAGTTATCTTGTCGAACACCATGCGACCAATGGAACATACCTTTGGAAAACGGTCTCCGCGACAGGCGGGCAGTACCGGTTCAACTTGAAAAATCGGATGGTCGAGGATTTTTCCATTGGAAACCTTCACACCAACATTACAAACGCCAGTGTGGTTGGTGGGGTCGTTGTTAGCAACCATATTTTCAAAGCGATCAAGCAGGCGGCGAGTGGTACAAGTTATACGGTCCGACTCAATTATCTCGCAAATTTCCGGAGCATGTTGAATGTTGCCTACAAGGACATTATTCTGACAACCCGTGAGGGGATGACGGTCCGAACCGACACGCATCCGGTCATGGTTTATCGTACCGATACCAACCAACTGGAGATTTTTGTGGCCATGTCGTTTGGTCAGGATGTGGACGCCAGTTACGGTTTCAATATTTACAAAGTGACGGTCAGCGGTCTGGGCGATCCGGCGACGATGACGACGAAAACGGACGATCTTGGCTTTTTGCCTTACGCTATCTCAAATCATGACGCAACGGGAACGGTCTATGTCACGGGGTATTTTGACGGCGAGAACTATTATCTGCCGTACAACCTGGTGACACATGACGTTGTTTTCGGACAGACGACCAACATGTCGACCGCCACATTCCAGTATGGTGTCGTCATTTCGGAAGACTTCAAGAAGGTTGAGCGTATCTTCAACATGCGAAGTACCAACACGACGCCAAACCTGATCGTCCGGGCCGATACCGGTCTCTTACAGTGTCAGGCGGCACTGACCAATATCCCGTACATTTTCATGTCCCAGGTCGTCTCCGGCACAAATTTACCCAAGGCGTCCGTCAAGGAACCGGATGATGTGCTGAGGATCATTTACCGATACAAAATTGGTTGAGAAATGAGAAATGAGAAATAAGAAATGAGATTTTTAGTTTTCACTCTCTTCCACTGACCGCTGACCACTGACCGCTAACAATGGACAATGACTTTTTCCAGCGTGACACCAATGTCGCCAGGATCGACGAGGACGGAAACATAACCGGGACGAATCCTAAGCCGCCTTCAAACGATTCTTCAACACTGAAAGACGCAATTCTTGAAAACGCCAAGGGACCGAAAAAAGTAGCCGGTGATGCCGGGAGTGTCGAACAGCATTCTCTTCAGGACCAGATCGCCGCTGAGCGGTTTTTAGCCTCGAAAGAGGCAACTCGGCGTGGTCTCGGCATTCGCTTGACCAAAATCTCACCCGATGGAACGACGTAATCAGGGCATCGGGCATTGGGAATAGGGCATAGGATTCAGTGATAAATGTAACCAATTTCCTATTCCCCTCCTATGCCCGACGCCCTATTCCCTATGCCCTTGAATTATGTCAAAGAAAAACAAAAAGAAACCGGCACCACGACCGATGGTATCGTTTCAAAACAAGCACCCTCTCCAAGTCCTTCGTCTCAAGTATGATGCCGCTCAAACGACCTCGGAGAATGTCCGGCACTGGGCGATGGCGGACAACCTGAGTGCCGACGGTTCACTGACACCGGAGATTCGACGTACCTTGAGGAACCGGGCTCGTTACGAGGTCGCCAACAACGCTTATGCCAAGGGACTCGTCCTGACACTGGCGGCAACATGTATCGGTACGGGACCGCGACTCCAACTTCTTTCCGACGATGATGCCTTCAATACGATTGTCGAAACGGAATTCATTGCATGGGCGGAGGCGGTCAGGCTTTGTGAACGATTACAAACGCTCCGCATGGCGAAGATCACCGACGGAGAGGCGTTTGCCGCCATCTTGCGGAACCCGCGACTCAAACATCCGGTTGAAATCGACATTCGCGCCATTGAAGCGGATCGCATTACGTCGCCGTACCCTGCCATGACAAACGCGGTTGATGGTATCGAGTACGATCCATTTGGCAACCCGGTGCTCTACTATGTTTCGTCGGAACATCCGGGCGACTTGTCGGCTTGGTACGGGACATTCGAAAGTATCGCATCAGAATACATGATCCACTGGTATCGTCTCGACCGGCCCGGCCAGTCGCGTGGACTTCCTGAAATCACACCGGCGTTACCACTTTTTGCACAATTACGCCGTTATACGCTGGCGGTTCTCGCCGCAGCGGAGACGGCGGCGGATTTTGCGGCAGTGCTGTACACTGACGCTCCCGCCAATGGCGAGGCGCAGCCACTGGAACCGCTTGATATCGTTGCTCTCGAAAAACGGATGGCGACAACGCTTCCTGACGGTTGGAAGCTCGGTCAAATCCGGGCGGAACAACCGAACACATCCTATTCCGAGTTCAAGCGTGAAATTTTGGGCGAGATCGGACGTTGTATGCAAATTCCGGTCAATATCCTGCTCGGTGACTCCTCGAAACACAATTACGCTTCCGGTCGCCTCGACCACCAGACGTTTTTCAAAAGCATCAAAGGGGAACAGACTTCCTGTGAACAGGTTGTGCTTTTTCCGCTTCTTGATGCATGGTATCGCGAGGCATTGCGAATTGGTTTATTCCGAGAACCACACAACGCTTTTCCTCTCTCTCGGAAAGCGACCAGCGGGAGCGGATTTTTGCAACGGAGCAGTCGCTCCATCTGCGGTGAAGCGGCTCGCTTCTTTTGGGATGGGATGGAACATGTCGACCCGATGAAGGAAGCGAAGGCGGCGGCAACACGGGTCGAGACCCGAACATCGAACCTTGCCATCGAGTGTGCCAAGCTGGGCCTTGATTGGGAAGACGTTTTGAATCAAGCCGCCAAGGAGCGGCAACGGATGATCGCGCTGGGGCTCGATCCCGATCACACAATCATTTTGGAGAAAGACGAAGATGAAGAAGATTTTGAAATTGACGAAGCTGACGCTCCAGCCGAGCCCGATCCGCCTCGTCGGAAACGAAAACGGAGTGGAGATACCGGAGGACGGTGATGAGCCGCTCCCACACTTTACGCTTGTGGTGTACACCGGCGGCAAGGCTTATCCCAAGGATTTTCCTTGTCCGGTCGTGATCGACCTTGACGGTCTCGATATTCCGTCGCAAAAAATCCCCATCCGCTACGAACACAAATCGTATCAAGGCGTGGGTCATACGGAAAAAATCGAGATCATCGGTCACGAGGTCATCGCCGAAGGGGTGATTAGCCGTGACACCTCGTGGGCACGGGACGTGGCCCAGTCGGCTAAGAACGGCTTCCCTTGGCAGGCTTCGATGGGTGGCCCGATTCACGAAACGGAATATGTGCCGTTCGGTCAAACGGTGGTCGTCAACGGCCAGACGTTCGAAGGTGAGCTTTACGTCATTCGCAACATGACACTCAAAGAAATCAGCTTCGTCGATCTCGCGGCGGACGAAAACACGTCGGCAGTCATCGAAGCACAATACGAGGAAAAACTACAGATGGCAGATAGCAGACAGCAGGCGGCAGGTGGTAGTCGAAACAACGGACGAATCCGGTTTCAGGATTCTATCGCACATCACCGATTTTTTGATCCGTTCAAAAGATTTACCGGTAACACCAGCACTTGGCGACGAAATTGTTATCGTTACAGGCGGTTTACGTTATGAAGTCCTCGAACTGCCCGGCGACGGCTGTTGGTGCTGGAGCGATCCCTTCCAAACAATCTATCGGATTCACGTCCGGGAATTGACGAAACAAAAATGAGTCTTGCCACCACCATTGCCAAATCGGTTGTTGCCGAATTGAACGAGCATAACTTCTTGTTGCCGTTTGAAGCAGCATTCTCAGTCAAGCCGGGTTTTGAACTGTCGGAACTGGAAACGTTACGCGTCATTGTCGTACCGAAAACCCTTGAACTCGAAACAGTGACCCGGTCGTCGTCAAAATACCTCGTTTCGGTCGATGTCGGAATCATGCAACGGATCGGCAAAATGACGCCGGAAGAGGCGGTCGAAACACTCGGCGATCTCGTCGATGAGATCGTCGAGTTTTTGAAAACGAAAACCCTCGAAGAATTCCCGGCGGCACAATGCGTTGGCGTTGCCAACGATCCCATTTACGTCCCAGACCATCTGACGCAGAGCCGGACGTTCACGAGCGTCGTCAACGTCAAGTACACTTTGATCAGTGATTAGTGATCAGTGGTTAGTTTCGACCGCTGACCACTAATCATTAACCACTAAACCACCAACCACTAATTTTTTATGTTTGAACGTTTGAAAAACATGATAAGCGGAATCAATCTCGCCTGGCGATATGGCGACATCCTCCGTTCGTTTACGACCGCGTGGTCGCGCTACCCCGGTCTCGACAATCCTGATGATTTGAGAACCTGGGTTCGACCTCTTCTCGTCGACGTGGCGTCATTGACTGCACTGACACCAACGCCTATTGACGACATGATCGCGTTTACGGCGATCCGTCTTGTCGACAATAACAATACTTGGACGGCGGTCCATGCTCTGGCTCTCTTGGCTCGCGACGGTGGTTTCACCGATGGCGTGTTGATTCCACGCGACCAACAGATCGCCACAACCAGTGAACTGTTCGAGACGATCACGTCCGAAATGCCGGAGAACCCGACGATCATCCTTTCCGCCATCGGGCTGTTGCTCTATCTCTTGCGGCAGCGGTGGGGAGCAGACGGCAGACGGCAGTAGGCAGATGGCAGCAGATTGCGGTCTGCCATTTCACAGACAACGTTTTTACCACAAGAATTCAATGACGAAAAAATTTTTACACAAGAGCGTTTCCGTCCTTCTGCTTGTAGGAATCGCCTATTTTGGTTCGATTGGTGTCAAGGAAACAATAGGTTTCAGACATCAGACGGCAGTCGGCAGAGGAGATAGCAGATTGCAGACGGCGGACGACAGAATTCCTGTCGTCTGCCATCTGCCGACTGCCGACTTTCCTGCCGTCTTTATAAACGGACCGGTTGTCTCAGATGTTGGTGAACTTTGCGTGTTTCGGCTGAGTGATTCCACGATTCGGGCGGACTGGACGGTGATCAGGCAGACGGATCAGGAATTACAGGCGGTGTTTTACATCGATACGTCCGGGGCGGCGTTGACGTTTTCCTCAAGTCTCCCGGCGAAATACACCATCGTCGCCGCCGTTGTCGAGGAAGGAATCCCGAAGATTTTACGGCATGTTTGCCAGTACGGTTTGACACCGACACCAACTCCGGGACCGAATCCAGGGCCGACACCACCGCTCCCACCTATCCCACCAATGACATTGGGCGAGTGGGTCCATCAAAACGTTCCAGACATCGGGCGAACAGACTGTGCGGTCCTTGCCTCCATCTATGAGGCGACTGCCGATGCCATTGACAAAGGAACGATCCGGTCGCAAGCGGCGGCGTATTCGTCGATTCGGACCAACACACAAGCGAAGATCAAGCCGGAGACTTGGAAAAAATTTCTCGATGAGCTTGCCGTCCAGATTGAATTATATCTTGATGGTGCCACAGAGATTAAACCGCTCAGCCTGCTCTTACGGGAAATCGTCGATGCTTTGAAATCGTCCGGCAAGGTTCAGACGGGGCCGGAGGTTCCCGCTTCTACGGAAAAAGTTTGCCCTGATCCGTCTGGTCAGGCTTGTCAAGTTCCTGCAACAATTCGGAGGATTCCATGAGAATACTGAAACAATTACGAAACTGGACCGTCGCAGAGCGGGCACGTCGCCAAGCGACACCTCTTGTCATTGACGGATGCGTGTCGAACGGCTGTCTCCTGATGGACGAGTACGCCGAGGAGGTTTTTGAGGAACTCGAATCGTCCTCGGTCGAGTTCAGCACCCTCTGGGAAAGCGGCGATATGCCGATTCTCAAATACGATACTGCGTTCAAAGAGTGGCGTCAAAGGCAGATCGATGAGTGTAACACGATCCGAAATGAGCGAATTACCTGTCTGCTCCCTTGGGAAATTGTGAAACATCTTTCCGGCTGTCGCAAGAAATCAGACCGACTGTACTTTTCGCAAGGCTCATTGGGAAGTTGCATGGGGCATTCGGATGGTTTTGCGCATCATTCGACGACACTACAACTGATCGCTCGTGGAGCATCGCTCATTTATACGCCATTCAACCCAGTCGTAACCTGGAGTATCACGAAGGGCGGTTCGACGCGCGGCGGTCAAAGTGTCGCGGAGATGGCGAAAGGTGCCAACGTCATCGGGCATTTTCCTGAACATCTCGTCGGCACGAACAATCAGGTAGTGCCACAATACAAGCAGTATTTGGACGACGCCAAACAATACCAAAGTGCAATCCTTTTCCTGAACTTCAAAGGCAAGGAACTTGCGGACGAGATCATCCAATGCTGTGCGGCAGGTCTTTCCGTTGCGCTGGGGAACGGCACTGCCGTGAGCGGCTCAACGATTGACTCCAATGGTGTCAAAGTGGCGACGCTCCGGGGAAGCTGGGCACATGCAACCCATTTTACGGGCTACCGCACGGTACGAGGCACCGAGTACATCGGTTGGGTTAATTCACACGGGCCGCGTTACAAGTCGTCTGACGAGGGTGAACCGGCGGACCTGTGTTGGATGAATCGCTTGCTTGTCGAGCAGTTCGTCGCCACCGCGTCCGGCTACGGACCGCCTTACGTCGTGTTCCCGGAATCGGTGGCGACACTTGATACCGCCCTTTACGTCAAACAAACCATCCCTTTCCCGAACAATTGGAGATTTTCATGACAAGGATTAGCGACTTCTTTTACGCCGGTGTACCGAGTTTTTGTTTCGCGCTGCCGTTCGCGCTCATGCCAGACCTGCAATTCGTGCAAGGGATTGAAAAACTTGGTATCGTCGGCATCCTGACGCTTGGGATGATGCTGTTTCTTTGGGAACGGCGTTATTTCATGGCAAGAACGGACCGGGAACTCCTGTCGATGGATAAACACCTCGAAATACTGGAAAAGACATTCACCAGCGGGCACGATAAGGTGATTCGTCTTCTCGGCGAACAGCTTGACGCACTCAAGGAGATCAAGACTGGCCAAACGGAAAATTTCTCGCGGATGTGGCAACTGACGCTGGACAGGTTCCAGCCTTCAAATGACAACAGGCAACTAACGACAGACGGCAAAAATACTGATGTCTGCCGCCTGCCAACTGACGACTAGAATGATGACGATGCTACAAGTCAACTTCAAAACGGCGAAGGGAATGTTCTTTGATCGTCTGCGCATCACCAATAAGGCGGACGCCCAAACAAAAAAGGCATTGTCCCGGTTCGGTGCGTTCGTCCGCCAGTCAGGGCCAGCGCATGTTATTTTGCTTGAAAAGCGGGCTTGGCTTGGTTTCCGAGGATCAATTCCATCAAAAATGAAAAGTTCCATGCAGCCATTTTTCGTTTGGTGGCCATGCTTTTTTTCGCCGGGTGTTGCTTGTA
>CAZNVM010000152.1:0-4077 GCA_964576215.1 uncultured Planctomycetaceae bacterium
GGGTGTAGCCGTGATTTTAGGTAAATTGGTCTTGAAAAAAGAACTCCTTTTTGAGATAGTAACGCATTCGTACAAAACAAGTTACGTCTCATTCAAGAAAGGAGTTCAACATGAGATCAGAGGTCATTATCGAGGAAATGATGACAAAAGTCAAGAGCAATTTGCAAAATCACGCCGAAAAATTGGACGCGAGCCTGACCGCCGAAAATGCCCAGATCGTCACGAAAATCATCATGGCGGCCGTCATAGAAGCCGCCTTGACCGGGTTCAAAACCTATATCCAGGAAAACGAAATTCGAGAAAACACCATCGACCATGAGGAACAAACTTACCAGTTTAACCGCACCAGCACCAAGGAATTTTCGACCGTCTTCGGAAAAACCACAATCGAAAGACGATTGTACCAAAATTCCAGCGGCGAAAGTTTCGTGCCACTGGACCATGCGTGGAACATGGAAGGCCAATTCGCAACCATCGAAGTTCGTGAAGCCGTCCTGTTTGCCTTGTCGCTTATGACCGCTTGTGAAGCTCGGCAGATTTTTGATAAATGTGCCACATTCAATCTTGCGGAATCCTCCTTCAAGAAGATCGCTCAAAACATGGACTCTTATCTCGAAGACAACATTGACGACTTGCTGGAAACGATTCGCACCGAAGAAGTGCTGCCCCTTGAAGAAATCAAAGTCGTCGCCGTCAGCCAGGATGGTGTCAACGTTCTCTTGCAGGAACCCGGCAAGAAGAAAGGACGCAAACGCAAGCGGCCCGGAGAACGTAAAACGGAGACCGAAGCCGGGTTTGATTCGCCGACATCGTACAAAAATGCGGTCGTCGGCTCGGTTTCGCTCTATGGCGATGTTCCTGCGGATGCGAAAGCCCCGCTTCGGTTGCAAAGCCGGTACGTTGCAAGGATGCCGGAAGAAAAGGCGTTGACCCTCAAAGCGCAGTTACAAAAAGAGGTGGAGTCCACCTTGAATCGCCTTCCTGATAACGTTACGAAAATATTTGTTTCGGATGCCGCCCAGGGTATTCGGAAAGAGGTTGACACCAATCCGTTGTTTGATGGTTTTGAAAAGATCATTGACTTTTTTCACACGACAGATCACCTGTCCAGTGCGGCAGAGGCGATCTTCGGTCAAGGGAATGACGAAGGTGAGAAATGGTACGAGTCAAAGCGATTATTGTTACTGGAAGAGGAGGATGGGGCGGAGGATGTTTATCGTTCGTTATTGTATTACCAAAAAATGTACCATTATTCGAAAGAACGTCGGGAATCACTCTCACGCGAGATAAGTTTTTTCCGTAACAACAAGTCGCGGATGGAGTACAAGCGATTCCGGGACAGCGGCTGGCCGATTGGGAGTGGTGTTATCGAGGCGGCATGCAAGAGCATTGTGAAGTGCCGTTTTTGTCGAAGTGGAATGCGTTGGACGCGGACGGGCGGCCAAACGATTTTGACGCTTCGCACGCTGGTGAAGTCTGGCCGCTGGGAGTCCTTTTGGACCCGGTACAAAACCACCCATTTTACCAAAAATCGCAAAACCGCGACCTAAAATCGCGGCTACACCCGTGGCAACTTACTCTTAATGAAGATTTTTGGGGGAGTATCATTCTTGATAACTGTTCATGCTGTATTTTAAGTGTTTGGAAGCATTTCTTTCCCGATCCAATAACGCAAAAATGCCACTGGTTCCTTAGGGAAGGAGCCATATTCGGTCCCCTTTCCTTCCGTGAAGTAACAAGATTGGCACTGTTTGCGTTGAGTGAAGAAGAGTTTGAGCGGGTCTTTAGGGTGTCAAAAAGAGATGTGCCAAGAGACAGAGTGCTACAAGATGCCCCATAAATCCGGGGACTGCGCGGAGCACCACTCTGTCTCTGGCAAGTCAACAGACGAAGAGAAAAAACAGTGGCCGCTTAGACAATAAAGAATCACTGATAAGACACTGAGACTTGATGCGACCGACGTAGAGAAATTCGGGCGAGAATTATTGGGATAAGAACGGTTCGAGAAACTCAAAAACGAAGTCAACCCATGAATGACCAATGGGGTGCTGACGCAAGAACGGTGGAGCGTTAGTGTGATGGTGAGAACGGTTTCCTAAATCTTTTTTACTGTAGCCGGTTACAAATTTCCTCTTGCCCGACTTGGAAGAATTCGCTGTACTTTCCGTCGTTGGGTTTGGCAACCAGTGACAAAAACAGGAACATGGAAGATTTTTAATTGACGACGGAGCAAACAGGTCTCGCTGAAGGGCCATGTTTGCAAGTCTCGTCCAGCATCCAGCAAGAAACGAAAAAACACCTGACGCCCTTCCCTTTCGAGAAGTCCGTCAGGCGTTTTCTCCGCTTTACTCTTCCGTCTTTTTCAGTTTCGGAATGCACGACAAGGAATTGATTGCGGCGATTTGCTCATCCTCGGCGACGTGTGTGTAAATGTTCATCGTCAAAGAAATATCCGAATGTCGGGCGAGGGCTTGAGCGGTTTTCGGTGATACTTTGGCCCGTCCGAGGTTCGTGATGAACGTGTGTCGCAAGCTGTGAAAATCGGCGTATTTCCCGTCAAAATTTCTGTACGACAGGAAGTCTGACGCTTCCCGTCGTTTTTCCTCTTCCTCCGTTTCGGACTCGGCGATCCAGAAAGTCCGGGCTGCACCGAGGTCGAACGTCAAAAATGTCGCTCCATCCCGTTCGGTACCACAGGTTTTTCGTGAAATTGGAAACAGAATTTCGTTCGGCCCGACATTTTTGCGTGAGACCCACTCTTTGAATTTTGCGACAAGGTCCGGGTGCATGACTTGCACATCCTCCCGCCGGTGTTTTGAGTACGCCGCCTGAATTGTCACCATGCAAGGCTCTTGATCCAGGCGAAAACTGCGGAGCGTCAAACTGCCAAGTTCTCCTTTGCGGAATCCGGTGTAAGCGGCCAGCATGTAGAGCATCGCGTGATCAGGTCCGGTGAGTCCGCCGACAGGAGGACCGGTCTCGGCGGCATCAATCAATCTTGCGAGTTCCTCTTCTGACAACGCCCGGCGGTCGTGACGCCGGTCCGTTTGAGAATTGAGTATCTTGACGGCAATGAGAGGATCATGATTGAGACGTCGATTAGCGACCAGCCAGTGAACGAATATCTTGAGTCCTCGCAGATAATGATTCGATGTTTGGATACTCAAACCATTTTTTTCACGCAAGTCGAGTAAAAAATCCTCGACATCAGATGCTTTGATTTGCGAAACATTTTTCCAGCGGCACTGGTCGATCATGCGTTCGACTTTCTTCTTGAGTTCCCGCACGTAATTCGGCGAGTTGTTTTTCGATTTCTGGTGTTTCTCGAAATCGGCGACATGCTGAGCAATCGGTCGTTTCATTTCGTTGAGGGTTGGATCAACGATCCCAGCTTTTTCCCGCTCGACACGAGTGACGAGATCGGTGAGCATTTGTTGTGCAACATTTTTATTGCTTGTCAATGGTACACGTTTTAAAGTGCCGTGAGAATCACGGTATTGCCCCCACCACTTTTTGGATTCGGTTTTGATTTTCTTGCCGGTTTTCGGGTCGGTCTTAATACCCGGTTTTTTGTACAGATTAGCCATGATATGCTCCTTTTCCCGTGAAAGATGGTTGTTCCACAGACGGCCTGCGGATTCGACAGGTGACAGTAAGCCAAGACTTTTTCTAAAGGCAAGGTGTTATCAAGATTTTTTGGCCTATTTAGTTTTTGTTGAAATTTTGTCTTTTATTGTAATAACCGTGACGTTAATAAGCCAAAACCGACAGGGAGTTGTTGGAAAATGCGGTCAAACGAAAAATTTTAGTCAGATGTTCCGTTTTGGCGCAAACTTTCCACGTCCAAGCCAGTTTTTCGCCTGATTTTTTATGCCATCAACTCATGTCTCCACCTCCTTTCTCGCCAAAGCAACCATCGACGATAAATTGTGACAGAGGTTCCCCACCAGAATCTGTGGGCAAAAAAATAGGTTTTTTGAGGTATGTGGAACAGAAAAGTAGATAATGGACCTTGAAAGTAAAGTATTTCAGTCACGTTGTATCGAAATAGTACATCTGGAAATATCTGTCAAATTT
>CAZNVM010000153.1:0-1799 GCA_964576215.1 uncultured Planctomycetaceae bacterium
GCCTGTTTCTCGGTCATCCTGGAGCAAAATCGTCGTTCCATGACACGAATTCCTTAATTTGTGAAAAAAATAATATAAATCACGCAACTCCTTTATAACAAAATACTTGGAAATCGAAAATAGCAATAGACAGTCAAAGTAAAGAAGATACTCAATTTTGTCACCGATTACAAGTCCTTCGTTTTCGAAAAAATCGTGTTTCAAGACACCCATGGCTTGCCACGAATCGACGTGACCATCGTTCCCCGGAAAGGGAGTCGAGGCGTTTGCCCAAAATGTCACCGCAAATGTCCGACTTATGACACCGACAAAGAGCCTCGCCGTTTTGAATTTATCGCGATTTATAACATTGCCGTCTTTTTTTTGTACAGAATGCGACGAGTCACCTGTCCGGTCCATAAAGTCGTTACGGAAAAGGTTCCGTGGAGCGATGGCAAGTCGAATATGACCATCGAATTGATGCAATTTTTGGCGAACTGGGCGAGACGATTGAGCTATACCGAAGTGGCCTCTGTTTTCGGTACAACCTGGGGTAAGGTGTACCGTAGCGTCGAGTGGATTGTTGAATGGGGCTTGAAACACCGGTCTCTCGAAGGGATTACCTCAATTGGTATCGATGAAATATGTTACAAGGCTGGCCGCAAGTTTCTGACATTGGTTTATCAAATTGATGCGACCTGTTGCCGGTTGCTTCATGTGTCGGTTGGTCGTACAGAAAAATCGCTTGCCCGATTTTTCGTGATGCTGAACAAGGGAACCATTGGCAAGGCCAAACGGTCCTTCCAAATCAAGTTCGTCTGTAGTGACATGTGGAAACCGTATTTGAACGTGATCGCGAAATGGTGCCAAAACGCTTTGAGTATTCTCGACAGATTTCACATCAAGAGTCATTTAACGCAGGCGGTGGATGAGACACGAAAGTTGGATGTGGCGAAATTGAAGGCAGAAAAGAGAGAAGCGGTTTTAACGAAGGGTAAATATATTTTTCTGAAAAATCGAGAAAATTTGACGGACAAGCAGACGGTGAAGTTGGACGAGTTGTTGGGTTATAATCTTCGGGTGATTCGGGCGTATTTAATGAAGGAAGATTTCGAACGGTTTTGGGAGTACAAAAGCGGATTTTGGGCAGACCGTTTTTTGCATGACTGGTGTGTCAGGGCGATGCGAAGCAAGATTGAACCGATGAAAAAGTTTGTCGGAACGATTCGGCGTCACCGGGAATTATTACTGAACTGGTTCAAATCAAAGGGACTTTCGAGCGGGATCGTGGAGGGTTTCAACAATAAAGTGAAATTGACCATGAGAAAAAGCTATGGTTTTCGCACCGAAAAAACGCTTGAAACCTCGTTATATCACGCTCTTGGCAAGCTGCCAGAGCCAGAATTTACCCACAGATTTTGGTGAGGAGGCAGAAATGAGAAATTTTTTTGCCTCATTTCCAGTTTCCTCATTTCAATTTCTATTTTTTCTCATTTCTCATTTTCGCATGAACGTTTTTCAACATGTCCGGTCCGGTGAACCGATAGTCATCCCTGCGGCAACGTACAATGCGATGCTGGATGCGGCGCAGGCGCACCGGAACCGGAAGATCAACCTGTCACCGCGTGGCCCGAGTTTCGATTCGTTGTACGTCTATGTCGAGAATGCGACAGGAAAACCTTTGGATCGGTTCAGTATCGTCGGATTGGATGGACCGAGCGAGACGCAAAACCTTGATGTTTTCTGTAACAGGATCGTCTTCAAAGGTGTCATTCCAAAGGCCAAACACAAGGGCAAGTTCGCCGTGCTCCAGCAGGACG
>CAZNVM010000154.1:0-2549 GCA_964576215.1 uncultured Planctomycetaceae bacterium
GCCTGTTTCTCGGTCATCCTGGAGCAAAATCGTCGTTCCATGACACGAATTCCTTAATTTGTGAAAAAAATAATATAAATCACGCAACTCCTTTATAACAAAATACTTGGAAATCGAAAATAGCAATAGACAGTCAAACTATAGAGCCTCACGCATTCCCAGCTTCGGGTGGTCCTCCCAAGATTCCGATTGAATTTGATTTGCGACGTTCGGTGCCACCTCAACCGGTGCGTCCAAATGTTACACTAATCGACGACCCGAGGGCCCCGCCGATTAAACTGGAGGACGCCATCCGTCAGAGCGGTTTTGATAACGTGAATGATTTCACTTGGTACGGAAGTGCCACGTTGCGAGATGTTTACAAAGAAAAAGTCCAAGTTTACGACAAGATCGATCCGCTTCTGATCGCCGAAAAAGCAGCGGCTCTCAAGGAACGCGACGAAGCCTGGAAGAGAATCGAGGCTGAACGAGAGAAAATCGCCCAAAGAACTTTTTACTCCGAGTATAAATATGATTATTGGGAAAGCAGTATCGTCCCTGGTCCACCTGCCAGTTTTCAGATGTCACTTTCCACGGAAATAGGATTTCACGATCTAAAATCCGAAAGAGTCTCATTGCCGCCAACAATGCGGATTAGCTGTGAACTGGTGGAAAAAAGAATGTTTTTCGGCGATTACAGTCTTACCATCAGAGGAGATAATAACGACATTATCGCACTTACACGCAACAAAGAGAATTATCGTGTCAAAATAACCTTCACAAACTTGCGGAATGAAGGGGACAGTTACTATAGTCGTCGACCCACAGCCGACGTGCAGAAGATCGAGATTTTTAAACGTTAAAAATGGGTGTAGCACCCACTGCGTCAGCCCGTCGACAAGTTTGTGTTTTGAGGTTTTATCTATACCATACAACGTCAATAAATTGACATTTTGCTTGAACTCGTCAACGAACCAGACCCAATCAGAGCCGCGCACGCAGTAAGCGGTTTTCACGTTACCACCAAGAGCACCGCTTACTGCGTGCGCGGCTCTGATTGGGTTTACGGTTAGCGAAAAATGGCAACTGATTGGCGTTGAATGGTATATCAGAGACGCAATCGTGAGATTGCGCGAGCGATTCAAAGAGCCGCAAGTGTAGGCGGTACTCCGCCGAAACTTGCGGGTTTTACGCGTGTTGGTCGTTACCCGTAGATTCCGGCGGAGTACCGCCTACATCTACGGCTCCTACATCTACGGCTCTTTGTGTTACGCTACACTTCCGGCTCTTTTGTTTTCACGCAATCACGATTGCGGCTCTGTCTACATTATTTCGCAATAACGCGGACCATTTCCAGCACCTTGTTGGAGTAGCCCCATTCGTTGTCGTACCAACTGACAACCTTCGCAAAATTGGCGTCCAGAACGATCCCGGCCTTGGCGTCGTAAATCGAGGTCAACGGGCAACCGCGGAAGTCGGTCGAGACGACAGCTTCGTCGGTGTAGCCGAGAATTCCTTTCAATTCCCCTTCAGAAGCCTCTTTCATGGCCGCGTCGATGGCGTCCTGGGTGATCGGCTTGTCGAAAACGACGGTCAAATCGACGACCGACACGTTGGAAGTCGGAACGCGAAACGCCATGCCGGTCAGTTTGCCTTTCAATTCAGGCAACACCACGCCGACGGCCTTGGCGGCACCAGTCGAAGAGGGGATAATGTTTTCCAGAATTCCGCGACCGCCACGCCAATCCTTTGCCGAAGGGCCGTCCACTGTTTTTTGGGTGGCCGTCGCCGCATGGATGGTCGTCATTAAACCTTTGACGATCTTGAACTTGTCGTTGAGCACCTTGGCAACCGGAGCAAGACAGTTCGTCGTGCAGGAAGCGTTGGAGATAATGTCCTGACCGGCGTAGGACTTGTGATTCACGCCGTAGACGAACATCGGAGTATCGTCTTTGGAGGGGGCGGAGAGAATGACCTTTTTGGCACCAGCCTTGAGGTGGGATTCCGCTTTCTCTTTGTCAAGGAAAAGCCCGGTCGATTCGACGACGATTTGAGCGGAGACGTCGCCCCATTTCAGGTCGGCGGGATTCTTTTCGGCGGTCAACCGAATTTTTTTGCCGTTGACGATAAGCGTGTTACCGTCCACGCCGATTTCGCCTTTGAAACGACCGTGAACCGAGTCGTATTTCAACATGTAGGCGAGGTAGCCGGGTTCCAACAGGTCGTTGATGCCGACGATTTCAATATCTTTCGCAAAATGTTCGACGGCGGCGCGAAAAACCATCCGACCGATACGGCCAAAACCATTGATACCAACTTGAATTGCCATGAGGAACTCCTTGTGTAGTAAAAGAGGAAGTGAAATTTAGAGAAACAGAGGGAAATTCTATACGAAACCGCCCGGTTCGGAAAGAGGGAGTCCAAACCGTCCAAGAGAACTGCAAAGTCCCTGGGAACGCAGGCATCTTGCCTGCGCGAGGCAGGCTGGAAGCCTGCGAACCCAGGGGCAGGCAAGATGCCTGCGTTCCCAGAGGTGCCCTCAATTTCTATCCATTTTGAACAATGCAGTT
>CAZNVM010000155.1:0-7668 GCA_964576215.1 uncultured Planctomycetaceae bacterium
ATCGAAATAGTACATCTGGAAATATCTGTCAAATTTGAACCTCACTTTCTCGGCCACAAAAACAGTTGTAAGTATTTGATACAAAAGCAGTTAGCTTCATTTTACTAAAAAACCACCCACAGATTTTGGTGAGGAGGCCATTTTTTATTTTTCATTTCTCTCATGCCTCGAACCAATATCAGTGAAGCGGGAATGCGAATCATGCGGCTTTTGATAGGCCATCTTCCGCAACAGATGAACGATCTGATTCGCAGTACCGGTGTAACACGTACGGCGATTACGGAGCAGATTAACGAGCTGATCGAAGCCGGATTCGTGGAGCAAACGATTGAACGAGCCAAAGGTCGCGGGCGGCCCCGCTTCCTCTATTCCGCAACACAACTTGCGCTCAAGCAGCTTTTCGAAGGGAATCAAGACATTGTCGTTCCGGCCATTTGGAAAGCGGTCCGGCGATATTGCAACCCGGATACCGTCATGAAAATCTGTAACGATGTCGCCCAGAGCCTCGCAGACCAGTTTAATCCCCGGATTGAAGCAACCGATCCGAAAGATCGGATGCGGCGTTTTTACAATTTGACGTGCAAGCCGGGGAGACTCGTTGAAATCGACGACTCCGGCAACGAGGTTTCCGTCCACAAGCTCAGTTGCCCGTTCATTTCCATGTACGACGAAAGCGGAACAATCTGCATGATCGACGAATTGGCCATGAAGAAAATCGTCGGACCAAATGTCCGACGAACTTCCCACCGGTACGAAAACGGTACTTGTTGTACATTTACCGTTTCCGATGATACTTCCGGAAATTCCTGAAACGCCGGAGTGGTGCCGGCGTCCCCAGGAGTTACGGCACCAAAATTTCCTTGCGGAATTCGTTGCGAAGAAGCTCGAATCCTTTTGAACCGTCGGCATCGCAGACCGAAATATCAACGCACATCTCGCTGGTGTTGATCAAATTGACGTTGATTCCGGCGTCGGACATCGTTTTGAACATGCGATAGGCAAGTCCGGTGTGGGAACGCAAACCGGTTCCGAACACCGATAATTTCGCAATCGTCGGGTTGTGCGTCGGACGAGCGGAACCAAACTCTTTCGAGAGTTCTTCGCAAACCGTGAGCACTTGGGAGAGCATTGAGCGAGAGACCGTGAAGCTGATACTCGCCAAACCTTCGTGTCCGACGCTTTGCACGATCATATCGACCAGGACACACTCTTTCGCAATTCGCTCGAACATCTGGGCCGCGAGACCGGGACGATCCGGCAAATTGCTCATCGTGATCCTCGACTGTGTTTGGTCGAGCACGATTTGGTCGATAATAATGTCTTCCATTGCGCTAAGCCGAACGATCATCTCTTCCCGGGACAATTTCGTGCGGTTGCCGACCGATTGAATTCCCGTCGTTTCCGAGGCGGTTACTTGCGGGATTGCCACGCTTCGCCGGGCTTCGGAATCCGGAGCCGCCCGGAGTTGAAAGACTTCATGGACCGCCCGGAGTGCTTCATTCGCCTGTTCTTTCGAGACCAAAACGGAAATTTTGATTTCGCTGGTCGTAATCATTTGGATATTGATTCCACGATCCGCAAGTGCCCGGAACATTTTTTGTGCAACGCCGGGCCGGTCCGCCATACCGAGGCCGACCACCGAGATTTTCGTGATGTTTTCGTCCACGTCAAACCAACTTGCTCCGACTTCCTTCATCACTTTTTCGACGACTTCCTTCGCAAGCCGCAAATCGGTGATCGGCACGGTAAACGCAATGTCCGTTTTTCCGTTGGTTCCGACGTTCTGCACAATCATGTCGGTCGCAATTTTCGCTTCGGCAATTTTGGAGAAGATTTGCATCGCAACCCCCGGTTTGTCCGGAACGTCGATCATGGAGATTCTCGCTTCGTTTTTCGAGAGTGCCACTCCGCAAACGGCGACGTCCTTCGATTCCGGTTCCGCCACGATCAGCGTCCCGGTCGTATCGCTGAGACTGCTGCGAACGTGAATTGTAACACCAAACTTTTTGCCGAACTCAATGGAGCGGCTGTGCATGACTCCGGCCCCGAGGCTGGCAAGTTCGAGCATTTCGTCGTAGGAAATTTTCGCAACTTTCCGGGCTTCCGGCAAAATGCGTGGATCGGTCGTATAAACCCCGTCGACGTCGGTGTAAATCTCACATTCGTCCGCTCCGAGTGCCGCCGCCAAGGCAACGGCCGTTGTATCGCTTCCACCGCGACCGAGAGTCGTAATATCGAAATCGTCGTCAATCCCCTGGAATCCGGCGGCAATGACGATCTTGCCTTCGTCGAGGGCTTTTTGCATTCGATCCGTCGCAATCGACTGGATACGGGCTTTCGTATGACTGGAATCGGTCTTGATCCCCATCTGCGCACCGGTCATGCTCACGGCCCGGTGTCCGAGCGATTGAATCGCAATGGCCATGAGGGCAATGGAAACCTGTTCGCCGGTGGACATAAGCATATCCATTTCCCGGGTACTGGGCGAATTGGTCAATTCGTTGGCCAACGCAATCAGGTGATCGGTCGTTTTTCCCATCGCACTGACGACCATGACGACCTGGTGTCCTTCCAATGTTGCCCGAATCGCTTTTCGAGCGGCGGACTTCATTTTTCCCGTATCGGCGACGCTGCTTCCCCCAAATTTTTGAACGATCAAAGACATAGTAGGTAAAGGAGTTGGAATTTAAATCTTCAACAAAACAAAACGGTAATATTGTAGCGTCTCTTCCCATCTGAGGAAGTGCCCCTTTTAGACGGTATTTTGTGTTTTTGTGTTTGGACTTGCCGAAAATGGAGTGATGCTGTACAATTCCCACGGTTTGCCAATCCGCAAAAACGAAAAGAAAAAAAGCAAATGGAACACGAAAAGCACAATGTCGCCTTGGTTTCGGTGTGTGCGGCTGTTTTTTTGACCGTATCCAAGGTCGTTGTCGGCTTGCTGACCGGTAGTTTGGGGATTTTGTCCGAAGCGTTACATTCCGGACTCGACCTGATCGCTGCCGCCATTACTTACGTTTCCGTGCGTATTTCCGACCAACCGGCAGACGAACACCACCAGTACGGACACGGAAAAGTGGAAAACGTTTCCGCGCTGATCGAAACGATTCTGTTGCTGATGACCTGCGTTTGGATCGTCTACGAAGCGACCAATCGGTTGATCTCCGGAAATACCGAAATCGAAGTGAACATTTGGGCTTATATCGTGGTGATCAGTTCGATTCTCATCGATATTTCCCGATCCAGGGCGTTGTCTCGTGTTGCCAAAAAATACAACAGCCAGGCCCTTGAAGCGGACGCGCTCCATTTTTCGACCGATATCTGGAGTTCGGCGGTCGTACTGTTGGGACTGATTTGCGCCCAGTTCGGCTATTTCTTTGCCGACTCGGTTGCCGCATTGGTCGTGGCGTTCATCGTTGTTCTGGTTTCCTTCCGCCTCGGTAAAAGAGCTCTCGACGTGCTTCTCGACAAAGCTCCCGAAGGAACCGTCAAACAGGTAGAGTCAATATTGGCGGAATTTCCCGAAATCAAGCGGTTTCACAGTTTGAAAATCCGAACCGCCGGTGCGGATACATTTGTCAAGGTTAATATCCACCTTGCCCCGACCTTGAGTTTATACGAGGTGCATAACATTTGCGACCGGATCGAAAAAAACATCGCTTCCAGGGTTCCACGTTGCGAGACTTATCTTCATGCCGAACCGCAGGAAGAGGACCACATTCAGGCGGAGCGGGAAAACGGCAGCCCCTGAAGCGTCCTACGGCACGGGAATCGTCTCCAAAATCCGGGCGATAATATCTTCGGTGGTCATTTGTTCGGCTTCCGCTTCGTAGGTGAGGATAATCCGGTGCCGCAGGACATCGTAGGCGAGGTCCTTGACGTCTTGTGGTGTCACGTAACCCCGTCCGGCGAGAAAGGCGACCGCCTTGGCCCCTTTGCCCAGAAAGATCGACGCTCGCGGTGATGCTCCGTATTCGATCAGGTTTTTGAGCCGTTTCATTCCCATCGTTTCCGGGAACCGGGTCGCCTGGACAACGTTGAGAATGTACTGCTTCACACTTTCGTCGATGTAGATTTGGCCGACCAGTTTTTGCAGGAAGAGAATGTCTTGCGACGAAAGTACCGGCTCGACCTTCGTTCGAACGCCGCTCAGTGCCCGATCCAAAATGAGCCGTTCGTCCGATTGCGGCGGATAGGTGATCTTCAATTTGAACATAAACCGATCAATTTGGGCTTCCGGGAGCGGATAGGTTCCTTCCTGCTCAATCGGGTTTTGGGTTGCCATGACGAGGAACATATCTTCCAGCGGATAGGTGGCGTCACCGAGGGTGATTTGCCGTTCCTGCATCGCTTCGAGAAGTGCGGATTGCACTTTCGAAGGGGCGCGGTTAATTTCGTCGGCAAGCACGAAATTGGAGAAGAGCGGTCCTTTGCGTGTTTTGAAGGTTCCCTCGGCGGGGACGTAAATCATGGTTCCCACGAGATCGGAAGGCAAGAGGTCCGGGGTGAACTGAATCCGCTGAAACCGGGTTGCCAGAGCTTCGGCCAACGTTTTGATTGCCGTCGTTTTCGCAAGGCCGGGCACTCCTTCGAGCAAAATGTGCCCGTCGGTGAGCAATCCAACCAAAAGCCGCGAAATCATGCCGTCCTGCCCGACAACGACCTTGCCGATTTCCGCTCGGAACCGGTTTATCCGCTGGACATGTTTGGTGATTTTTTCCGAAAATTCGTGAATGTCGAGACTCATAATCTGGTGATTTAATCCGTGTTGCTTCCGTCTTCGCAGGCGTCAGTGTATCACGCAAAAGAGGATTTTTCAACACCCGGCGAAACCACCGGTCCGTCGAGAAGTTTCCGATGGGGCCGTCATTACGCTACGCTCCATTCCGGCTTTTGTTCATTATTTCTCAACAAATGTAAACCATGCTTGACATTTTGTTTTTTATATCGTACAATAGGTAAAGTGTTATTGACATCCGCCTCTAACCTTTTTCAAGTCATGTACCGTAATATTTTCAGCGCATGGTATTGTTTGGGCGTTTTGGCCCTTTGTTTGGCGTCGTTTTTGATTCTCCTGCCGTTTATCGGGCCGGAGCGGGCAATGTGTAGTTTCGCATTTACGGGACTATTCGGTTTCTTACCGTTCTTTTGGTTCTTTATTTTTCGTAATACGAAAGAGGACGAACGGGATGTATCTTTTCGACAACGTGCGGTTTCAATTGGATTTGCCTGCGGTTGGGCGACGATTTACTTTCTGAGTGGTCTGGTACATTTTATCTACTATGGTGGATTAGACTCCGATTCCATTCCAATTAACGTTTTTTGGCTTCCCGCAAACTGCGGAATGATTATTTTCGGCGTGGTTGCCTCCGTAACGTTACTCTTGCTTTATTACAAAGGCGAACGAGTGGTGGAGGGCTGACCAATGAGCAAAATCACAAATTCCGTTCGCCGTTTGCGATTCGATCACGACGAAATGACCCAGGAAGAGCTTGCCCGACTGGCCGGGGTGAGCCGTCAGACGATCATTGCGATGGAGTCGGGCAAATACACGCCGTCGCTCGGCTTGGCGTTCAAACTCGCAGAGATTTTCAAACGCCCCATCGAGGAGATTTTTCGCGTCGTTGAAGAGATCAACGAACGATAAACAAAAGTCGGGCCGCTAACAAGTTCCCGATGAACAGAGCAGCAATCGTAAGATTGCGAGAAAAGGCCAACAAAGGGCGCAGAAAGTTCATACTTTCCCATCGCGTAAAAATGACAATTTGATCCCGTTTTCGGTATACCATTCCACAAAACATTGTACGGCTCTGATTTTCGGGACACCCTTTGAAGAGAGCGTGGTTTTCCGGTAGAATCACGGTCTCTCTTTTCACTTTCTCCCATTACCAACAAGGAACACAGGAATGAACCCATTTGTCGGCGTGTTTTTTCATTGGCTCGGCGGTTTGGCGTCGGGCAGTTTTTACGTTCCCTATCGCAGCGTTAAAAAATGGTCTTGGGAAGTCTATTGGCTTGCCGGCGGCGTGTTCAGTTGGATTTTCGCCCCCTGGATCGCCGCGTTTCTCCTGACCTCCAGCCTGGTTCCGGTCCTGCTCAAAGCGTGTACGCAAGAGCCGCAAGCGGTCGGTATGGCGTTTTTGTTCGGCATGATGTGGGGACTGGGCGGTCTGACGTTTGGGTTGACCATGCGGTATCTCGGCATGTCGCTTGGTATGGCCATCGCACTGGGATATTGTACGGCGTTCGGATTTCTCATGCCGCCGCTGTTCCGGTTCGATCACACCAAATTTCTCGAAGGAGACTGGAGCGTGTTCCTGCAAGGGGAATTTGTTACGAAAATGCTCGGCACGACTTCCGGAAACATCATCCTTTTCGGCGTCGTCGTTTGTATGCTTGGGATCGTAATCGCCGCTCTTGCCGGAACAAGCAAGGAACGCGAAATGTCCGAAGAAGCGAAAAAGGCGGCGATCAAGGAATTCAGCTTCGTCAAAGGGCTTTTGGTCGCAACGTTTTCGGGAATTATGAGTGCCGGAATGTCATACGGAATGGCCGCCGCCGGACCGATTGCCGATCTGGCCATTGAAGCCGGGACGCCAAAAATGTGGTCGGAACTTCCCCGGCTTTGCGTGATTCTTGCCGGTGGGTTCGTTTCCAATTTCCTCTGGTGTGCATTTCTTTTTCTGAAAAACGGAACCGGTCACCACTTTTTCGCGTCGCACATTGCCGACAAATCCGAAGCCCCGGAAAGCGTGCCGCAAAAGAAGAAGCCGAACGTTCCGCTGCTGGCCAACTATCTTCTCTGCGCCATCGCCGGGACGACGTGGTACTTGCAGTTCTTTTTCTATTCGATGGGGGAAACGCAAATGGGAGCGTACCAGTTTTCCTCCTGGCCGCTTCACATGGCGAGTATTATGATTTTCAGTTCGCTCTGGGGACTCGCATTGCATGAATGGAAAGGCTCCAGCGGGTACACAAAATCGGTTCTGTTCACGACGTTGTTCACGTTGATTCTTTCCACGATGATTATCGGGTACGGAACGCACATCGGAAAGGTCGATCAGGAAAAACAGTTCCTGAATCTGGCCGGAACGATCCGGCTCCAATCGGAATTGATCGCTCAAAACGCCGACCAACCGGAAAAGCTCCAGGAACTGAAAGACGCCATCGTGCAGCAAGCGAACAAGATTGCCCGATTCGCGCCGCTTAAGGAAGGACAGACCGAACCGGAAGATATCATGAAGCGGAAGATCGAAGGTTTACTTGCCGACACCGGACTTGCGGCTTACGAAAAACCGATCCTCAAAGAAGGGGAAGATACCGAATCGAAGAAAATGACCTTTGTGGAGCAGGTTCTTTCGTCGTTTGCGAAGAAGAAGGACGGCCACAAGCTCGGCCAGGAAAGTACGGTTCGCATGATTCAAGCGGCCACGGCTCTTTCCGGAACGACCGACGCCGAATCCATTCGGGAGCACAGTGAGCGGATCGCGGCGGCGTTGAGTGAACTTGTCGGGTTTTTGGAAAAATAGGTTCCCCACCAGAATCTGTGGGCAAAAAAATAGGTTTTTTGAGGTATGTGGAACAGAAAAGTAGATAATGGACCTTGAAAGTAAAGTATTTCAGTCACGTTGTATCGAAATAGTACATCTGGAAATATCTGTCAAATTT
>CAZNVM010000156.1:0-4106 GCA_964576215.1 uncultured Planctomycetaceae bacterium
AAATCGGAAAGCGGAAATCGGAAATCGGAAATCGGAAATCGGAAATCGGAAATCGGGAATCGGAAATCGGAAATCGGGAATCGGAAATCGGGAATAGTTTTTGCACTAACCAGTAACCAGTAACCACTAACCACTAATCACTAATCACTACTGAATAAACCGTTCTTCCCCCTTGCTGGAGCTGACCGTTACTTCTCCGGCGTCTTCCAGGCGGCGAACCACATCGACGATTTCCTGTTGAATTCGCTCCACGTCGGACGAACGCATTGGACCGAGATAGTCCATTTCTTCCTGGAGCATTTTTCCCGCCCGCTTGGACATGTTGCGGAAAATCTTTTCCTTGAGGTCTTCGCTCGCTCCTTTGAGGGCGATTGCCCACTGGGAACTTTCGACATTCTTGAGGACGGCCTGAATATCCTGATCGGCAAGTTTGAGAATGTCTTCGAACACGAACATAAGCCGCCGGATTTCATCCACCAGTTCCGGATCGTCCTGGGCGAGATTGTCCATGATATTCCGCCCGGTCTGTCGGTCAATCACGTTAAGAATTTCCGCAACGCTTCCAATGCCGCCGGTGTTTTCGAATTTCTGACTCATCACGCTGGACATTCGGTTTTCCAAGCCTTTTTCGACCTCTCTGATGATTTCCGGACTTGTCTGCTGCATCGTCGCAATTCGACGAATGACGGCGAGTTGCCGTTCCGGGGAAAGCCCGTTAACGACCTCCGCTCCCTGGGAAGGTCGTAAATGGGAGACGATCAACGCAATTGTCTGCGGATGCTCATCAATGATGAACGTCAGGAGGTTTTCGCTGTTGACTTTTTGCAAAAATCCGAAGGGAATTGCTTCGAGCGAACTGCGAACGCTTTCGATCACCCCCGCTCCGTCCTGCCCCAGCGCGGCCTCGGCAAGCTGAGCCGCCACGTTGAATCCGCCGGCACCGCCAATGAGTTTGGCCGGGTTCGCCCTTGAGAATTCACGGATAACGTTTTCCTGTTCTTCCGGCGTGATCAGACCGATTTTGGCAATTTCGGTCATCACCGCTTCGACCTGTTTGGTCTCAAGACGCGAAAGCAGCGCACCCGCCTGATCCTTCGGCAGGGAAATCAAAAAGATCGCCGCTTTACGTAGGTTGTTTTGAGCCATTTTCTAATTACGAATTCCGAATTACTAATTGAGAGGAGGCAGTGCGATATTTTGACACCATACCATTGAATCGCATTGAATCGCAAATCGTCGCAAGTGCTTACAATAAATAGAGTTATATTTTCGTAGCAATTTTTGGTTGCGATTTATTGCGATGAAATTACTATGTTTGTTGCAGGAAAAATCGCAGGAACGATGCAATTATCGTACACTTCGACTTCCTTTTGTGCTTTCCCATCCAGCCGCTTCCGTGTAATCGTCGTTGCCAATCATGTCGTAATGATCCGCTCGGACTCTTGCAGAGTGCCCAATCCACTCACTCTCTTTCGACGGTCCAAAGTGAGCATAAATCTCATTAGACCGCGTTGCTCTCATGTTGTCAAAGGGACGTGGAATTTCCGGCAATCCGGCTTGTTTGCGAATCACGTCAAATGCACCGCCCAAACCTTTGTGTAAATCGCGGTAATCCCAAAGTTCGCCGAGCGTGTGCGTTTCCGGTAGTTCGATCAATCCGACATTGGCCAGTTTCTTTCGTATTTCCGGTGAAGCGGCCTCAAGCCAGGCGAGTGTCTTTTTGTCGGGAACCGTTATCGCATTATCACGGTAAAAAACCAAGTTGCCGACGATCTCCTTCAATTCAATCGCCGTCTTTTTGGCGTACCTTCGACCGCCCAGATAAATCGCAACGCGATTTCCGAACGGGTCGTAAAATCTGACTTCATAACCGGGCGTTTGCCCGGACTTTCGGTGTATGAGTGTTGCCGTAATTGATTTCTCCTTTCTTTTGCGGCAACTCACACAGTTTTCCTGTGTGGAATTATCGGAAAAATCGTCATAATCATTCACTCTTTTTTCCGGATACGAATTCTTTCAGGGCTTCGACCGAGTAGAGAATCCGACCGCCGACCCGCCGGTGCGGGATCAGGCCCTTTTTGGTCCAAGAAGTGAGCGTTCCGGACGAAATGCCCAGCATATCGCAGGCCTGTTTCGCATTGACGGCGATCTGGACGGCGCGGACCTCTTGGAACTCTGTCGGCTTGGGTGGGATGGTGATTGCGGACTGCGTTTTTTTGAAAGGAATGGTTATCATTTTGGTCTCCTATGGTTAGATGTTCCAGAAAAAGAGTGATTGTAACATGCCGAACTGGTCGAAACCGGTCATAATTTTGACCTGTTAGTCAACCAAAACATTTGACGATCAGTTTTTTCCGACCGTTCCATTGTGATTTGCGCAACAGTATTAAGCGACGCGGCAATTGTAAGAAAAGCATCAAACATTTTGACCATGAGTTCAAGATTTTCGGTCTGGCTAATCTCACGGTCAGTGCGTTCCGTATTTTGTTGTTGAACCTCACCGGCACATTCCTCGAAAAATTGTTGGGATTGCGAACGTGAACGATTTTCGTGTTCCGTGTTGTTCAAACAATTTTTTCCAATCGCCATCAATTGTTCATAGTGTTCCTTTTGCTGTTTTTGAATGTGTTCCGGCAATATGATGTTCACCATTCCAATTTTTTCCTCGCCAGCTTTTCCCATTTTTACCTCCACTGAAATTTGAATTCCGAAGTTCCTTTCCCAATTATCGACCGATCCCCGTGAAATCCTAAAGAAAACCCCCGTACAAACCCGATAACCGTAATGTCTTACCAATTCACCCATGCCGAAAACCAAGATGTCTCCGCGTCAAAGGAAAGAAATCGACACTTCCACCTACTCCGGTCGGTTCGCGGAAAGACTCCGTGCATTACGAGAAAAGAAGAAAATGACCGTCGAGAAACTTTCGGAACTGACAGGGATACCGAATCCGACTCTCTACCGGTGGGAAAATGGGATGCGTTGTCCCGTAAACGAGCAGGTATTTCTTGTTGCCAACGCTCTGGAAATCAAACCTTCCCGACTTTTGGAAGATCCGAAAAAATAATTTTCAAAAAAATCGACCAAATGGTAGAAATACACATTGACAAGTTTCGACCATTTGGTAGAATCTTGTTATCACACTTGAGGCACGGAAAATACCCGATCAAGTTGAAACGCGAAAAGCCTGTTTCCTTCGTTCCTCAAGTATGATAATTTCGGGATAAAGGGACAGGCTTTACTTTTGTGTGAAAATCGACGAAAATAGAAAAGAGAAAGGAACCCAAAGCATGAGCGAAGAAATCAAACGAGTTTACATCGACGCATCGGTTGTTTACGGTGCCCCTTCCAAAGAGTTTTCGCAAGATTCGAAACGGTTTTGGGAGGCTTTCCGAAACGGTGAGTTCATTCTCATTGTGTCGGATGTGTTGATTGAAGAAATCGAACAGTCTCCCGCATACGTTCGCACCCTTTTTGCGGCGTTACCGGAATCTCAGATCGAGCGGGTTGTTTCAACAAAGGAATCTGACAGTTTGGCTCTGCAATATATTACAGAGAATGTCGTTGGCACGTCCAACCTCGACGACTGCCGACATATTGCCATTGCAACGATTTGCAAAGCCGATGCGCTTGTCAGCTGGAATTTCAAGCACATGATCTATCGACGTGCGGGATACAACGATGTAAATGAGACACTGGGCCATCCCAGAATTGCAATCCAACCCCCAAAAAAATTTATGGAGGTATCCCATGACGAAACTTGAAACGGACTGGTATCCTGAAGTATGTGATTGTGTCGCAATGAAGCGAAAAGTTCAAGCACGAATTTACGAAGAAACAAAGGATATGACTCTTGAAGAGAGACGCGAGCGTTCCCGTCAAGCAAGCGAGCGATTCTGGGCGGACATTGAATGTCGCCGAGCAGAACTTGCCAAACGCCAAACAGCAAACGCCCAATAAAAAAGGGGTTCCCCACCAGAATCTGTGGGCAAAAAAATAGGTTTTTTGAGGTATGTGGAACAGAAAAGTAGATAATGGACCTTGAAAGTAAAGTATTTCAGTCACGTTGTATCGAAATAGTACATCTGGAAATATCTGTCAAATTT
>CAZNVM010000157.1:0-8185 GCA_964576215.1 uncultured Planctomycetaceae bacterium
CCGTCGACAAGTTTACGATTTTTACTGATTTTACCGTCATTTCGCTTCGCTTCATTCCGGCTTTTATTGGGGGAGATGAATAAAAGCCGGAATGGAGCATCGCGAAATGACGGTCTCGATACAAACTTGTCGACGGACTGACTTATCACCTATGCCCGATTTCCGATGCCCTTGCCTGTTTTGAGTCACCATTTGTTTACGGTTTGAGTATGGTATAATAGAGCGACAGAGTTGAAAGTTCACAACCGAGGGTCTGCCATGAAAATGTCCAAATTTTTCCGAGGGGTCTCTTTTTTCGTCGTCATTACGATTGCGATCCCAGCGGCGTATTCGCAGCAAGAACGCCGTAGTTCGTCAGATCCAAGTCGGGGAAGTCGATACCAACAAGCGGTTCCTCAACAGGGGAACGATCCGTCAAGAAGTGGTTCGTTCGGTAGCGGTCGCACGGCTCCTGCCGGTACTCCCGCTGACGCAGAAAGTACCGCGAATCGCCGCCTGTTTGCCTTGAATGCGCTCAAAAGCATGGATACCAACAACGACGGTCGGCTGGCCCCGAGCGAAGTTCCCGAATCCCGCCGGATGTTCGTCCAGATGGTCGCGCAGCGGGTCGGCGTCGATCCGAACGGTCCCATCGATTTAAGGGCGTTGGAGCGAATCATGATGGCTTCCTCGCCGATTTCTTCTTCACCTTCCTCTTCCGCCGCAAAATCGACGATCACATTGCCCGCCAATCCGCTTGTCCCCTATTTTGGGGAGGTGTCCATGGCGGTTTCGACGGCAACCTCTGTTTTGGCGTTCGGGCAGCGGGAAAACAGGGTGGTCGTCCCCATACAAAGCCCGCAAAATTTGCGTGGCAGTCGCGGTCAACAAACGCAAAACGCCGACCTTCAGCTTCAACAAACGATGAAGGCCGCCCGGGATTTGTTGGCGAGAAACGACAAAAACCGTAATGGAACGCTTGACAAACTCAACGACGAGTGGAACGGTTTGCCGTTCGACGCTAACACCGCTGATAAAAACAAAGACGGACGTTTAACGCTTTCGGAAATCGTCGCCGCGCTCGGGGGGAAACTTGGGGCGAATCTCGGAGCAGCGCGAGCGACCGCCGTCAACGGCTCCGTCCAGGATCGAATGCCGGAGGGCGTTCCCGATTGGTTTACCCAGAGGGATGCGAATAAGGACGGACAACTTTCCATGCTCGAATTTGCCAATGGGCAACCGTTTACCGACGAAATGATTAACGAATTTAAGGCGAACGACATCAACGGCGATGGAATCATCACGATTGAAGAGGCTTATGCGTTTATGAAAAAGATGGACGACGAAAAACGCCAAAAGGAGACCGAAGCGGCACAACAAGCCGCAGGGCAAACGACTGGGCAAACAACAGGGCGAACAGAAACGGCCTCTGCTCCTGAATCGTCCCAACAGTACGAGCGACAACGCTCATCGCAAAGTGTCTCTTCGTCGTCCGGTCAAAATTCGGACCGTTCCGGTCGCAGTGGCCGTTACAGCAGTGGTCGTCAACGTGGCGGCAGTCAACAACGTGACTGAAATCGGGGAAACGCCGCGTTAATTCTATTTTGTTTTGTCGCCGTTAATCCATCCATTCCGGTTGGATCGTTGCGCCGAAGCCGGAGAAGAGCGAATCGAGAACAAACACGAATCGTTCCTGGAAGCACCACATGGCCGTGCCGATTGTCAGGAGCAAAATGGTAAACATGATGATCGTGTTGATCCCAAATCCGACGGACATGAGGTTCAATTGCGGCAGCGTTCGGCCAAGCACCCCCATGACGGTCATGGCGACGAGGATTCCGACGGTTGCCGGCGCGGCAATGCGAAAACCGAGACTGAACGTAACGCTGACGATGGTAATCATCGATTCGGCGACCGAGATTCGAACCAAACCGCTGCCGACCGGAAGCGTTTCGAAGGTGTCCAGCAGTGCGGCCATGAGAACCCGCAAACC
This sequence comes from uncultured Planctomycetaceae bacterium, assembly GCA_964576215.1. Lineage (GTDB taxonomy): Bacteria > Planctomycetota > Planctomycetia > Pirellulales > Thermoguttaceae > JAVBSX01. The sequence goes on from CAZNVM010000157.1 coordinate 1,973, forward strand.
GCCGACACAGGCAAAAACCGTTACGGCAAGCAGTTGCATAAGCCGTCCGAGGATCGGGACCTGGTCGCCGGAGGTCGGATCGAACAATTGCGCCGAGGTGAGACCGCCGATTCGCCCGATCATGTCGCCGGCCAGAAACAACGACGTGAAAAACATGTTGACGCCAAGTCCGATGGTCAAGCCGATGAGTAACTCTGCGGCAATGAAGACCACGAACCCGACGAGCGAAGTCGGTTCTTCGACGTAAAGCGTCCACTGCGACGGCATGATGAGGATGGCCAGCGCAAAGGAAAACAGGGCGCGAAACTGGAGCGGAATATCCCCGCCGCCGAACACCGGCGCACTAATGACGATCCCGCTCACTCTGGTCAAGACCAAAGCAAACACCAAAACGTGGGACGTGTCGACAAAGTTGAGCCAATTCATTTAATTACGAATTACGAATTACGAATTACGAATTACGAATTACGAATTACGAATCATTGATGAACGTAATTCGTAATTAGTAATTCGTAATTAATTCAGGGATGTTTTGGTAAAGTTCGGTGGCGTATTCGGTGAAATGGATCGTGATCCAGGGGAGTAGCAGTGCGCCGACGAGGACCATGACGACGATTTTCAGCACGATGGCGATGGTCTGTTCCTGGATTTGCGTCAAAGCCTGGAAAAGGCCGAGCATCAGGCCGATTGCGACTCCCGACAGAAGGATGGGAAGCGCAACCATTAACGCCAGCCAAATTCCCCCCCGAATGAGATCAACCGCAAGTTGTGCGTCCATTATTTTAATTACGAATTACGAATTATGAATTACGAATTTTTTTCCAATTTAGACTTTGCCGTGAGAATGATACTGGTAAGAATTTTTAGTATTTCGTCAACATCGTTTAATAAACTACGGGATTCGGATTCGCTGAAAAAATTTGTTGCTTCCAGAAGCCGTATCCAATAATGCGTTTCTCTCGCTTCTTTCCGGGCAATCGACAACTTGGAAACAAAATCCGCATCAGATTGAGCACCCATTGCTTCTTCAATATTCGCCCCAACGGAAGTTCCGCTTCTAATCAGTTGCTTCGACAAAACGAATTCCCTTTTGGAATCATTCAAATACCGGCTCGCATTCACAATCCGTACTGCAAACGCAAAGCTCTTTTCCAGAATAATATTTTCCATGCTTTGGTTCGTAATTCGTAATTCGTAATTAAAGCGCAAAGCTTTCCATAAGTGCCATTACGACTAAATTCCAGCCGTCCATCAGGACAAAAAGCATGAGTTTAAATGGGAGTGAAATCATCACCGGCGGAAGCATCATCATACCCATTGACACCATGACGCTTGCGATAATCATGTCAAGGATAAGGAACGGGAGGAAAATCATAAACCCGATCAAAAACGCCGTTTTCAGCTCGCTCAACATGAACGCCGGAAGTAACGCTCTCCAGGGGACATCCTGCCAATATTTCGGGGCCGGCGCGTCTTTCACGTACCGCATGAACAGAAAAATGTCGTCAAAATTGCCGGTTTTTTCGATCTGGCTGCACATAAACCGGCGAATCGGCTGCTCCGCTTTGGTAAACGCTTCGTCCAAACTGATGCGACGCTCCGTGTACGGCAAAACGGCTTCACGGTACACCTTTTGCCAGGACGGGGCCATAAGCAATAACGTGATAAAAAGCGACAACGCCGTAATCACCTGACTCGGCGGAAGCTGACCGGTTCCGAGGGCCTGCCGAAGAATCGAAAGAACGACGACGATCCGCACAAACGACGTCGTCATAATCACAATCGCCGGGGCAAGCGTCAGCACGGTCAACACGAGCATGATTTGCAGTGTTGACACCATTCCTTCGGGCGACTTCCAGAATTCCGGACCTTTGAGAATTGCCGGAAGCTCCAACGAATGGGGCGGCAACGGTTCCCCTTCCTTTCTCTCGTCGTACTGATTCGGAATATTCGGAAGCACACTCGCATCCCGTCGCAACCCGCCGACCAGCATCCCGTTGCGATCATCGCCGTAGGGCCTGTATCCGTACAGATGCTCCGGTTGCGTCGAACCCGGATGCGTCCGCCGTGTGTAATCCGGCGTCTGGGCGAAAAGATTGGACGCAATCAAACAGAGAAGAAGCAAACAGAAAACGAGGAACGCCGCACGGGGTGCGGCGGCTAAAAATTTTTTTTCTTTTTTACCCATAAATCCCTCCTCCACGCAGATTGGCTTCCTGAAGTCCGCCAGCCAATAAGCTGGAGAGCGTCGGAGCGGTGCTGTTTCTTCGCTTGGAATCATTGGGACCGAAAAAACCGCCGGGCGATTTTTCCTGGGCGAACTCGTCGAGCACCGATTTGAACTGAGCTTGGGAACCGTTCGGATCAAGTTTGCGGCACTGGGCAAGAATCTGGGCGACTTCGTCCGGACTCTCGATTTCGGAAATCGTTTCGACTCCGCCGTCCGGAGTAACGGCGACGAGAATCAGTCGGTTGCCGAGCCGGATCAGGTTCAGCTGTAATTTCGGATTTAGCGGATACCGTCCAACGTTTTCGAGGGCTTCCCTGGGGAGATTTCCGCCGTTTTTCGGACCGACCTTTTTCAGGAACAACACAAACAGGAAAAATGCGCCAAGTACCAGGCAGAGACTTCCCAGCACGGACAACACCGGCATCAATTGCGTTCCGACCGGCAGAAGCGTCAATTTTCCTTCACTTTTTTCTTTGCGTTCCGGGAATACCTGACGGAGCAGGTCCGATTCGTCGGAAGGATTCTCTTGCGTTTCCAAGTAAGGATCGTGCCGTGAAAAGCCGACGGGTTCTTCCAAAACCGTTTCTAATTCCCCGGAATCGGTTTCGGTGATCGGAGCGGGTTGCAACTCTTCAATCGGCTGTTCTTCCGCAATATCCAGGTCCGCGAACCCTCCAACGTATCTTACGGATTCGATTCGGTTCGGGTTGAGCCGCCTCGGTTTTTGGTCTATCGGGCGAATCGGCCGCGTTGTTTGTGCTTCCGGTTGAAACGGGGTGGAACTGAGCGGTCGGGGCGCAACCTGCGATGGTTGTTCCCGGAACGAAAGACTTGACGGCCCGGACGGCTTGGCGACTTGCGGAGCATTGCCGGTTACGAGCAGGATTTGGCCGTATTCGTTTCCTTCGGCAGCGGCAAGTGCGTTCTGGTACGGCGTTTTCCTGACGGCGGACGTTGCGTTGAATGCGTTGGCAAGGCTGTGCAATTCACTGGAATTTCGCGGCACGGAAACGACCGGAATCTCCGCTCCGAAAACCTGCAAAAGTAGACAGACCCAAACGCCGCTTACGAGCAGTGGGATTCGAAAAAAGCGGAAAAATACGGGTTTTCGGAAAAAATCGGGCATCCTTGCCCCTCCTTTGTATCCTGCGTCGGTTATAACATCGATGGAATTATCAATGAGGAAGCCTTATTTTAACAAAATAACCGATTTCCGATCAAGAGCAATTTTTGGTAAAATTCGGGGCGTCCCGGCAAAAAGAGTGCGGTGTCCGACCTGATACTCGTCAATTCCAGCCACGATAAGAGTCCGGTTTCTCCCATCAAAATCCGCAATATCACTATGAACGGTCGTTAATGCGGAAACGTTTCACGGAGAGACGGTTTTTCCAAAGGGCGTCCCCATTCGAGGAATTCCGACGCACGGCGAAAACAAAGCATGATTTCCGCCTGAGTCGGTTGAAATCGGGCAAACTTGACCAAATCGGCGATTTCCAGAAACGCGGCAAGCGCAACCCTGTTTTTTTCGGAAAAAAACAGATTCCACTCGCTCGACGGCGACGTTTCGATTTCCGAAACGGATTCTGAGGGCGTCGCAGGAAGATCGGAAGCAATCAAAGCCGCCTGCTGTATCCGAAAACGTCCGGTCGCCGTCGCCAGGGTAATCAGTTTCGGATTGGTTTGCGGTTTGGTCGGGATCGACGACTCCGCCTGCAAATCGCGTTTCGACGAAACGGCACTCCGTAGTGCATTCTGGTCCGCAATTCGTTTGATTTCCTGAAGAAATTCCTCCGTCGTCAATTCCGGGGCACGAATTTCCGTTACTTGCTCGATAAATTCACGAACGATTGCCGATATCTCGAAATAAAATTTTTTCACGTCGCGTTCGTGAAGCCGCCTGTCCAGAAGTAACGCCAGTTTCTTCATGGCGATCTGCGCCGGCGTCGATTGTCCGACTGGCGGTAAGGTTCCTGATTTCCGGCGGCTCCATCGAAACAATCCCGCCAGAGCGAACAGGAGCAACAGCAGGCCGAGTCCCCAATAATAACCGCTATGGTCGGGAATTGATCTCGGACCGGCTGCATGGTGGAGCTGCACAGGAGACGTCTCAGACACTGTCATCGTAAAAACTTTTATTTCCTGTACCGGAATCAGGATCGAGAGCGAGTCGTCCGTAATACGACCTTTGCACTGAATCGGGATTGCGCCGATTTGACATTGTCCGGCGGAATTTGGCGCAAGACCAATCGTGACCCGGTGGATTTCACGTTGCCCGATAATCTGCGGAGTGGAAACCACAACGCGAGAAACCGTAAAATCTCCGAGAGTGTCGCCGAAATGGAGCGGAACCAGCTCCAGATCGGGCGAGTGGGTGATTTCAAGCGTCAATTCGACTTTTTGATAGAGTCGTGCCGGGTTCGGCGAAAGCATCCACTTGGCGCAAAGCCGACGGTCCGGCGAGGCGGTGGAATGGTTTTCCTGAAGAATACGGCTCATATTTTCGCTACGTTTTTCGCATTATCGCAACCTGGATCGCGTGAAATTTCAAGAAGCATTCTACCCCAATTTTTATTCGACGCAAATCAGGAGCGACTTTTTGAGCAAAGGCCGTCGGCAAGTTTGCAATTCACCCGGTTTATCTCTTGCCAAACGGAGAAAATCCGTGTACGCTAAAAGCCGGCTCCTTTCTCATTTCCCATCCCCATTTGTCATGCTTCGCCTTCGCCGCCTTTTCGCTTTGATGAAGAAGGAAACGCTACAAGTTCGGCGCGATCCGAGTTGTATTCTCATTGCATTCGTGCTTCCGGCGATTTTATTGTTCATTTTCGGTTACGGTTTGTCACTCGACGCCGAACATGTCAAAGTCGCCGTCGTGTTGGAAGACCGCTCGCCGACGGCCATGTCGCTTTGGAACTCTTTCGAGAAAACGAAATACATCGACCCGATCCGGTTCGAACGGCGGCGCGACGCCGAAGACGCCATCGTCAACACCCGTGTTCGTGGTCTCGTTGTGATCCGTGACGATTTTACGCGGCAACTCCAGTCCGGCAAACGAGCGGCGATTCAACTGATTACCGACGGTGTCGAAACGAACACGGCGACGATTTTGGAAAACTACGTCTACGGCGTTGTCGGTGTTTGGACAAGACAGCAAGCCCGGGACCGGGGTTTTGACGGCGCGGCACCGGTCGATATTGAAAACCGCGTCTGGTTCAACCCGGAACTTCGGAGCCGCAACGCACTGGTCCCCGGTTCCATCGTCCTGATTATGGCGATGATCGGAACGCTGTTGACGTCGCTCGTCGTTGCACGGGAATGGGAACGCGGCACGATGGAAGCGATGCTCGCCACGCCGATCGGACCGTTTGACATGCTGCTCGGCAAATTGATCCCGTATTACGTTCTCGGCATGGCGTCAAACGCGGTTTGCGTTTTGATTGCCGTCCAATTGTTCCACGTTCCGTTTCGCGGTTCGGTCTTTGCGCTTTTGACGGTCTCCTCGGCGTTTTTGCTGGCGTCGCTCGGCATGGGTTTCTGGATTTCAACGCTTTGCAAGAATCAGTTTCTCGCATCGCAACTGTCACTTGTGCTTGCCTTTTTACCGAATTTTATTCTGTCCGGGACACTGTTCGAAATCAATTCGATGCCGCTTCCGATTCGGATCATCACGTACTGTTTTCCCGCCAGATATTACGTAACAAGCCTTCAAACGATTTTTATGACCGGCGACATTTGGACGCTTTTTCTGCCGAACATGCTGTTTATGCTCACGATTGCAACGCTGTTTTTCGTCCTGACGTTTCGTATCACGCCGGAAAGATTGGAGTGAAACAGGATGCAATCGCCAGTCCGTCGACAAGTTTACGATTTTTACTGATTTTACCGTCATTTCGCTTCGCTTCATTCCGGCTTTTATTGGGGGAGATGAATAAAAGCCGGAATGGAGCATCGCGAAATGACGGTCTCGATACAAACTTGTCGAC
>CAZNVM010000158.1:0-3345 GCA_964576215.1 uncultured Planctomycetaceae bacterium
CCGTCAACCTCCGATTGGGGGAAAGGGGGTTTTGTGCCATAAACACGCAAAAACCGGGGATTTTGCCCCGGCTTTCGACAAAAAACGTCTGAACCCCCTGAAAACGGAACCTCGAATCGGCGTATGAAATATCCGGGCTAAGTTTTCCCGTAACGCTCCTCTTCGATTTGTTCGAGCGTTTTTCCCGCCGTATTCGGACAGAAAATCGTTCCGATGAGCATACTGATCGTCGCGAACGTTACGAGAATCATGGCAACGACAGGCATTCCGCTTGCGTCTTTACCGATAATGATCGGAGCGATAAAGAGCCAAATTGCCAAACAGGATCGAGCCATGAAGAACGAAAAACCCTGGGCCGCTGCACGGTATCGCGTCGGGAATATCTCCGCACCCCACATCTGGTAAAACGCCTGCTGGCCGCTCCCGTTGTTGATCCCCATCAAAATGGCAATGAGCACGAAAACAGGTATTCCCATCCAAGACGCCGGGAGCAGGAAGAGTCCCCATGCGACAATGAACAAACAGGCGATGATACAATAAATCAAACGTCGGCTGTATTTGTCGGCAAGCGTCATAAAAATGAACAGCGTTGCAAGACACGAGGTTACGAACAACAGGGCGGTCAAAGATTGCGCAACGGCTCCACTGACACCACCCGCTTTTCCGTAAATCCACACCAACAGCCCGCCCATGGTTCCGGCGGCGAGATTCCAGATCATGTAAACGCCGATCAACAAAAGCAGACCCCGCAGGTTGTTGCGGTTGGTAAACAAGTCCCAATAACTCGTCTTTTGCCAAACCCCGGCTTCGATGAGTTGTTTTTCCTTTTCCTTGTTGGAAACCCATTCTTCCGATTCCGGTAGTCGGAGCCGCATGACCCAAACGAGCAACGCGATAATTGCCAAGTGGGCAAAAACAAGCCGGTTGCCGAGCAGATATCTTGCCGCCAGTTCGTTGGCAAGGGTTTGCTGCCCTGGTTTTATTTCACCAATGCTTGTCTGAACTTGATCCAAATGCAATTTTGTCCTGGTAATTTGCTCCTGAATGAAACTTACGTATGCCAAATCGGCTTCGGTTTGTTTTGGCAATAGATTCTCCAGTTCGACGGAAGCTGCTTCAATAGTGAGCAACGCTTGTTCTTGCTGTTGCAAAACATTGAGTTGGGCGGTCATTTCTTTCAAATTTGCATCTTTTGCAGGAACGCTTAAACAGAAAGACGCAATCGCCGAGAGGAGGAGCACCACAGCGGGACCGAGTGCCCACATCAACTGGGCGGTTCCGCAGTGCCTGGCCCGATTCTCCGCCGGGGCGTTTTCGGCGATCAAGGTCCAGGACGCCGCAACGTCCGCTCCGACGGAAACGCCGACAATAATGGCACCGATCAGGAGCATCGGGTAATTGAAGCTGAAAACAATCAGCAACATTCCGAGAACGTAAAAAACGAGATCGTAGGTGTAGACGAGTTTGCGTCCGAAAAGGTCGCAAATTCGCCCGCCGACCAAAGCTCCGATGGCGGCCCCAAGAGCGTTGGCACTCAGGGCGTTGAGCAGACCGATTTGCCGGGTTGACATGCCGAGGTACGCTTCCCAAAGCGCAAGCCCCGCCGCCATCGCAACGATTGCACCGGCGTCGATGTAACTGGTCATGGAAGCGACGATGGTTTTCGTCCACGTTGAAGGTTGATTTGCTGACACGTTTGATGGTCTCCTGGGTTGTTTGATGGGAATCGAGCGTACCGTCCGGGGGATTCTACCAGAAAAATTCTCCCGGTTCAAAGGGTGGTACTTGAGGGAATCGGCTGCCATTGATTTTTGATTTTTTTTGTAAACTCCTACGACAGTGCCGGGAATTGATCGTGGGATTGTTTTGCGATACAATAAGCGAAGGTGTTTTCGTTCCCCCATCTCTGCCGCCATTAAAAACTTTCCTCTAACAATATTAACCACCATGAAAGTTCTTGCGATCAACGGAAGTCCGAAAAACAACGGCAACACGGCCCAGGCACTTGCGATTCTCCTTGAGGAAGTGCAAAATGCCGGGATCGAAACGGAAATACACACCATCGGCAATAAGGCGGTTCGCGGTTGCATCGCTTGCGGTCAGTGCATCGAAAAGCAGAATGGGCGTTGCAACGCTTTTGATGACGCCGTCAACGAGCTTGTTCCGAAAATGATCGCGGCGGACGGGCTGGTTCTCGGTTCGCCGACTTACTTTGCCGGGATGAACGGAACACTCAAATCGTTTCTGGACCGGGCATTTTACGTGGCCCGAGGCAAGATGCGACTGAAATTCGGCACCGCCGTCGTTGCGGTCCGGCGCAGCGGTGGTATTGAAACGTTTGACCAGTTGAACAAGTATTTCCAGATTTCCGAAATGACGACAGCAGGTTCCTGTTACTGGAATGTGATTCACGGCATGACACCAGGCGAAATCCACCAGGACCTCGAAGGGGTGAGGATCGTAAAAACCGTGGGCCGCAACCTCGTCTGGCTTTTGAAGCTGGCCGAACACGGACAAGGTGTCATCACGCCGCCGGAACCGCTCTCACCGGCACGGACGAATTTTGTGCGGTGAGAATTATGAATTTCGATCCTTCGCAATATACGTATGTGTTGGTGTCTTCGACAACCTACGGAACCTGGTTGCCGGGTGACGCTCGCGGTTATGTCGATGAGCACAACGAATGGGGTACGCCATTCGATGTTCCGTCAGCGGCGTTGGAACGCTTGGCGAAAGCGAACATGAAAGAATCGACCGTGTTATTTGATGCCGCCCAAGCCGAAACGATTCTCCAGCGTTGGCAGGAAACCGTTGGTGAGCTTGATGGTGTGTTGATTGTTGTCGCGGTTATGCGGAACCATTTCCATTTTGTAGCGGTTTTTCCCGGCAAGGTGACGAAGGCGAAGTTACTCCAGTTTTTCAAAGGTCGTGCAAGTCGGGCATTGAACCAGAAATTCGGCAAGCGAACCTGGTGGACCGATTCCGGTTCTGTCCGCTACAGTTTTGACGAGGCCGCATTCCGGGCGAGAGTTGAGTACGTCAAGAAACAGGCAAACCCACTCGTACTCTGGGTAAACCCCGATTTTGAGTAAAACAAAAAGGGTTCCCCACCAGAATCAGTGGGTAAAAGTTGGTAGTAAAAACCGCCGTTTAGGCGTATCCGGTCATTTTTTAGGTTTTTTGAGGTATGTGGAACAGAAAAGTGGTTCCCCACCAGAATCTGTGGGCAAAAAAATAGGTTTTTTGAGGTATGTGGAACAGAAAAGTAGATAATGGACCTTGAAAGTAAAGTATTTCAGTCACGTTGTATCGAAATAGTACATCTGGAAATATCTGTCAAATTTG
>CAZNVM010000159.1:0-2919 GCA_964576215.1 uncultured Planctomycetaceae bacterium
AACACTTATTAAGGAGAATGATCGTATGATCGAACAACCTCTTATGCTCACCACTGCCGACGCCGCGAAACTCTGTGGCGTCACCATCAAACGCTGGCGTACCTGGAATGCGCTCGGCAAGACACCACCGCCGCTCCGTGTTGGCAAGTCGTTGTTTTGGAAACGCGACGAACTTGTCCATTGGATCAACGAAGGCTGTCCGACCCGAAAACATTGGACAATTTTTCTCGAAAGAAAAGAGAGAAAGGGACTTCCCAGTCCGTAAAAAGCTGGTAACTGTGTGTCACTCACGCCGGGTCGTTTAACCGGCGATAACCCGTATTTTCAAGGAGAAAAGCATCATGGCAAGTTTGTACAAAAAACCAGTTCGTATCACCGATCCGAAAACCGGACAAAAAATCAAGACTGACTCTAAGAAGTGGTGGGGCCGTTACGTCGACGCCGATGGTGTCGAGCGTCGTGTCCCGCTCGCCGTCGACAAGAAGATTGCCGGGCGGATGCTCAATGAGCTGGTCGAACAGGCCGAACAGGGACGAAACAGCGACCCTGTTGCGGAGGCGGCGAAGTTGCCGATTGAACTACATCTTGAAGCCTTTGAAGAGCATCTTGCCGCGAAGGGTAACACCACCTTGCATGTCAAGCAGACCGTCAAGCGGGTCGAGGCCTACCTGACGACAATGAAACGCCGGAGTATCGACAAGATCGATCCTGCCTCCGTCGAGGGATTTATCGCACAGTTACGCCGGGAACAGAAATTATCGTTACAAACATGCAACCACTACATCCGGGCGATCAAGACTTTTTGTAACTGGCTTGTGAAACGTGACAAACTCCTGCGGCACCCGTTGTTGTTGGTGTCACTTTTCAATGCCGACGCCGACCGACGCCATTGCCGCAGGCCACTTGATGCAGTGGAGTTTCAATATCTGTTGCGAGCCGCCGAAGCCGGACCGCCAGTCGAAGGCATGTCCGGCGAGGACCGCTTCATGTTTTACGTTCTCGCCGCCTGGACCGGCTTTCGCAAGGGCGAACTCGGTAGTGTCACCTTGCGGCACTTCAAACTCGACGGCGAATATCCCACGCTCACGATTTTGGAGAGACGCTTGCCCGGCCGAGGTTTGTGATGAATGTGTGTCGCAAGCCGTGGAAGTCGGCGAACTTGCCGTGTGAATCGACGTATTTCAGGAAATCGCTTTCCTCACGGGACTCACGCTCTGTGACCGAGTTCGATTCGTTGATCCAGAACTCACGGGCGGAGGCGAGGTCGCGTTCGATCATTTTGGCCGTCTTGCGTTCGGTGCCGCAGGTCTTGGCCGAGACCGGGAAGAGAATCTCGTCCGCCTTGGGATTCTTCCTAACAACCCACGATTTGAATTGTGATACCACGTCCGGGTGTAAAAACTGTACGTCCTCCCGCCGCCGCTTGGAGTACGAGGCGGCAAACCGCCCAGTTGCTGGCCCGGCACTCCGACATCAAGCTCACCATGCAAATCTACACCCACGTCGCTCCCGTCGAACAAGCCGCGGCGATCAAGGCCCTGCCGGGGTTGGGTGACTTGAAGAAGGCGGAGTGACGGGACGGGTAACCGGTACCCTCGCTTCGGTGGTGACGCTGGGGGCGTCAACGTCGAAACAATGAGCCGAATCTTTTGATTCCATGTCCGACAAGTCGCGTCAAACCGGTGGAAAGACCCGCTTCACCCCGAAGTTGATCCCACGACGGAAAGCGGTCGGGAAACATCGACCGTCCCAATTGGAACACCGAATCTGCGGCCTCTTCTTCACCCTTCACCAAATGGTAGACCGTTAGTGCGCCAATCAGCGCAACCGCTTCCGATCCATGAAGTTTCGTTGACGCCAAGAGCTTTGCAAAAATCTCAAACGACTCATCAAACCGTTTTTCGATGGCCAGGCATTTTGCTTTTGCCGTCCGTGCAAAAAAATAATCGGGGTGCAACGACAAAATCCGGTCGATCAATGATTGATATTCGTCTTTTTTTCCCTGGGCCTCCTTGCATACGGCAATATTGTACAAAACCGAAGCATCGTCAGGCTCTTTTGCATCCAGTTTTTCAAGCATCTCAATGGCCGAGTCCAGTTTGTACTCACTGAGCAAATCCGCCGCTTCAGTCAAGGTGTCGATGCCGCGATTGCTCAATCGTGTTCGCTTTGTTTCACGGTTCCAATGGATTTCAAATCCAAAAACATATTGTTCCGACGGCTTTCCTTTGTGCCAACGACGAGTGACACCAGGATTGATGAGTTTCAACCTTCCCAGTTCGTTCAGAATCCTGAGACGAAAATCATCGGTTCCTTCTCGTCCTGCCGAGAACGTTTTCAAGGCATCGACGACTGCGGTATCCGGGTAGTCGCCGATATTCAGTAAGACCCAATTCCGAGTCCCCTGGTCCCCACGACGCAACATTTCGGTTCTCAATGGTCTCAAGTAAGGCCAACGTTGATAAGCCAGAATATACAAAGGAAAAACATGCAGTTCGACCAGAGACTTTTTCTCCGCCTCATCTTCCGCTTCCGTAATACCGTGGCGTCTACAGGCGGCATGTGATTCCAGGAAAAACCGTCTCGGAACCCAGTCGTTGAGTTCGAAATACCAAGGCCCATTTCGCTCTCCTTCAGGTTTTCGCAGGTCGGCAATGTTTTCGGCAATGGCATTTTCGGCTCCGGGACACCGTGCAGCCCGCCTTAGTAATGCCATCGCTTCGTCTGTTTCTCCGCGCAGAGCGAAGGCAACCGCTGCAAAATAGGCCATGTGAGCGCAAGACCGATCCTTTTCGATCTCCCAATCATCACCGGCATCGGTTTCGGCTTCTTTATATGTTTCGAGAAGCGAGACCTCTTCACCGGCCCAAGCGAAAGCATCAATCTTGGCGGCGAAAAAATCGAGGTTATTCTTCGGTT
>CAZNVM010000160.1:0-3776 GCA_964576215.1 uncultured Planctomycetaceae bacterium
GGTGGCGAAATCGTAACGTTTCTGAGGCATGGACGGCTCCAAAGGATAAAGGAATCTTGACGGAAAACTCGACAATTTCCTTATCGACCAATGTGGCGAACCTCTGAATACGGCATTCGTGGAACCGATACGTTGTTTTCCTGATTGTAACCAAAAATTTTCTGAAAGAAAGTGCTCATTGTGGTTTGAATGAAAAGTGAGGAGAGGGAAGTGGGGATACGTTGAAATTTGACTTGGAGAAACCGGCCAAAGCCCACCAGAGAATCTTTGCTCCCCTACCAAACGGTGGGAATGGCAAGAAAACAAGAAGGGCGTCGGCCTATCACGTCGCTTCCAGCCGGTATCCTAGCAAGAACCGTTCTTCACTCAACAATGATCCGACGCCCTGTATTACAGGACGTAATCAATGAAGTGAAGAAACGGCGTCAAAAACCATTCAAAAACAACACGGTACGGGGACTATGCTGTCTCGAATGATTCCTTTGTCTAAAAGAGAATCTGCTAGGATTTTGCTGGAAGACAAATTGACTATTTCGTCAAACTAATTTTATTTCGATTTTATTGATTTCGATAAAAATTTCTCCAAAAAAGGACGGGTGAAAAACCGAAACGCGGTGCGCAAAATCACCGTATTGTGAACTGGGGAGTATACTCATTGTCAAAATTAGTGCAAGCGGTTCAAAAAGAATTTTCCAAAAAAAAGATTTTTTCCAGGAACTTTCCCGGGGGTTCTCTCAAAAGTTGGCAAAATTTTTTTCTCCGGGGGCTTTTCAAACGCTTCGAAATTTGATAGATTGCGGTTGTTGGGTTTGGGGAAATCACCCCACCCAGCAATATCATATATCTTATATCTGCCCGGCGAGCAATCGACCGGCCACGGATTTTGACAAGCGACGAGAGCGTCGCACACGGCCTGCGTGAGGTCTTGTCGGGCAAGACGCAAAAGGCCAAAGTGGTGCCATCATGGTATCATAGTTACCGTTACCGGTCGATATATTCTTCGACCCAATCGACGGCACCCGGTGTTTTTTGCCAAACGTGAAATGAAGAATTCATGTAGTAGGCGGCTTCGTTGGCGTCACCAACCCCATAATGTCCAGGGGGTGCCGGTGGGAATCGCTTGCGACCGAGGAGATACTGAGGAAAGTGTTTATTGTAGGTGACTGCCGCCGCCAGGGATTTTCGAGACTTCGCCGTGTCCCCCTGCTTTCGAAAATCAAGCAGGGCACGCCCGTACTTCCACCAGGCCGAAAAATCGTCCCGATATTCGTTGTAAAGTTTCTCGGCCTCATCGTCCCGATCCAATTCCAGTAGAAAATAAAGCAATTTATAGCGAACTCCCTGATTGTCGCCGGGATTTAACCGTAACATTTTTTGGTAGATTTCCAAAGCCTCAAGGTTGATTTGATCGAATGCTTTATGCCCTTGTTGGTCCATGACCACACTGCGAAGTACATCCGCGAGTTGTTCCATTGCCCGCATGTAAGGGCGTGTTTCATGGATCGCCCAAAAATGCCCGGCGTTCTGCTTGAAAAACTCTTCGCCTAAGTTTCGTTCCCCGGCCTGGACCGCTTTTCGGTAACCATCGATGGCGTCAAAAACATGGCGAGACGCATGTTCGGCGAGAATAACAAGGGCATCAACACTATCAGGATCAAGTTTCAGTGCCTTTTTCGCAATCGCTACCTGTTGCTTGGGATCGTGTGATTCAAACGCCGAGTAGACAAGTTCCTGGGCCTGTTCCTTGGGATCATTCGTCTGAGGCGTTGGCATGGAATTGAGCAAACTCGCCAAGTCTACCTGTTGGAGTTCTTCCTCCGTAAGATTGAGCGTTTGAAGTTTCCGAGTGAGCTGCCCCATGATTTTTTCCATCGACATCCGATTCATCGGACCAGGGAAGTCGTCGGTATCACCGACCATGTGAATCGCCGTATCACCGTCCAGAAAATCAGACATCATCACGACATGAACATTTTCTTTCTTGGACGATTTTTTCGTCAATTTTTTAGCAATCGATTTTTTTGAGTTTTCTTTTTTGGCATTGGGGCCTCGAATGTGGAAGTTACTGTACGTCGTCAAACATTTACATTGAATTTTCGAAATACGGATTTCCCTCGTCATCAAACGACAAACCGGAAAGAAAGTCACCGATCCAGGAGCGGTAATCACGAAGTAACTGCTTATGCGACAGGGTCTCGCTACCGACCTTTCGTAACGGCGTTTCAATCACATTGCCATCAGAATCAACACCGGAACAATAAAGCCCTTCGGAATCGTCCCAACCTGCCGCCTTGACATCATCGGGGTCAATCAGCTTTTTCACCGTGAACGGATATTTGACAAGCCGCTGGTTGATTCGCTCTCCGCGTACTGCCTCGAAAGGAAAAGTCAGGCGTTCCAAAAGATAATCGTAATATCGTTTCAGTAAACGGTCATCTTCCCCTTCACCATCCCCCAGCATCGGGAACCACTCCAGCGGCGGTGTACCGAAAATCATCCGAAGGCGGTCGGCACTATCCTCCGGGTCAAGAGGGCGATCTGTATACTGCGATACATCGACCGGTTCGACCAGAATGACTTCACCGCCCGTAAAAGCGTGAAGCTCCTTCTCCGCGAACCCCTCATACTCATCGATTCGAAGCCCTTCAAGATCAGCCAGTGCCTTATAAATCGAATGACACTTTGCCAGCGTTTCCGAAGTCCAGCGAACGTCATATTTTGGTCCGCTCTCCTCGCGTTGGATTTTCGTAACTTCTCCAACCCAACCACCAAGTGGCAGGTTGTTCCAATTATAATCCATGACACCCTCGTTCACCTGAACAAGGCTACCAACGGTGTAAACGGGTTTGGGGTAAGCGGCCAGTCGCTTTTCTTTGAGTTTCTTCCTGGAAATGGTCTGGCGGCGTTTTTTCTTGGGCATGGTTTTGTGCTCCTTGGCAGGGCATTATATCCGAAATGCGGGGTTTGCAATAGACCGAACGAAATATGAATGGTGAAACTGAGACGACACTGGTGGAGAAAGAATAACGACATTTGCATACCATTTTCACATCCTCAAGACCCGACGAAAAACCGGTAAGGCAATGCACCACTCCTTACTTTTCGCTACGTTTTCAGTTCATTTTGGCGAAAATGGGCAAAAAAGATGATTTTTCACGCCGGGGGCTTTTCAAACGCCCCGAAATTTGATAAATTACCCTTGATGGCGACGGGGAACTGTAAAATCCAGTTTCTCTGCCATATTATTGTAGTAGGTATGCGTGAGACCCGCATACTTTGGGCGCATGTTCGTCCTCGTGACGGCCTCTGGACGGAACAAAGTATCAAATCCGATACAGGAGTTTTTCTTTATAGCGTTCGTTTTTTCGTGAACGCATTGCGGTTTGCGCCCGGTTCTTGGTAAATTTTTCTCAATACGGCACCTTGGATCGGTTGCGTATGGTCACGTTTCCCCATCATTGAGAGCGAGTAACGATATGGCTTCACATCCCCTTCCCCCTTACCCGACAACGGTGCATCTCTCGGATCGTTGTTGTCACGGAAAAATTCACATCCGGTGTCAAGGGTACGGCTTCACCCAAACCGAGTTTTTCCACGATCAGCCCATTGGCCAGCCGCCGTTTATCGAAGTGCCCATTGAGCGAAGCGTGACTTTTTACGGTGAGGCGGTTTACAGCTACATAACGTATGATCTTGTCGGATTTATTTCGCCGACAATCGAGTTCTTGGGCGAGAAAGGGACTTACGATTTACTTGACAAATTGGAAACGCTTGAA
>CAZNVM010000161.1:0-6919 GCA_964576215.1 uncultured Planctomycetaceae bacterium
AGACGGCAGACGGCAGACGGCAGACGGCGGGAGGAAGGGAGCAGACGACAGACGGCAGACGGCAGACGGCGGGAGGAAGGGAACAGGCGTAGAACCGAAAGGCGAAACGAATACCGACCACCAAGAAAGGAAAGGGACAACTATGGGGATGAGCGGGATAAGCGGGACCGTGGAGACCGCGAGGAGCGTCGGTCTTTTCGTTCCAGCGAGAAGCCAAAAGATACAAAACAACAAGAGAAGCGGTTTTTCCCGCCTCGTAAACCAAAAGTAAATCATGGGCGACCACCACGAGGGAAACGAAACTCCGAACCCGGGCAACGCTGAAAAAAAACGGTTTGGTTTTGCGTCGAATCACTCGACCGATTTTGAACTGAGAGAGAAAACGGGTTCCGTGCAAACGCGGTTCGGAGTGGTTCCGCCGGCGCTAACGCAATCGGTTGCGAAAACACGCACGCTCAATACAGGACCATCTCGATTTGAAGGTTCGCAAGCACCAAATTCCGATACCGAGGATGCAGAATTCCTTGCGTCAAGAGTCGAGCCGGTTTATTCTCATGGGAGCGATCCAAAACCCGATAGTTTATTTTGGTTTGTTTTCTTTCGAACCTTACGGGGTATCGTCTTTTTCCTGTTGCTTTTAATTTTGTTGGGATTGGGATTCTATTTTGTTTTTTACGACTCGATTCATTCCCGACAAACGATCAAACCCGATTCTTCAGAGTCGGCTTCCAATCGATCGGCAACCGTTCGTTTTTTTGATTTGTCCGCGTCGGGACGGCAATTTGTCTTTTTGATTGATACAACAGGGTTCATGAGAACGCAAGCCGATTCTTCCGGCCTGCTTTTGATAAAAAGTAATCTCCAACGTTCTTTGCGGGATTTGAAAGAGTTCCATTCCTTCGAGCTTTTGTGTTTCGATTCCCGGATTTCGGCAACTTTCGGACAAAACGCCAAAGCGGCACTTGTTTCAGCGGATACTTCGAATCTTTCCGTTGCTCGGGAAAGAATCGAAAATATTTTGCCGAAACCGGAGGAAGACGAAGATATCAGCAACGACGGTGATCTGAAGGGAGCGATTCTTGCGGCGTTGGCCCTGAAACCGGACACGCTTTTTCTCATCTGCCACTCGGCCAATGCGGAACAATTAAATGGGGTTGCCCAAGGCGAAATTCGGAAAGCAGCGGCCCAAACCAAACTTTATGCGGTGGAGGTTGCCAACTCAATTAAACCTCTTTACGAAACGCCGCTTGAGAAACTCGCCAATAATCTCGGCGGCGATTATCAGTGGTTGAATATTCTGCAAAAAGTATCACCGCGCTCCCGGGAATTGAACTGGTCTCCCGACGAAAACGTCTCCATTCCCTCATTGACCGATATGATTGATGCGGACTTCAAATTTTATGGGGACGTTTCGCGGAAAGAAACTCAGGGATACAGTCCGTTTGGCAAGGAAGTCGTTGCAGTCAGAGATCGTTCTCCGGAGGGGGACGGCTCATTGGATTCCCCGAAACAACTTTCGCTAGGCGATGCCGTGATTCGTGAAATCGAAACAGACGCGAGAATCGTCTACCTTTCCGGCTTCACCGGACTTCCACAAAATCCGCAAATGTTACGTGTTGGAGCGGAAAACCGCCTGGCGTTATGGATTCAAGGTGCCAAAGCGGAACTACCCGCTGCGGAATACCTGATTGGATTGTGCTATAAAAATGGCGTACGAGTAACCCCGGACGAAGACAAGGCACTTCAATGCCAACTCAAAGCCGCTTTGCAAGGGTGTCTACCGGCGATGTTTCTCGTTGCGATGGAATACCAAGCCCGAAGTGAAATCAATTCCACCGATCAAAATGCTTCCACTTCTGTGGCGTACTGGGTGGAAAAAGGGGCGAAACTCGGCGAACCGTTTGCCCAATGTTACTGGGCAAACCATTTCACGCACACCCTGGAGGAACGCTACATCTGGTTGGAAAAAGCCGCCCGACAGGAGTTGCCTGAGGCACAATATCTCCTCGGAAAATGTCTTGAAACCGGTAGCGGAACCCTGGCGGACAAAAGTGCAGCTGCCGTTTGGTATGAAAAAGCCGCAAAACAAGGTCTGGTTGCCGCACAAAACGCTTTGGATAAACTCAAAAGCGACCTTTAGTTCAGGGGCATTGGCCGTACAGCGCGCAATTGTGATTGCGCAACAATAACGAACCTGGGATCGGTCTCGCAAGAGAACTGCATTGTTTAAAATAGATCGAAAATAAGGCCCCCCCCTTGGGAACGCAGGCATCTTGCCTGCTTCTGGGTTCGCAGGCTTCCAGCCTGCCTCGCGCAGGCAAGATGCCTGCGTTCCCAGGGACTTTGCAGTTCTCTTGATCGGTCTCGGCCAAAAATCGCTTGACTCTTGTCCCGAATTCGCTATGATGACGTCACCTTGTATTCTGTCTCGACCCGAAACCGCTCACCCGTCAATATGCCGACTTCACCTGATTGTATTATTTGTTTATCCCGCCAATCGCTTGACGCCGCCCGGTTTGTGTCGGACGATCCCAAAATTCACGAACAGGTACTTCGCCGTTCGCTGGAAATCGCTCTGGAACGCGGATTTATCGACACGCCGCCGCTTTTGGGACAGGAAATCCACCGGGAAATCCGTCGCTTGACCGGCAACCCGGACCCTTACGCCGCCGTCAAAAAAGAATATAACACGTTGATCTTTTCGCAAATCGACCATTTTCGGGAAATCATTCGCAACGCCGAAAACCCGCTTGACGCCGCCGCAAGAGTCGCAATCGGAGGAAATACAATCGATTTTGCGCTTGGACCGCACCTGACGGCAGAAATCGTCAACGACGCTTTGCAAAAAGCGATGCACCAACCGATCAACGGTGATCTTCAGCCCTTTTTCGACGTCGTTTCAAACGCGAAAAACATCCTTTACCTGCTCGACAACTCCGGCGAAATCGTTTGCGACCGTTTGCTGATCGAAGAGATTCTGCGTCAGTTCCGCCCGAAAATCACGGCGGTTGTTCGCGGTTTTCCCGTGATTAACGATGCGACCCGGGAAGACGCCCAGTTTGTCGGCTTGACGGAATTGGTCGAAGTGATCGACAACGGCAACGACGGACTCGGAACGATTTTGGAACTTTGCGGACCGACGTTTCACGAGCACCTCGCTCAAGCGGACCTGGTGATTGCCAAGGGCCTTGCCAATTACGAAACGTTAATCGAGTACAGTCCGGAACAATTTCCCAAAACCGCCGCGTATTTGTTCAAGGCGAAATGTTCCTTCATCGCCAAGTTTTCCGGCACCTCATTGGGCGATTTGGTGGTACAGGTGAAGAACCGTAGGTTAGTGATAAGTGATGAGTGATAAGTGATGAGTGATGAGTATTTCCTATGCCCTATGCCCTATGCCCTATGCCCGATGCCCTTGACTGTTTTTGTCTGATAAAGTTTTTCGTTTCTGCCGAAATTGCGGAGCAATGGAAAAAATCGGAAAAGAGGGAATAACTCAAGCCGATTAAACGCCTAGTCGGTGTTTCGAAAATGGCTCTTCGTGAGTGAAACAGGGAGGACTTTTCCGATTTTGCCGAGTAAGACAAGGAAGTCAGTAAACGAACGATGGAACGATTGTTCGTTTCCCGAAACAAGGGAAGTGGTCTTATGCGTATTCGATCTTGGTTGCTTTTGGCAGTTGCAATGGGAGGAGGAACTGCGTTTGCATTCCTCGTGGGATTGGTTTGGTTCCCTCTCAAGCCGATGGTTGTTTCTCAAGAGGTTCCCCAAAGCCAGGTTCTCGTTGCAAAAAAGGATATTCCCGTCGGCACCGTTCTTTACGCGGATTCGGTCCAATATGATTTCGTTCCGAACGACCGGATTCCCATAGGCGCAACCACCGATTTTTTTCGGATTTACGCGCGCAGAACGCTCAATCCGATTTCGCAAGGGTCGCCGATTTGTGATCTGGACATGGAAGGAACGTTTGCGGGGTCAACGAAGAACGACAAAACGGTTCCTGCCGGTATGACTCTTGTTCGCGTTCAGATTGACCGCATTCAAGGTACGCCGCTTGACAACATCCTGCCGCGTTTGACCGAAGGAACGTTTTCCGTCGATTTTCTGGCCGATTCTCTGAAACCGAACGATTTGGTGGACCTGATGGTTTTGGAGTTGGCCGAAGGAAATAAAAATATTTACATTCGCAAACCGCCGAAATTGGTTGCCTCGGGAATTCAGGTTCACTCGGCAATCGAAATACCCGCCAACAAGAATTGTTCCGGCGTAAGCGGTACGGCCTCGCAGGAATATCCATCGTTGGTTTTGCGGATGTCACAAGAACAGATCAGCCTTGCCAAAACGGCGGCCAAAGAGGGACGTCTTCAGGTTTTTCCGCACCGCGTCGAGGAGAGAGTCGCTCCGGTTACGAGTCCGGTTTTGGTCGAACCTGCGGTGAAGATTGCGGATTCGGCCGAGTTGCAAGAAATCGAAGTAGACGTTTCCCCAACAATCTCTTTTTCCTACTCGCCGGGAAAAATTATACCGGTTGCGGGAACTTTGCCGATAGAAGAAAAAAGGACGGCACCGGAACCGATCGTGTTGGAACCGCCAGCCACGGAACCGTCGGCCCCGGAACCGCCGATGCTGGAAAAACCCCGACCGAAAGTAATTGACGTGGGACTCGGTGCGTACAAAAGACCGATGGCAAACAAGGGGCGTTCCTCAAATCCCTCTTCCACAGTGGAAGTTTCAACACGGAAAAACGGTGGTGAAACGCCGCCTGTGGAAATTTATTCTTTTACGCCCAAAAACCGAAAGAAAACCGATCTTTTTCCAAAACATTTTTACGGTGTTACGGAATTAAACCAGGAATTGTCTATTCCCATTGCGGCGTGGCCTACTGTTTGACAAAACTCGAACATAGGAAAATGCAATCAGAGCCGCTCATGGAGCGGTTGCCCCGGTGGAAGTTAAAACCGCTTACTCCGTGCGCGGCTCTGATTAAAGCACGGCCCGTTACCCACCCAGAAAATTTGCGTGCTCCCCAAAAAAATCGAAGCGTTGACAAAGCCCCTGGCATTTGGGAGAATACCTACAGGTCGTTTCCCCCTCCATTTTCCCCTCCTGCTCCCCTCTCTCCACTATTCTCATGTGTGATTTATGTAACGGAATAACTCGTCGTGCTTTTTTGGGAACCTCTACCGCTCTTTCGGCAGGTTTGCTTTTCGGCGAATCCTCGTCGATCATCACCGTTCCCCCGGCTTTAGCCAATGAATGGGAACAACGACCGCCAGTCAAGGTTTACGTCGTTTATCTCGGAACCGGCGGAGCCTGGCCCAAGCCGGAATTTGACGCCCCGGGCGAAATTCAGCAGGTTTTCGCCCCTTGCCTGGAAAAGATTGCGAAAAAACTCGGCGATGTCGAGTTTCTCGGCAACGATCTGATTGCGAACAGCATTGACGCCGCAAACAATCTTCTCCCCAAAATCGCGGAGCAAAAAGCCGACGCAATTCTCGTGGTGCATCTTGCGTTCGGAAGTTCCGCTCCCTTTGCCGCTTTTGCATCGACGGAACTCCCGGTCGCCATTTATTCGCAACCGTTCAGCGGACACGACTGGATGTACGTTCCGACCATGCAGCGTGAGGGAGCGAAGCTCATTATGTCGCCGTCCCGCGACATCAATGAGGTCGAGCGACTGGTTGCGCTGCTCCGGGTTCCGGTGCGAATGAAAGGCTCCAAAATGATTATGGTCGGCAATCCGGGCTGTGCCGCCGGAACGGAGGCGGCTCGTGATTACGCCAAAGTCAAGGAAAAATTCGGGACGGAAGTGATTCACATTACTCCGCAAGAGTTTGTCGAGGTTCACCAATCGATTCCCGGTGCGGACGCCGTTGCCGAGGCGGAAGAGTATTGGATCAAACAAGCTCAGGAAATCCGCGAACCAAGCCGGGAGGAGATCATCAAGTCGTGCAAGACGTATTTCGCCATGAAAAAATTAATGAAAGACCATCAGGCGAGAGCACTCACGATGAAATGTCTCGGCGGTATCCCGATTGGCGTTCTTGGCTATCCGTGCCTCGGTTTTAGCCGTATTCTCGACGACGGAGCGGTCGGTGCCTGTGAAGCGGACATGGATTCCACGTTGACAATGATGATGATGCTCTATGCAACGGGCTTGCCCGGTTTCATTACGGACCCGCTCATGGACCTTTCGAAAAACGCCGTTATTCACGCCCATTGCGTTGCGCCGACGAAAATGGACGGTCCGCAGTCGGAACGGTTGCCTTTCCATATTCGAACGCACCGGGACGACAACCGGGGCGCATCGCTCAAGGTCTTCATGGACCGTGACATCAGCCGCGAAGTCACTTGGGCAAAAACGGCGAACAACGACACGATTCTCGTTTCGACCGGTATCATCCGCGAGGTTTGCGACTTCGACGACCGGGGCTGCCGAACGCAGGTCGTCACGGAGGTGACGAGCAGCAGTGCCCGTGAGCTTTTCGAGAAATGGGGCGGAAACGTCCTCGGCAAAGACATGATGACGCTTCTGCATCGGGTTCTGTTTTACGGCAACCACCTTGACAGCTTCCGAGACATCGCCCAATTGATGGGATTGAAGTTTATGACCGAAGGAAAAGATTGGGCTTGATTTTTCATTATGTAACTCAAAGTGTAAACGGATTGGTTTTGAGGCCGGAAAAGGTGTTGAAATTTAAGGGCATAGGGCATCGGGCACAGGAAAAAAGAGGTTCATCTGCTGTCTGTTGTCTGCCGTCTGCTGTCTTACTCCGATGCCCAGTCCGTCGACAAGTTTGTATCGAGACCGTCATTTCGCGATGCTCCATTCCGGCTTTTATTCATCTCCCCCAATAAAAGCCGGAATGAAGCGAAGCGAAATGACGGTAAAATCAGTAAAAATCGTAAACTTGTCGAC
>CAZNVM010000162.1:0-8132 GCA_964576215.1 uncultured Planctomycetaceae bacterium
GAAAAACTTTACGATCAGGCGGTTCAAATCAAAAACGAACTCATCGCCGCCAATTTACACCTGGTCGCCTCTGTCGCCAAAAAGCATGTCAGCCCGACCATCAATTTTTTCGAATTGGTAAACGAAGGGAACCTCGTCCTCATGAAAGCGGTCGAAGAGTTCGACTACTCCCGCGGAAGCAAGTTCAGCACCTACGCGACTTGGGCAATGATGAAGTATTTTGCCCAATCGGTGCCAAACGAAAAAAAACATCTGGAAACTTTGTAATTTGCTGATTCCGCCGGAATGAGTGGCGGTTAAAATTGGATAAACTGGGGAAATTGGTATTGTAGCCTTCAGGGATTCGCTTGTTTAAGGACTAAAAGGGGTTCCCCCACTTCCCATGATTCGCTCTCCATTTAAAATCCTTTCCATTCCGTTCACCTTTACTTTAACACATTGAACTTCCATGATCGTTTCCGTTGCCAAAGAAATCAAAGAGAATGAGTATCGTGTCGCGTTGTTGCCGTTCGGCGTTTATGAGTTGGCCAAGGCCGGTCATGTTGTATTGGTCCAGAAAGACGCCGGGATCGGGGCCGGTGTTACCAATGAGGAATACCTCGAAGCGGGCGCGAAAATCGTCGAATCACCTGCTGAAATATTCGGGAAAGCCGACATGGTTCTCAAGGTTAAGGAACCGCTTCCGCCGGAGTATCCCTTGTTGCGTAAAGGGCAAATCCTTTTCACCTATCTCCATCTTGCCGCGGATAAGGCTTTGACCGCCCAGGTTCGTGATTCCGGTTGTCGGGCCATTGCCTATGAAACGCTTCAGGACGCTCAGGGACGCTTGCCGCTGTTGACGCCGATGAGCGAGGTTGCCGGACGAATGAGTATTCAGGAAGGGGCGAAATATCTTGAGAAGTCACAAGGCGGACGTGGGGTGCTTCTCGGTGGCGTGCCGGGCGTTGCTCCTGCGAAAGTGCTCATACTTGGCGGCGGAATTGTCGGGACTGGAGCCGCACGAGTTGCTGCCGGATTCGGAGCGGATGTCGTGATTCTTGACTCGAATATCGACCGACTCCGCTATCTTGCCGACGTCATGCCGGCAAACGTCAACGTTATCTACAGTAACCGACACGAAATCCTACGGCAACTTCCGACCGCCGACCTGGTGATTGGGGCAGTGTTGATTCCCGGCGCAAAAGCCCCCGCTTTGGTACGAAAAGAGGACATGTCGATCATGCAAAAAGGGGCCGTGATCGTCGATGTCGCAATCGACCAGGGGGGATGTTGCGAAACGTCCCGAGTGACGACCCATTCCAACCCGACGTATCTGGTTGATGATGTTGTTCACTACTGCGTCGGCAACATGCCGGGAGCCGTGAGCCGAACCAGTACGTCGGCGTTATGCAATGCGACATTTCCCTGGGTATTGCAGTTGGCGAACAACGCGAAAAATCTGGAAGATTACGCCAGACGTACCCCGCCGATTGCTGCCGCAATCAACACATTCGACGGCGAACTGACCTGCCGCGCCGTTGCCGATTCGTTCGGTTGGAATCATTCGGAACGGTTTGAATAGACAATTCCATTATTCCATTTTCGACCGGGATGCGGGTGGCGTTTCGCTACCCCGCCGGCAAAAAAGGGCAAATGGTGCTTTTTACCGACGGACGGTACACCTGCGAGAACCCGATCAACCTGGCGTCGCGGCTTTTTCCTGTTGCCTTGCTTTCTTTTCCGCTCGGTGATGCCAGTATTCGTCGGCCCTGCTGTTGATGTACTCGCGAACCTCAGCGTCCGTCATTCCCTTTGTATTACGATATACCCTCTCTTGTAGCTCCTTGTTTCATCTTGAGAGCGTCAAAACCGGGAATAATTTTGGGCCAGGTTATTTCATGTTTCGCCATTTGCGACCTCATAAGGGGTTCGGATTTGGATTTGAGACTCTTTTTTGTTTTACACCGCGCAAAGTGCGGCGGCTAAATTTTCAGAAATCGTCCGTCAACGAACGATCTCCTTGAGGCGTTGCGTCATTTGTTCGACCTGTTCCGGAAATTTTGCGGCAACATCCTCTTTTTGCGAAGGATCCGTACTTAAATCGAACAGTTCCGTGTGTTGCGCCCCTTGCCCCACATCCGGCACGAGATACCAGTTTTCCGTACGAAAAGAAAGCCGGCGATTCGCTTCCAGAACCAATTCCTTGCGGCCCGTTTCCGAACGTCCCAGAAAGGCGTCGAGCGTATCGATACTATCGACGTTTTGCGGCAACGGCCGGCCCGTCAGTTTCGCAAATGACGCCAGGAAATCAATCTGGCAGACGACCGCATCGCTGACGCCCGGCTTCACCGTTCCTTTCCATTGCAGGAGGAAGGGAACGTGCATCCCGCCGTCGTAACGACTATATTTCCCGCCGCGAAGAATGCCGCTCGGCGTGTGCCCCGCTTTTGTGTTCATCTCAACCGCCATGTCGTTGTACCCGTCGTCAAGGACCATGCCGTTGTCGCTTGTCAGAATAACAATGGTGTTCTCCTCGATGTTGAGTTCACGGAGAAGTTGGAGCAGTTCACCAACCTGCCAATCCGCTTCGACAATTACGTCGCCGCGCGGGCCGAGAGGGGAAGAACCGACGAACCGCGAATGGGGCACCCGTGGGCAATGCGGTTGATGCAGGCCGTAATAGAGGAAAAACGGTTTGCCGTCCCCGACCGCCCGGCGAACGTAACCGAGAGCTTTGCCGTTAAAAATATCGGCCATGTCCTCGTCAATCCAATAAGCGGCCTTGCTCCCTTTTTGAAAGCCGATACGTCCAATTCCGTTGACGATGCTGTCCACATGTCCACGATTGGCCGTCATCTTGGTCAGCAGTTCCGGGTGCGATTTTCCAGTCGGTTCGCCGTCGAAATTCGTTCGATAGTTGACCAGGAGCGGATCGTTCGGATCAAGTCCGACACAACGCTGGTCCTCGATGTACACGGTCGGCGTTCGGTCGTTGGTTGCCGCCATGATGAAGGAATGGTCGAAGCCGAGATCGCACAAGCCTGGTCGGATTTCCTTGTTCCAATCCTGGTTTCCGTCAGCAAGACCGAGATGCCATTTGCCGACCGCGAAGGTTGCGTAACCGGCCTCCTTGAACACACGCGGCAGTGTTGGTCTTTTCGGATCGATAATCAGCGGTGCGTTTCCCGGCAAAATGCTTGCGTTGGGATGCCGGATCGGATACACGCCGGTCATAAAAGCGTACCGGCTCGGCGTGCAGGTCGCACTGGTTGCATACCCCTGCGTGAAGCGGATGCCATTCTCGGCGAGCGAATCGATGTTCGGCGTTTTGTGGACGGTCGCACCGTAACAACCGGTGTCGCCGATTCCAAGGTCGTCCGCCAAAATGATGACGACGTTCGGTTGTGGGCCGGTAGTATCGGCAAAAGCGGGGGAAAACAACAAGATACAAAGAAAAACGAACAAAAAGATGCGAAGCTGTGTTATCATGGGTTCGATTGGTCAGGAAATCGGAAATAGGAAATCGGGGAAAGTTTTTCACTTGTCGGGAAAGTATAGCCCGTCCCATAAAAAGTGCAACGTCGTGAATTGACAACCCCTTGAAAAACAAAGGGAATGCCAAGAAGAAGAATAAGGTTGCAGTTTTTTTGGGAGGACCTATATAACAACTTTTTCAGATTTATCATACGCTTTGTTTTTGTAAATGAGGTAAAAATGAGGTTATTTACCCTGTTTTCGAGGCTGTTCCCTACCTAAAATCGTGGCTACACCCCTTGTTTTCAAGTCTAATGAATCAACACAGGCCAATTGTTTTACAAGTCGTTGATTATCAACAGGTTACATAAATTTTGATTATCGTGACTGAAAGCTAGTGATCCCCTAATTCCATCACCCTGTTATCGATCAACCGCGTTGTTCCGATTCGAACGGCGAGCAGAAGGACAACCTTTTCGAGATTTTTGAGCGAGTGAACTTCTTGAAGCGTCTGCGGATCGGCAAAGGAAACGTAATCAATCCCGGCCCCCTTCACCGCAAGGATCATCTGCTCCATCTCACGACGAACGGCAGCGAGATCAACGTTTTGCTCGCCGCAGATTCGCAAGGTCGCTTTGGTCAGGCATCGGTACAAAACGAGAGCGTCTTCCCGCTGCTGAGGCGTCAGGTATCGGTTTCGGCTGCTCATGGCCAAGCCGTCGCTTTCCCGGACCGTCGGACAAACGACCAATCGAACCGGCACATTAAGATCGTCGATCATTTTTTGAATCACCCGGACCTGTTGAAAATCTTTCTGACCGAAGAAGGCGGCGTCCGACCTGACCATGTTGAACAGTTTCAACACCACCGAAGCAACCCCGCGAAAATGCCCTGGTCGAAAGCGGCCTTCCAGCGGCTCGGCGACCGAACCGACCTCGACGTAAGTTTCAAACCCTTTCGGGTACACCGTTTCGACCGCTGGAGCGAACACGAAATCGACGTTTTCCCGACGCAGAAGCTCACAATCGGATTCCAGCGACCGGGGATATTTGGAAAAATCCTCGCTTGGGCCGAACTGGGTCGGGTTGACGAAAATGCTGACGACGACGCACTCGCACTGTTTTTTGGCCTCGCGAACCAAGCTCAAGTGCCCTTCATGCAACGCCCCCATCGTCGGGACAAAACCGACGGCCCCTTTCTCGTCAAGTGCCTGACGGAGTTCAGCAATATCGTGAATCAACATAACTCAAACCGTAAACAAATGGTGACTCAAAACAGTCAAGGGCATCGGGAATCGGGCATCGGGCATAGGTGATAAGTGAAAAACTTCCTCCGATTCCCGATTCCCGATTCCCGATGCCCTTAAATTTCAACACTTTTTCCAGTTTCATTACCATTTCGTTTACACTTTGAGAACACAAAAACAGAACCGGACTGTGTCCCCGGTGTGAACGATCATTGTACCGTTGTCTGGTCGCCGGGACCACTGGTCCCGGCTCTTTGCGTTTATCCTTGAACCGGGACTAAATCGCTTTCGGAATCGTTTACCGTATCGCTTGGTGCATTGGCGTCGCGGGGAATACGTTTGACGGTAACGAGCGAGTCATCGTCGTCGAGATTCATCAGGCGGACTCCCTGCGTATTGCGACCCATCACCCGAATATCCGAAACGGCAATTCGCTGGATTTGGCCTTTCGCAGTAATCATCATCACTTCGTCGTCGTCTTTGACCCGGGTAATGCTTACAACCGGTCCGTTGCGTTTCGAGGTGAGGATATCCTTCAAGCCGAGTCCACCGCGACGTTTCGTCGTGTACCGTTTGTTCGAATCATCATTTTCATTCTCTTCCAAAACATCCGATTCTTCCGTTTCCGGTTCCGTTTCCGGTGCTTCGATATCTCCATCGATTTCCGGTTTTTCCTCTTCCGGCTCGGCGTTGGGCCCGATTGCCGTTCGTTTACCGTACCCGTTGGCACAAGCGGTCAACAGCGTCATATCCGGCGACGCAACCAACATTCCGACGGCGTAATCCCCTTTGCGAAGCCGGATTCCTTTGACGCCGCTTGCCGTTCGCCCCATGGAGCGAACATCGGTGTGCCGAAATCGCATGGCGTTTCCCTGGGCGGTCGAAATAATCAACTCGTCCCCCGGCCCAACAACGGTGGTGTCGATCAATTCGTCCCCTTCCCGCAGCTTGATCGCAATAATACCTCCCTTGGTCGGACGCCGGAAAGCGGAAAGGGCCGTCTTTTTGACCAACCCTTTTTTCGTCGCAAGCACAAGGTAATGGTCCGGTTCGTCAAAATT
The DNA here is from genome assembly GCA_964576215.1 of uncultured Planctomycetaceae bacterium. GTDB lineage: Bacteria > Planctomycetota > Planctomycetia > Pirellulales > Thermoguttaceae > JAVBSX01. Next base: position 5,761 of record CAZNVM010000162.1, read on the forward strand.
CCGGATCGAACGACAATCGGCAATCGTCTCCCCTTCCGAAAGATTGAGCATGTTGACGATTGCCCGACCTTTGGAAGTCGGAGGAAGTTGCGGTAAATTGTAGACTTTTTCCCAGTAAACCCTTCCTTTGTTCGTGAAGAAAAGCAGGTAATTGTGCGTCGAGGAGACGAACAGGTGCTGAATCGGGTCTTCGTCGGCGACTTTCGCCCCGATTCGGCCTTTTCCACCCCGCTTTTGAGCACGGTAAACCGAAACCGGGGTCCGCTTGATATATCCGCCAGTCGAAATCGACACGACCATCGTTTCTTCGTTGATGAGGTCTTCCACGTCGATGTCCGACGCTTCTTCGCCGGTGATTTCGGTGCGACGCTTATCACCATGTTTCCGCTTGACTTCGTCCAGGTCTTCGCGGATCATGTCCCGAATCAGATTTTCGTCGGCCAAAATCTTGAGGTATTCGCCGATTTCCGAGAGGAGGTTACGGTACTCTTCGCCGAGCCGTTCCTGTTCGAGATTGACCAACTGTCCAAGCGTCATTCGGAGAATCGCGTCCGCCTGGACCGGGGTGAGAGTGTAATTTTCCGAAACGCCCCGTTCTTTTTGGAAGGTTTCGAAGCCTTCGTCGCCGAGGGCCCGCTGGAGCATGGAAGAGGGGCATTCAATCTGCATGAGCCGGACTTTCGCTTCCGCTTGCGTCGCCGAGGAGCGGATCGTCCGGATCACTTCGTCGATGTTCGCATGAGCAATGATAAGCCCTTCGATCCGGTGCTTTTGCCGCCGGGCCTTGGCGAGCAGGAACTGTGTTCTTCGACGGATCACGGAAATCCGGTGCCGGATGAACTCTTCGACCATCTCCTTGAACGTGAGGACTCGCGGTTTGCCGTCCACCAATGCAAGCATGATGAGCGAGAACGAATCCTGGAGCATCGTGAACTGGTAAAGCTGGTTCAGAACGACTTCGGGATCGGCGTCGCGTTTCAAATCAACGACCAAGCGAACCGGCTCGTTCAGGTCGGATTCGTTCCGAACGCCGGTAATGCCAACGATCTTTCCGGTGTTGACCATTTCGGAAATTTTTTCCTCGATGCGATCCCGGGTTTGCTGGTACGGAATCTCGGAAATGATGATCCGGCTTTTCTTGTTGTGTTCTTCAATGGTCGCTCTTGCCCGAACGACGATATTCCCACGACCGGTCAGGTATCCACGAGCGATTCCGCTCCGACCGCAGATGATTCCTCCGGTCGGAAAGTCGGGGCCGGGGCAGATATTCAGGAGTTCGAGCGGCGAAATTCCCGGATTGTCCAAAACGGCAATCGTCGCGTCGCAGACTTCGTTGACGTTGTGCGGCGGAATGCTGGTCGCCATACCGACGGCGATCCCGTTGGACCCGTTGACCAAAAGATTGGGAAATTTTGACGGAAGCACCGTCGGTTCCATCCGTTGTTCGTCGTAAGTTGGAATGAAATCGACCGTGTCGAGTTCGAGATCGTCGAGCATCATTGCGGCAACATGCGACATCCGGGCTTCGGTATACCGCATGTGAGCGGGAGCGAGGCCGGCAATCGATCCGAAATTCCCCTGTTTGTCGATCAGCACACGCCGGGAATTCCAATCCTGGGCCATCCGAACCAGCGTCGGATAGATGACCGCGTCGCCGTGGGGATGGTAGTTGCCCATCGTTTCTCCGGCGATTTTCGCACATTTTGCCCGTGCAGACGTCGGACCGAGATTCAGGTCGTTCATCGCAACGAGAATACGCCGTTGCGACGGTTTGAGACCGTCCCGAACGTCGGGAATCGCACGGGAAACGATCACGCTCATCGCGTAGGTCAAATAACTGTCGCGGAGTTCGTCGTTGATCGACAGCTGAACGAGCTTGGTTCCATCTTCCAGTATACGTGATCCCAGTTCCGGATGACCGGCGGAAGGGGTGGGAATATTCGGTGTTTGATCGGTCGGGAGAATTTCGTCAGAGGACAAGAGTAACTCCTTTCAAAGAGCATGTTCCAAGGTGAGTTTTAAACGCCGTTAGTCTACCAGAAAAGCAAAAAAAGAAAAGGGTGTATCGCCGGGCAGGCCGCTAACAGAAGTTTGTATGAAATGGCAGCCGGGAGCGCAACGGAGTGAAGCGACCGGACCAAATTGCGGGAAAATCCGGTCACTACGCTGCGCTCCGTTCCCGGCTACCATTATTTTTGGTGAATTTGTTAGCGACCTGTATCGCACCCCGTCGCAGTCCGTCGACAAGTTTACGATTTTTACTGATTTTACCGTCATTTCGCTTCGCTTCATTCCGGCTTTTATTGGGGGAGATGAATAAAAGCCGGAATGGAGCATCGCGAAATGACGGTCTCGATACAAACTTGTCGACG